>CAMCAC010000115.1 GCA_945872305.1 Candidatus Kuenenia stuttgartensis | reverse complement strand
GCCCTCGAGGAGCTGCGTCAGGACGGCAAGGCCACCGCCACCAAGCTGCGCCACGCGGAGCAGGAGAAATCCAACCTCCAGGTGAAGCAGGCGGAGATCGAAGCCCGCCAGGAGGCCCTGCGCGAGCGGACCCTGGCGGACTTCCAGGCGGATGTCGCCGAAGTGGCGGGCAACTGGCAGCGGCCCGACGACCGCGAGTGGTCCGGGGCGCGGCAGCGCCTCGCCAAGCTGGAAAAAGAGCTGGCGGACCTGGGTCCGGTGAACCTGGCGGCCCTCGACGAACTCGAGGAGGCCCAGGCCCGGGAGCAGTTCCTGGCCAAGGGGCACGACGATCTGGTGTCCGCCCGGGACAAGCTCGGCGAGGTCATCGAGGGCATCGACAACACCTGCCGCCGGCTGTTCGACGACACCTACCGCCAGGTCCGCACCAACTTCCAGACCCTGTTCCGCAAGCTGTTCGGCGGCGGCTCCGCGGACCTCAAGCTGGAGCGCTGGGAGACGGTCATCGAGCAGAAGAATCCCGAGGAGCCGCCCCGGGAGGTCCGCCGCGAGGTCGATGTGCTGGAGGCCGGTCTGGAGATCGTCGCCCAGCCCCCGGGCAAGAACCCGAAGATCATCACCCAGCTCTCCGGCGGCGAGAAGGCCCTGACCGCCATCGCCCTGCTCTTCGCCGTGTACCAGACCCGGCCGTCGCCGTTCTGCATCCTCGACGAGGTCGACGCCCCCCTCGACGAGGCGAACGTGGACGTCTACAATTCCGTGGTCCGCGAGTTCGTGCGCGGCCACGCCGACGGAACCACCGCCGACGGCAGCCACAAGGGCAGCCAGTTCATCGTCATCACCCACAAGAAGCGCACCATGCAGCGGGCCGACGCCATCTACGGCATCACCCAGAACGAGCGCGGCGTCTCGACCAAGATCTCGGTGAAGATGGAAGACGTGGACGGCCACGGCGAACTGGTCACCACCGTGCGCGGCGCCGGGCCCTTCGCGGGGTAGGCCAGCCGTCGACGGAAACCGCCCTGGCGATGGCCGGCGATCGATCTAGGCTTCCCCCACCAGGAGCGAACCCATGGGCCGTTACGAAGAACTCGCGAAACTCGATGACCTGCGGCGCGCGGGCACCCTCACCGAAGAGGAATTCCTCGCTGAAAAGGCACGGCTGTTGAGTGGACCGGGTCCGGGCAGCGCTGTCCGGGCGACTCTCGACCAGCCCTGGGGCATGGAGACGCGGTCGTTCCTGATGCTCATGCATCTGTCGCAGTTCGCGTCATTCGTGGTGCCGCTCGGGGGCGTCGTGATGCCGATCGTCATGTGGGCCACCTGCAAGGATGGCCGGCCCGAGGTCGACACGCACGGACGCATCCTCTTCAACTGGATGCTGTCCAGCCTCATCTATCTGCTGATCAGCATCCCGCTGTGCTTCGTCCTGATCGGCATCCCGTTGCTGCTGGCGATCGTGATCTGCTCCATCGTCTTCACGATCATCGGAGCCGTGCGGGCCAACGCCGGGGTCACCTGGCGCTACCCGCTGAGCATCCGTTTCTTCGGTTGATGTCCGCCGGCACCGGTCCGAGCCCGGTGCCGGCCCCCCTATCAGTTGGCGATGGCGCCGACCGCCACCGTGCCGCTGTCGCCGAACCAGGTGACCCTGGTCGACCCCACCCGTTCGGCACCCCGGCCGGCGATGTACCGGCCTTGGCCGCCGGAGACGGCCACCTTCACCGCGGTGACCGCGGCGAGGAGGTCGTCGTCCTGGGACTCGACCTCGATCTGACCCGGCTTGGCGCAGCGGTGGACGAGCTGCTTGGCGCGGATGGTCAGGAAGGTCCGCAGGTCGTCGATGCCCGGGATCTGACGCTTCTCCGCATCGAGTTCGGCGATGGCGAGGGCGCAGGGGAGGATCGCCGCGGCGACCTCGTCCTTGGGCCGCAGGTCCATGCACGCGCTCTGACAGATGGCCAGGGCCTTGCCCGGAACACCCTGCTCCAGGGCGGTCAGGGCGCGGTTCTTGAGGTCCGCCCCGGCGGCCACCGGCAGTGCCCTGGCCGCGGTCAGGGAGGGGAACCGCTTGGTCGCCTCGGTGAGCTGGGACGGCCAGCGGGGGAACCCATCGATGATGATGGTGCCGATCGACATCCCGTTCTTGATCAGGTTGGACACCCGGCGCAGTTCATCGAGCTGGGCCCGGGTGAACGCCCGATAGCCATTGCTGCGCCGCTTGGGCGAGGGCCAGCCATAGCGGAATTCCCAGACCCGGAGGACGCTGGGAGTGAGGCCGCACAGTTCGGCGGCTTCCTTGATGGAGACGTAGCCGTCGTTCGACATGGTAGACTCCTGAGCTGGATGTGATGACTCGGAATGAAGAGATCGTCGTGAGACGGGAAGAGACCGCTGATCAGCGGGCCGGAGCAAGGGTACCGGTACCGTTTTGCGCGTTTCCTTCGTATGGAATACCTGACAGACACGCTGGTGTCAAGTGCCGGTTTCTGTCGCTGCAACTGCTTGCTGGGGCGTATTCTGGATGTTTTGAACGATTTATTGGAAATCGCCCCCTCCCCGAATGGTCGCTCGTGGGGTAGCATTCTGCATGAGCAGCGACCCCCTCGCCGGGAAGACCGTGGCCGGCTATCGCCTGAACCGAAGGCTCGGGCGCGGCGCCATGGCCGCGGTGTACGGGGCCAGCGCCCCCGATGGGCGCCAGGTCGCACTGAAAATGCTGGTGGGCGAAGCCGCCCGCGACCGCGAGACGGTGCGTCGCTTCGAGCGTGAGGCGACGCTTGGCCAGCGGGTCCGCCATCCCGCGCTGGTGGCGGTGCACGGTACCGGCGTGGATCGCGGCGTGCGCTGGATGGCCATGGACCTCGTCGAGGGCGCGGCCCTCGAAGACCGCATCGCCCAGGCGCCCCTGCCCTGGCGTGATGCGGTGGCGGTGGTGCGCAAGGCCGCGGACGGCATCGGCGAACTCGCCCGCCAGGGCATCGTCCACCGGGACATCAAGCCGGGCAACCTGCTCGTCCAGGCCGACGGCGGAGTGCGCATCATCGACCTGGGTTTCGCCAAGGTCCCCGACGAGCGCGAGACCGGCGAGGCGGAACCGACCGCGGGCCTGACCATGGCCGGGGTCGCCCTCGGCTCGCCGGCCTATATGCCGCCGGAGCAGGTTCGCGATGCCAAGACCGTCGGCACCCAGGCGGATGTCTACAGCCTCGCCGCGTCGTTGTTCCACGCCGTGGCCGGCCAGCCCCCCTTCCACGGCGGCGGCTCGCTCATGGTGATGCAGAAGGTGATGCGCGAACCGGCGCCCCGGGTGCGCACCCTCAAGCCGGACCTGCCGGCGGCCCTCGACGAACTCCTGGCCCGCTGCCTGGAGAAGGATCCCGCCAAGCGGCCGGCGGATGCCAACGCCTTCGCCGCGGCCCTGGACCAGGTGCTGGCGGATCCCGACCGGATGCCGGCGCCCCCCCGCCGCGGATTCCTCGCCCGCCTGCTCGGCTGGTTCCGTCGAGCCTCCCCGGGCTAAGGCCGGGCATCGCCGGCGGCGCTGCCACCGTCTGCCCCATGCGCAGCCCCCTCCACCCGCTCCGGGTCCAGGCCCTGAACCAGGCGCCGGTTCGCAGCGACGGGGCCCATGTCCTGTACTGGATGACCAGCGCCCGCCGGCTCGGCTGGAATCCGGCCCTGGAACAGGCGTTGGCGTGGTGCCGGCATCTCGGCCGGCCGCTGCTCGTCTTCGAGCCCCTGCGCTGCGGCCACCGCTGGGCCACGGACCGCTTCCACCGCTTCATCATCGAGGGCATGGCGGACCACCGGGACCGCTGCGCCGCCGCCGGGGTCGCCTACTACCCCTACATCGAACCCGCGGACGGCGCCGGCAAGGGCCTGCTCGCCGCCCTGGCGGAACAGTCCTGCGTGGTGGTCGGCGACGCATTCCCCTGCGTGTTCGTGCCCAAGATGACCGCCGCCGCGGCCCGCCTGCCGGTCCACGCGGAGCTGGTCGACGGCAACGGCGTGCTGCCGATCCGGGCGGCGGAGAAGGCCTTCGACCGGGCCTACGACTTCCGCCGGTTCCTGCAGAAGCGGCTGCCGGAATTCCTGCGCGGGCGGCCCAAGGCGGATCCCCTGGCGGGGCTGGCGAAGACGCCGCCGGCGGCGGTGGATCCCCACATCACCGCCCGCTGGCCGATGGCGGACATCGACCGCCTGCTCGCCCCGGGCGGACTGGCGGCACTGCCCATCGACCACGCGGTGGGACCGGCGGCCATGCGCGGCGGCGACCGGGCCGCCGCCGCGGCCCTGGCGGCGTTCCTGCCCCGGCGCCTCCCGGCCTACGGCGAGGAACGCAGCCATCCAGACAGCGACGCGAGCAGCGGCCTGTCGCCCTGGCTGCACTGGGGCCACCTCTCGGCCCACGAGATCGCCTGGACCGTCCTCGACCGTGAAGGCTGGGACCTGGGCAAGCTCTCCGCCTCGACCTCCGGCGGCAAGGAGGGCTGGTGGGGCGTCGGCGCGAGCGCCGAGTCCTTCCTCGACGAACTGATCACCTGGCGGGAACTCGGCTACGGCTTCTGCCACTACCGTCCCGACTACGCGACCTGGGACTCGCTCCCGGCCTGGGCGCGGAAGACCCTCGACGAGCACGCCGCCGATCCCCGGGCGACCACCTACTCCCTGGATGCCTTCTCCGCCGGCGCCACCCACGATCCCCTGTGGAACGCCGCCCAGCGCCAACTGCGCGAGACCGGGCTCATGCACAACTACCTGCGCATGCTGTGGGGGAAGAAGATCCTGGAGTGGACCCGGGACCCGCGCGAAGCCTTGCTGGTGATGGAGGAATTGAACAACCGCTGGGCCATCGACGGGAGCAATCCCAACTCCTACACCGGCATCATGTGGGTCCTCGGCCGCTTCGACCGGCCGTGGGCGCCGGTGCGGCCGATCTTCGGCTCGATCCGCTACATGACCTCGGGCAGCACCCTGAAGAAGCTTCGCTGCAAGGGCTACCTCGCCCGTTGGGGCGGGGGCGCTGAACACGGCGCGACGCAGACCTCCCTCCTGGAATCCCATGATGCCTGAACTGATCCACACCACAGTCCTACCGGTCCCGCCGGAGCGCCTGTGGCGCTGGCTCACCGGCCCCGGCGCCCTGCCCCGGCTCGTCCCGCCGTGGAGCGCCACCGCCATCCACCGCGCCGAGCCGGTGGCGGACGGCAGCATCGCGGAACTGGGCATCCCGGCAGGCCCGTTCCGCTTCCGCTGGACCGCGGAGCACGCCCTGGTCGGACCGATGGCCTTCACCGACACCCAGCGCCAAGGACCGTTCGCGTCCTGGGTCCACCGGCACGAGGTCGCCGCGGATCCGACTGGATGCCTCCTCACCGACACCGTGCGCTGGCGGGCCGTGTTTCCCCTCGGCCTGGCGATGGATGGCGCCGTGCGCCGGGATCTGTCCCGGATGTTCGCCTGGCGGCGGCGGCGCATGACCGAGGACCTGGACCGGCTCGCACGTTTCGCGCACCGGCCCCTGCGCATCGCGGTGAGCGGCGCCGGCGGGCTGGTCGGCAGCGACCTGTGCGCCGTGCTGCGCAGCGCCGGCCACACGGTGCTGCCGCTCCAGCGGCGACCGGGCCCGGAGCCCGGCATCGCCTGGGACGGCCGCCGTACCATCGACGCCCACGCCCTCGCCACCTGCGATGCGGTGGTCCACCTCGCCGGCGAGCCGGTGGCCCAGCGCTGGACCCCCGCCGCCCGGGAACGCATCCGCGCCAGCCGGGTCGAGGGCACCGGTCTCCTCGCCCGCACCCTCGCCGCCTTGTCGGGCCCGCCGCGCCCCTTCATCTGCGCTTCCGGGATCTCCTTCGCCGGGGACCGTGGCGAGACGGTCATCGATGAAACCACGCCCCAGGGCGGTGGCTTCCTGGCCGAGGTCGTGGCCGCCTGGGAATCCGCGGCGGAACCCGCCCGGGCCGCCGGCTGCCGCACCGTCCACGCCCGGATCGGCATCGTCCTCGACCCCCGGGGCGGCGCCCTGGCCAAGATGCTGCCGGCGTTCCGCGCCGGCGTCGCCGGGCCCCTCGGCGACGGCCGGGCGTACATGCCGTGGATCGCCCTCGACGATCTGGTGGACATCCTGCACCGGGCGGTGGTCGATCCCACGGTGACGGGCGTCATCAACGCCTGCGGGCCGAAGCCGGTGACCAACCGGGACTTCACCGCCACCCTGGCCCGGGTGCTCCGTCGCCCCGCGTTCCTGCCGGTGCCGGCGGCAGCCCTGCGTCTGATGTTCGGCGCCATGGCCGATGAGGCCGTGCTCGCCAGCGTGCGGGCAGAACCGCACCGGCTCCAGGCCCTGGACCATCCCTGGCGGCATGGGGATCTGGAAGACGCCCTGCGGACGATGCTGGGAAGGATCTGACCTCAACGCACCGGCCAGGGCTCCTACCGGAAACGATCTCGCACAGCGACCACGGCCGGCGATCTCCTCCGGGCACGCACTGCGAGGCGGTGGTTCCGGTCGTCAGAGGGTTCGTGGATGCTCAGGGCGTCACGCCCAGGGCCGCCAGGTCCTCGCGCAGGATCGCCCACGGCATGGGCATGTATCCGTCCTGCAGCACCGCGAGTTGACCCTCCCGGCTGGCGATGAGGCGGAGGAACGCTGCCATGGCCGGCCAGGCGGCCGGGTCGGGCTTGGGATGGACATGGAGGAGCAGATACCGGTGCAAGGGATAGACCATTGGATCGGGCATAGCCGGGTCGGGCACCACGAAGGGTCGACCGGTCGCCGCAGCCAGGGGCACGATGCGGACCGCAGGATCCATGGCGTAGCCGATGCCGCAAAAACCGATGGCCATCGGATCCTCCGCCACGCTTCTGACCACTGCCGTGGAACCAGGTCGTTCGGACAGGTCTCGGTGGAACGATCCCCGCTGGAGGACCGATTCCAGGAACCAGCCATAGGTTCCCGACGCCGAGTTGCGCCCCACCCGGCGGATGGGGCTTGCTGCCCAGGTTCCCGACAGGCCGAGATCGCCCCAGGTGACGGCTACACCGGCACCCCGACGCCCCTCGGCGCCGAAAGCGGCGTCCAGCTGGGCCAGGGTCATGCCCGCAGGAGCGATGGGATTGTCCGGATGCACGATCACGGCCATCAGGTCCTGGGCCACCCGCAGCGCCCGGGGCGACGATCCGTGGCGGCTCCGGATCTGTTCAATCTGCTCCTCGCTGAACGGTCTGGCGGCCGGACCGAAGTGACGATGGTCGCCCACCATGGCTCCGAAGGCGGTACCACCGCCTTTCCCCTCCACCTCGACCCGGGCCCCCGGGTGGTGGCGGTCGAACGCTTCGGCCCACACCGTCATCAGATTGTTGAGGGTGTCGCTCCCCATGCTCCGCAGTTGCCCGGGGAGCTCCGGTCCAGGGGCGTAGCGTGGGAGCGTCGGATCCACCTGTCCGATCATGTCGACGCGGCTCGCCCACCGGGCCGCCCGGGCAGAGGGTCCGTCCAGGGGCAGGGCCTGCACCAGCGTCACGAGTTCCTGGCCCGGTCGGCTCCACAGCAGGTCGAGCCAGGCGCGCAGGGCGGCGGGTGGTGCTCCCAGCTCCGAGGGACGGAGAACTACCCACAGGGTGCCGGCCAGGGGATCGGGGTCCATCGGCGCGCCGTGGGCCTGATCGACCACCGGCACGCGCAGGGTGCCGCCCTCGGCTGCGCCCCGCTGCCAGACGATGGCGATGCCGGATGGATCCTCCGCGACCCGCATCAAGACAGGTCCGCTGGGCTGCTCGCGGACGGTGACGGCCAGGGGCCCTTCCTCCAGCACCCGTATCCGGATCTGTCCACTCAGATGAGAGGCGGAGTGGGAGCAGTAGGCAGCTACCGGACGGGTAGCCCAGCCATCAGTGCCACCCACCTGCCCCCAGGTGGTCACTGCCGTCGGGCTCCCGCGCCGGCGTTCTCCGCCAAAGATCGCGTCCAGTTCGGCCACCGTCAGACCCCGCCGGGCCACCGGGTTGGTCGGATGGACGCGGATCTCGAGGGCCAGGCGTGCCGCCGGCTGGACTACAGGCGCAACCCCGTCCCAGGCCCGAGTGAGGTCGGCGATCTCCCGGTCGGTGGGCCGCCGGAGCAACAGCACCGCATCGACGGTGCCGGCGGACAGGGCAGAGATCCCCCGGGACGCTCCGTGCAGATCGGCAACGGTCCTCAGATCCGGTTGATGCCGACGAAGTCGGTCATCCAGGGCTTGGACCAGATCCGAGGCAAGGTCGGTACCTGCGAGCCGAACCGTTCCCGGTCCCGTGGAGCGAGGCCATCCTTCCGGAAGGGGTGTATCCTCACCCGCAAGGACAGCGATCGCACCGACGACGATCACGCTGATCCGCCCGATCCATCCCATGATCCCCGAGCCCATGGGCGATCCCCCTGACATGAGGTAACGCCATGAGCGATGCCGACAAGCCGCGCGACCAGGCATAGTCCACCGGGCTCCGTGCTGGCACCTCCAAGATGACGCTGCCGCTTGACGGATGGGTCTGTTTTGGTATAGGTCTATCAAGACCCATATCCACAGGAGGCCGCCATGGCCCTGTCCCTCAACCATGTCACCCTCGCCGGGCGCCTGACCCGGGACCCGGAACTCCGCCAGATCCCCGGCAGTGAGCAGTCGGTGGCCGCCTTCGGCATCGCCATCAACCGCCGGTGGAAGGACAAGACCACCGGCGAGCCCAAGGAGGAGGTCACCTTCCTCGATTGCGAGGCCTGGGGCCGCACCGCCCAGCTCGTCGCGCAATACCTGCACAAGGGCTCCGCCTGCTACCTGGAAGGCCGGCTCAAGCTCGACCAGTGGCAGGATCCCCAGGGCCAGAGCCGCAGCAAAGTGAAGGTCATCGCCAACACCGTGCAGTTCCTGGACAGCAAGCCCCAGGACGGCGAGGCCGAGGGCGATGACGAGGGCGAACCCGCCGCAGCGCCGCCCCGGGCCGCCCGGGCCGCCGCCAGCCCCCGGGCCGGCGCCAGCGCCCCCCGCAGCCGGCCCGCGGCGGCGGCCATCGCGGATGGCGAAGAGCCGCCGTTTTGACGGTGGCGACGCCAGCCGGGTCCGGGATCCTACCGCGTATGCTCCCGTTCCTGCGCTCCCTGCTTCCGACCCTGGCGCTCCTGCTCGCGACGACCGGCGCCGGGGCCGAGGACCACACCGTGGTGGTGCTCGGTGACGGCGGCTGGATCCCGGCCCTGGCCGCGACGGGGATCACAGCGGAGTCGGTGCCCGACCTGGCGGCCCTCATCCGCCGCTGCGAACAGGACCCCCCGCCCCGCTTCGTGGTCGCCACCGTCGCCGGGGACGACTCCCGCCTCGCGCTGGTTTGTCAGGCCATGGCCGGCCTCGTGCCGTCACCGTGGATCGCCGTGGGACCCGAGGGCCGCCGTCTGCTGAATGGCAGCGGCACCCCCAGCGAAGCCATCCTGGTGGTGGGTGGACCCGCCGACGCCGCCACGGTGGCGGCCATCGTGCGCCGCCCCTGATCGGTTGGCGATCCCGGACTGGACACACGCCATCGGGGAGCGCATCCCGCTCCATCGGGAT
>CAMCAC010000114.1 GCA_945872305.1 Candidatus Kuenenia stuttgartensis | reverse complement strand
CCGGCAGGATCGCCGGACCGCCTGCGTACAATCCGACGTTCACGCTATCTGCCGGGCCTGGGATCGCTGACGCCGACTCTCCCCCTTCAAGCCAGTTGCCAACATCCGACCAGGGCGCCTCCACGGCATTGAATTGCAGGGTGACGCTTGACGATTGGCCGGTGAATTGGACCGAGCCGTTGGGGCCGGCGTAGGTCAGGATGGCAATGCCGTCCGGTTCCGTGGAGACGACGCGAGGGATGCCCTCATCCAGTCCGGGCCCCATGACCCCGGTCCGCACGCCGCCGGATTCGACCGTGATCAGATCGTAGATGGCGCCGCCCAGGGGCTGCCCGGATGGCGTGATGGTCAATCTGACACCATTGAGAGCCAGGCTGCCGCCACTCTCCACCACGAGCCGGTTCATGCCGCTGATCGAGTTGAGGAACGTGGTGGTGATCATCGTGCGATGATCAAAGGATACGTTCCCGCGCAGACGGATCACCCCGGCGGACACGATATACGACTCCGGCTTGATCGCGACCTGTTCCGTCGCCCCCACGGTGGACAGGGCCTGGATCGCCCCGCTGCCGGAGATGGTGCCGGCCAGTGCCTGGATCGGGGACTCGATGTCGAGCCATTGACCATTCATGCCGGACCCATCCAGGTCCAGGTTCGGCGAGCTGAAGTCGACGGAGACGAGCAGGATCGATCCGCCGGAGATCCGCCCGCGGCCGGATGCGGTGGAGCCTGAGGAGACCTCGCCCTGCTGGAGGCGAAGCTCCGTGCCGGCCCCCAGTTCCAGCAGGCCGTCATCAAACACCATCACCCGTGCAAAATAGTCATCCACCAGGAGCTGCGATCCGAGCACGGCAAGTCGTGCCGGGACCCCGGCCGTGGCGCCGTGGATGCTGAGCTCGCCGTAGACGGATGCGGTGCCGGACACCGTGAGAATGCCAGGCTGGCCACCGAGGCCGGAAACGGAGAACGAAGCGGCATACTGGACCCGCAGACTGGCGATGGTCGCTGAGCTGGTCAGTGCCGGATAGGACATGGTCACAATGGGGACCAGCACATCATCCCATTCCCCCGGAACGACGGCTGGGGACCAGTTGCCCGGATCGGCCCACTCGGAGGTCTCCTGGTCGCCGGTCCAGGTGATCAGACCGGCGACGCGGAGCGCCCCTGGCAGGGTCCGGGTCACCGGGCCGAAGGTGCCGCCGGGGGCGGTGACCGACACATCCAGATGCCCGGCCCCGGCGCCGGGTACCACGCACTGGATGGCGGTGGCATCCACCACCACCACGCCGGTGGCAGCGATCCCGCCGATGGAGACCGTGGTCCCGGCGACAAATCCGAGACCGGAAATGGTCACGGTGTCGCCGGGCCTGACCAAGGCCGGGGCTGCACCCAGGACCGCGATCGAGCCGTCGCCGGTCCTGCGCAGACGGAAGTTGCCGGAATCACCCACGTAGAGATCGCCGCTCGCACCGATGTGGATCATCGCCGGGCTGTCGAGACGGGTGGAAGTGGCTGGCGGCAGTCCATCGCCGGCGAAGCCGGCGATGGTTGCACCGACATGGGTCCAGACTTGGCCCCCGGATACGCGGCGGATGCGGTGGATCCCCTCTTCGGCGATGTACACCGACCCGTCCTGGGCAAGGACGACGGAGGAGGGGAGTGACAGCTTGGCGGCGGTAGCCGCAACGAATTCCGCGCCAACACCGGCAGAGCCGCCGATGCCGGCGACCGTGGTCACGATGTGGGTGCTGCCGTCCACCCGGCGGGCGGCATGGTTGCCGCTGTCGGCGACGTACAGGTTGTTGTCCCCATCCACGAACAGGCCGCGCGGTCCGGAGAAGGTTGCCGAGGTGGCGAGGACGCCATCACCGCCAAATCCCCCGGCATTGAACTGTCCGGCATACAGTTCCACCGTCTGCGGCACCGCCGACGTGTCGATGCGCAGGATGCGATGGCGGCCCGTGTCCGCCACGTACAGGTACGGCGCACGGAAGGCGACCCCCTCGGGAAAGGTCAGGCCGGTGCCGGTCGGATCGCTGGGATCGATGACGCTGTCGATGGTATTGAGGATGCCCGCCGCGACCGATATGCCGCCGGGCCCGATCTTCCACACCACATGCTGGCTGCTGTCCGCCAGGTAGATGTCGCTGCCAGCACCGGCGATGCCGTTGGCACTACCGAGCCCGAACGCATTGGGGAACGACTCGATGGTCCCGTCGGTGCGGATCAGGCGGACCTGCGGCACTCCGGACGCGTTGCCGGCGATGACCAGTCCTTCGTCGACACTCGTGATGCCATAGATGGAGCCGATCGTGGCGGCCGTGGCGGACCCGCCATCGCCGTCGGAGCCCGAAGAGCCGGTGCCGGCAACGGTGGTCACCACATCCACCGCCAGGGCGGGGATGATGGCCAGGACGGCGAAGACGATACGGATCAGGGCGCCGGGGACGACAGACCTGCAGACCTCAGGAGACCGGCAGGATCTCCCAGGCACTGGGAAGACAAGGATCGTTTATGCACACTACGCTGCGCTTCGGCGAAACCCGTTTCTCGAAGAGGCGCACACATGCAACGACCCCGGGGCATCGCCCCGGGGTCGGCATCGGCACGGCCGGATGGTCCGAGATCAGCGCTTGCTGAACTGGCCGCCGCGGCGGGCCTTGTGCAGGCCGTACTTCTTGCGCTCGACCATGCGGTCGTCGCGGCTGAGCAGGTGGTGCCCGCGCAGCTTGGCCTCGACCGTGGGGTCGGCCTTGATGAGGGCGCGGCTGATGCCGAGGATCACGGCGCCGACCTGGCCGGTGATGCCGCCGCCGCCCACATTGACGTGGATGTCGAAGCGGCTGCCGGTCTCGCTCAGCTCGAGCGGGATGAGGGCCTGCTTGCGCAGACGCTCGACCGGGAAGTACTCGCTGATCGGGCGATCATTGATGGTGATGGTGCCGGTGCCGGGCGCGAGGCGCACACGCGCCGTGCTGGTCTTTCGACGCCCGAGACCCCAGATATAGGTGTTGGTGGCCATGCGTGTTCCGAGGGGCGGGAGCATGGCCGCCGGCGTGGAAGTCAAGCGGCGCTCCCGGAGCGCCCGGTCCGGACTACCAACGGACCGACCAGGTGACCCCGCTGCCGCCCCGGTCGTGGCGGCCCCAGACCGCGCCGGACACCCCTCCCGGAACCGGCTCCGGCCGCGGCCGCCAGACCGGCGGACGATCCCACCAGCAGGCCCGGGCGACGGGCCAGACCGGTACCGCGACGGTGCGCTCGATGACCATCACCGACGAGGCGACCGGGGACGGCGCCGCGGCGGCCATGCGCTCGGCCAGGGCACGGGCCGCCTCGGCCTGGGCCACGGCCTGGCGGCGGGCCTGCTCGATCTGGCGATCCCGCTCCGGCACATCCACCCAGCGGCCGCCATGCCACACCTGGCCGCGGGCGGAGGCCACCTCGGCGGGGCGCATCCAGATCCCGCGATGGCGGACGAGCCCGGCGATGCGGGCGGCGTCCTCCCGATGGCGGTCCCGGCGCAGGGCCTCCTCGGCGCAGCGGCGGGCCAGACCGCCCATGCCGGCGGCCCGGGCCCGGGCCGCGGCGGCCATCCAACCGTCCGCATCGGTGTCCGCCGGCAGGGCATCGACCTCGCGCTGGAGGGCGAGCTTGCCGGCCGCCTCGCCGCCGGCGGCGGGGTCGATGCGCACCACCCGGGCGGCGGGGAATGACAGTTCCGCCGGTCCCGAGCCCAGAGGCACGCGGATGCGCACCTCGTCCGGGCCGCCGGACACCAGCTCGCCGGCGATCCGCCGGCCGTCGTCGAGCAGGATCTCCGCCGCCGCCGCAGGAGCCGCGACGGCCATGCCGCCCGCGAGGATGGCGAACAGCGGGATCAGGGTCGCATGCATGGGATGCGAGCATGGCGTGCCAGGTGCGCCGGCAAAGCGGCTGGGCAATGCTCTTGCGTCTTGACCTGGAGGGGTTTCCCCGGCATAAGCGTCCGATCACCATGCCAGCACCCGCACCCGCCCTCTGCCTTGGCATGTCCGTGGCCCCGACCCACCTCGCCTTCGTCCTCGTCGACCAGGTCGGCAACGTGGTCGCCGAGCTCACCCGGGCCCACGGCGAGCCGGTGGATTCCGATCCCGCGGACTGGTGGCGGGCCTGCCGCACCGGGGTGAAGGACCTGCTCCGCCGGGCCGGCATCGGCGCCGAGCGCATCCGTGCCATCGGCGTCTCCGGCGACTCGACGGTGCTCGTACCCACCGACAAGGCGGGCAAGGCCCTCTGCCCGGTGACCTTTGCCGCGGATCCGCGCATCACACCCGCCCTCGATGAACTGATCAGCGCGGTCGGCGCCCGCAATCTTGCCAACCTGACCGGGCGCATGCCCGGCCTGGCCAGCCCCCTGACCAAGGTGCTCGCGGTGCGCAGCGGCGCCAAGCGGGCCTGGCACGACGCGGTGGCCATGCTGTCCGCCAAGGACTGGTTGCGCCTGCGCCTGACCGGCGCCGCCGCCACCGACGGCTGCGACGCGTCGGCGACCCTGCTGTTCAATCCGCGCACCCGGTCGTGGTCGAAGCAGGTCCTCACCGCGGCCGGGATCGATCCGTCCCTGCTCCCGCCGGTGAGTCTCGGCGATGCCCTGGCCGGGCGGGTGACCGAGGCCGCCGCCCGGGAGACCGGTCTCCAGGCCGGTACGCCAGTGGTGGTCGGCGCCGGCCATGCGGCGGCGGTGGCGATCGCCGCCGGGGCCGCCCCGGGCACCCTGGTGGTCGAATTGGGCGGCGGCGGCGCCATCGCCGCCCCGGCCGCGGAACCGGGCAAGGCCGGTCTGCTCCAGCCCGGGTGCCACGCCCTCGATGGCGCCTTGCGCTCCGGCCTGGGCCTGGACGGCGGCGCCGCCCTGGCCTGGACCCTGGAGCGGCTTGCTCCGGTCGAACTGGCCCAGGCCCGGCGCAACGGCCGGGAACTCATCGACCTCGCTGCGGAGTTCGCCGCCGAGGTCGCCACCGGTGCCGAGGACCTGCTCTGGCTGCCGGAGCGGGATCCGCGCGGCGCCCAGCTCGGGGCCATGCACGGGCTCCAGGCCCGCCACCACCGCGGCCATCTGACCCGGGCCTGCCTCGAGGCCGGGGCCCTGCTCGCCCGGGACGCCATCGCCGAGAGCGGCGCGACCACGGTGATCGCCGTCGGCCCGGGCACCGCGACCCCGTTCTGCGTCCAGCTGCTCGCCGATGCCTGTGACCGGCCGGTGGCCTCGGTGACGGTTCCGCACCCGGCGGCGGTCGGCGCGGCGATGCTCGCCACCACCGCGGTCGGCATCCACAAGTCGGTGGCCGACGCCACCGCGAAGATGGTCCACCGCAAGGCTGCCATCGCTCCGCGCCGGCTCGCAGCGGACATCCATGCCCGCCAGTCGGCGGCGGTGGCGGCGCTGCGCCGGCCGCCGGAGCCCGCCGCCGCGGAGGCCGGCGCATGAGCCCGGTGGCGGGATTCCTCCTCGGCGCCCACCTCCTGGTCGGTGGCGCGGTGGCGGGCACCGTGTGGCGGCACGAGGTCGTCCGGGCCGGCGATCTCGCCCGGGTCCAGGCGGCCGCCGACCGCGACCACGCCGATGCCGAACGGCTGCGCGGCGAGACCCAGGCCGTGCGCGCCCTGCGCGACGGCATGCGCACCCGCGATCCGTACGCCGTGGAACTGCTCGCCCGCGACCGCCTGGGTGCGGTGCGTCCGGGTGAGATCCCCGCCCCGGCCCAGCGCGGCGCCGCGGTTGACAGCGCTCGCAGCCGGTAGTAGGACCCTGCCCGTCACGGCAGCCGCCGGTTATCGGAGCGTAGCTCAGCTTGGCTAGAGCGTTGCGTTCGGGACGCAGAGGTCGCAGGTTCAAATCCTGTCGCTCCGACCACTTCAACCGGCTGCTGTGACACGCGGGTGTAGCTCAATGGTAGAGCGGCGGCTTCCCAAGCCGTAGACGCGGGTTCGATTCCCGTCACCCGCTCCATCCCTGCGGTCCGGTGATCCATGCCTCTGCACACCATCCCGGTCACCATTCCCTATCGGATCACCGATGACCAGGCCGGGATCATGTATCCCGTCCAGGTCGACGCGGTGGCCACGGAACCACGGGCGGCCCTCGCGACCGCCTACGTCATCGTCCAGGCCATCGCCCGGCTGAACCACCCGGGCCGGCCGATCGCCCTGATGCCGGAGCGGGCCCAGATGGGTCAGCCGGGCGCCGCGGTGGCCGGGCCCTATGCCTATGTCCTGGGCAGCGGCCAGCACCTGATTCCGCATCTCCCCCTGCCCCCGCGTTTCGAGGGCGCATCGGCGATGATCCTGGAACAGACCCTGAAGGGCCTGCCGGACGGTCTGTTCGGGGTGGTGCTCGACTGCGCCCCCCTGCAATACATCAATTCCCAGAGCATGGCCGCCCTGGCCGCCCATGCGGGCCGGGTGAACCTGCGCCTGTTCCGGGTGCCGGAGCACATCGCGAAGGTGCTCGGCATGGTCGGACTCGATCGCATCGTGCGCTGCACGCCGACCCTCCAGTCGGCCCTCGACGACCTGGCCCCGGCCCCGCGCGCCGGCTGATCCGCAGCCGACCGCTTCCGGGCGCCGCCTCGGCCGGCACACTGCCGCCCATGGCCGACGCCGACCTCTCCGTCCACCGCGCCCGCATCGACCAGCTCGACCGCGAGATCGTGCGCCTGCTCAACGAGCGCGCCGAGGCTGCGCGGGCCATCGGCCACGCCAAGGCCGCCGCCGGTGCCCCGGTGTTCGCGCCGCACCGTGAAGAGGAGGTCTTCCGACGCATCGCCGAGGCCAACGCCGGCCCCCTGCCGGAGAAGAGCCTGCGCGCGGTGTGGCGCGAGATCATGGCCGCGTCCCGGGCCCTGGAGCGGCCGCTGACCATCTGCCACTTCGGCCAGCCGGGGGCGTTCACCCACCTCGCCGCGCGCCTGAAGTTCGGCGACTCGGTGGAGTACGCCCACGTCGAGGACATCGCCACGGTGTTCGCCGAGGTCGAGAAGGGCCACGCCGACTACGGGGTGGTGCCGATCGAGAATTCCACCGACGGCTCGATCACCGACACCATCGACGCGTTCCTGGCCACCCGGCTGAAGATCGTCGCCGAGCTGACCCTGCGCATCCGCCACCACCTGATGGCCACCGGCCCGCGCGAGGGCATCCGACGGGTCTATTCCCGCCACACCGTGTTCGGCCAGTGCCGTTCCTGGCTGGCAGCGAACCTGCCCGGCGTGGAACTGGTGGAGTGCGTGAGCACCACCAAGGCCGCCGAGCGCGCCGCGGCGGAGCCCGACGCGGCGGCGGTGGGCGGCGAGGACGCCGCCAAGGCCTTCGCCCTGCGCATGCTCGCCAGCGACATCCAGGACAACCCCCACAACGTGACCCGCTTCGTGGTCATCGCCGATCCGTCGGCGGCGGCGAAGCCGAGCGGCCAGGACAAGACCACGCTCATGTTCGGCGTCCAGGACCGGCCCGGGGCGCTCTACGACTGCCTGCTGCCGTTCCACCGGGCAGGCATCAACCTGAGCCGCATTGAGAGCCGGCCAAGCCGGCGCCGGGCGTGGGAATACCTGTTCTTCATCGACCTCCTCGGCCACCAGTCCGACACGGTGATCCAGGATTCCCTGGGTGAGCTCGGCCGCCATGCCAGCTCCGTCGAGGTGCTCGGCTCCTATCCCCGGGCGGAGCGCCCCCTCAACGAATGAGCCGCACCCGCCCCCTGCGCATCGCCGCAACCCTCCTCTGGCTCGCCGGCCTTGCCGCCGGCGAGGCCGGGGTCGAGACCCCATTCGCCGTGCGCCAGGCGGCCCAGGAGCTCATCGAGGATCTCGGCCGGGGCGGCCGTGATCCGGCGGAGCTGGTCGAGCGCGGCATCGTCCTGGTCGGCGACCACCCGGACGCGCTGCTCACAGACCGCGAGGGAGCGGTGCCCCTGGCGGAGGTGATCGCCGCCCGCTTCGCCGCCGCCGGGTTGCACGGGCCATTCATCGCCGCCGCGGAGGCCTCCGCCACCCGCGCCCTGACCGCCGCCCGGGGTCCCGAGGATCTCGCCCGGGTGGCGGACGCCTGGCCACGCACCACCGCCGGACGGACGGCCGCGCGCCGGCTTGCGGACCGGGCCTGGGACCGGGGCCAGATCGGCGCCTTCCTCGACCGCGCCCTGGCCGCCGGTGACGACCGGGATCCGATACGCGGTCCGCGATTGGCCCTGGCCCGGGCGGTGGGGCCCGGCGGCGACGACCTGCCGCCGGCGACCCTGGCCGGGCTGGACCCCCTGTGGGAGGCGGATCTGGGCACCGCCCCAGCACCCGCCGTGCGCCGGCGGCGGATCCCCGGCGACAACCAGCCGACGGCGCCGCGCTGGGCGGTCGCCGCCGGTCAGGGGCTGGTCGCGGTGGCGGATGGCCGGCGCCTCGCCCTGGTCGAGCCGCTCACCGGCCGGCGCCTCGCCCTGGCGGGGCTGGGCGACAGCGCGCCGGGCATGCCCCAGGCACGCCCGGCGGCGGTTCCCGGGGGCTTCGCCGCCGCCGGCCTGGTCGGCACCACGGTGGTCGTGGTCTGCCTGGACCTCGATGGCCGCCAGCGCTGGCGGGCCGAGATCGAGACCGAGGGCTTCCTGCCCGGGTTCAGCAATCTCGCCGCGGACGACCGGCATCTGGTGGTCGCGGTCGGGGGGATGGGGGACGAGGGATCCACCACGACCCTGATCGGGCTCGACCTGCGCGATGGCGGCGAGCGTTTCCGCCGGCTGGTCGCCCGGGATGCCGGCGGCCGCTTCGGCGGCTTCGACGAGGCGGATCCGCGCCGGTCGCCGATGCTCGCCCGGCTGGGGGGTGGCTGGCTGGTGTGCACGAACCAGGGATCCCTGGTCCGCTGCGACGGCGAAGGCCGCCCACGCCGGGTGTGGGCCTATCCTGGCAGCGGCCGGGAGAACCCCTGGGAGCGTCCGCCGGCCTCCCGCCCCGGCGGGATCCAGGTCGAGGGCGCCACCGCCGCGATCACCCCGGCGGACGGCCGCGACCTGGTCCTCATCATCGGCACCGACGGACGGCTGCGCACCTGGCGCGGCGATGGCGCCGGCGGCAACGCGGTCGCCCTGCGCGATGGCCTGCTCATCCTCGCCGGGCGGCGGATCACCGCCCTCGACCTGGGATCCCTGACCGCCCGCTGGACCGCCACCGGCGGCATCGGCGATGCGACGGCGTGGTGGGGCGCCGGGCGGCTCCTGCTCGCCGGCCGGGATGGCCTGCTGCTCCTCGACCCCACCGACGGCTCGTCGCCGTCGCCGGGCTTCGGGCTCACCCAGCAATCCGCCGGCTGCGCCGAGGGCGTGCTCGTCATCACCGACGGCGGCCGGGTGCGCGGCTTCGGCGAAGCCAAGGCCCTGATCGCCAGCCTGCGCGGGCGGGCGGCCCAGACCCCGGGTGATCCCCTGCCCTGGCTCGGGCTCGCCCAGCTCGCCCAGGCCGGCGACGATCCCGAGACCGCCCTGGCGGCCCTGGCCGAGGCCCGCGCCCGCGGAGCCACCGATGCGGGCCGGCGGGCCGCGGACCTGATCCGCGGCCGCGCCGCCGCCACCGTCGGTGGACCCGATGCGGAACGCTGGCTGGGGGCCATGGCGGCAAACGCCGCCGGG
>CAMCAC010000113.1 GCA_945872305.1 Candidatus Kuenenia stuttgartensis | reverse complement strand
GGGATCCCGGCGCGGTTGACCAGCCCGCGCACCCTGGCCCTGGCGGCGTGGTCCAGTCCCGGAACGCTCACCGCCATGGCCCGCACCTGCGGTGCCCCGTTCATCCGCCGGGCCTGTGACGCTCTCCGCCGGTGGCGGGGGGTCCCCCGGGCGGAGCTCGCAGCGGTCCACCACATTCATGGTCGTTGGGATCCGGTCATCCCGGCCGCCCTCGTCAGCGCCGACCACCTGGTGCCCGGCGGGGGCCATGCCATCGCCTGGACCCATCCCGGGCCGGTGGCGGATTTCATGCGCGGACGATGTCATCCCTCGTGATGGCGGGCGAGGAGGCTCGGCACGCAGCGCCGGGATCAGCCCGCCTGCAAGCCGGTTACAGCGTCCAGGTCTGCCCCTCGCGGGCCGCCGAGAGGCGGAAGCCGGCGTTGGGGGCGGTGAGTTCCTGGTAACGCTTGGCGTCGGCCAGGAGCTGGGCGACCTTGGGGTCCGAGGCGTTGGGGTCGTGGTGGAAGATGACCAGTTCGCCAATGCCCGCGTCGCGGAAGAAGTCGATGAAGTTGAAGATGGTCGAGTGCCCGAAGTTCACCTTGTCGTGGTACTCGAGGAACCCGTACATGGCATCGACGATGACCACGTCGGCGCCGCGGACGAAGTCGGCGTACACCTCGGACACCTTGCCAGGGTGCAGGCTGACCTCGGTGTCGGTGAGGTAGCACACCGAGCGGCCGCCCTGGTCGATGCGGTAGCCGTAGGCCTTGTCCGGGTGGATCAGGGGCAGGATGCGGACCGTGGCGCCGGCGATGGCGGTCGGGGCGCCCTCGGGGAGCTGGGTGCAGGTCACCTTGCCGTCGAACCGGCCCCACTTCACCGGGAAGTGGGCGCCGCCCATCTGGGTCGCGAGCAGCGCCTCGGCGTCGGAGCGGCCGCTCCACACCTGGATCGCGCGGTCCTTGAAGTAGATCGGCGGGAAGAACGGGAACCCGCAGATGTGGTCCCAATGGAAATGGGTGAAGAAGATGTGCAGGCCGTGGGTGAACGCCCGCTTGTCGGCCAGGAGCTGGGCGCCGAGGGCGCGCAGGCCGGTGCCGGCATCGAGGATGAACACCTGGTCGTCGAAGGCGACCTCGACGCAGCTCGTGTTGCCGCCGTAGGTCCAGCTGTGCGGCGAGCGGTCCAGGTACGCGTCGATGGCCTGGGGCGTGGCGAGGTCGGCCGGGGCCGCCTCGGCGAGGAGCGCCCGCGCCTTGTCGCGCAGCCAAGCATTGGGGAGGGGGGTGGCGAGGGAGCCGCGGACACCCCAGAGACGGACCTGCATCGTAGGGGAGCCTAGATCCCGGCGGTGCCCGGGGCAAGCCCGGCGGGGCCGCTGGGCCCTTGGGTCCGTGGTCCGGCCCGGTAGGGTCGGCCGCATGCAGACGGTCATCGAGATCACCTCCCGCGGCCTGCGCGTGGTCCTGGTCCGGGCCGGCCGGGTCGCCGACCTGATCGAGATCCCCCTGGTCGCGGACCAGGA
The DNA here is from genome assembly GCA_945872305.1 of Candidatus Kuenenia stuttgartensis. GTDB lineage: Bacteria > Planctomycetota > UBA11346 > UBA11346 > UBA11346 > CAMCAC01. The sequence continues at coordinate 8,160 of CAMCAC010000113.1, read as the reverse complement.
TCCCATCGACCAGCTGCGCATGGCCACGCTGCCGTCCGGGCTCGGGCCGGTGCGGGTGGTGCTGCACCACGAAGACCTGCTGATCCGCACCCTCGTCCAGCCGGCCTGTCCCCGGGACCGCCTGGATCGCATCGTCCGCTTTGAGCTGGTCGGCATGGATCCTGCCGAACCGCTGCTCATCGAGTGGCAGCTGGTGCCGGCCGGGGGCGAGGAACAGCGCGTTCTCGCCCTGCTGGCCAAGGGCGCTCTGGTCGACCGCCTGACCAAGGCGGTCGCGGAACACGGCGGCGTCCTCGCCGGGCTGACCGTGCCCGCGGCGGCCCTGGTCCACGGATGGACCGCCCAACAGGCCCCGGCGGACGAGCAGGCGGTCCTCGTCGATGTCGGCGGGTCCCGGCTGCACATCGCGATCCTCGACGGAGGCCAGCCGGTGCTGGTCCGCACGGTGCCCGGTGGCGGCGACGAGCTCGTGCACCAGGTGGCCGAGCGGCGCGGCGTCTCGGAAGCCGATGCCCGGGCGATCCTTGCCGGTCTGGGATCCGGCGCCCCCGACGATCTCCTGGACCTGGTCCGCGCCGCCGCCGGCCAGGCTGCTTCGGCGGTGACCGCGGCGGAACGCTTCGCCAAGGCCCAGTTCCGCCTCGACCGCCTGGAACCCGCCGCGGTCTATGTGGCCGGCGCCGGTGCCCAGGTGCCCGCCTTCCTGCTCGCCCTCGGCGCCCGCCTGGGCCGTCCGGTGCGCGTGCTCAACCCCTTCGCTGGCGTGCCGATGGATGTCTCGCGCACCCATCTCGACCGCATCGCCGGTCTGCCCAGCCCCTGGGCGGTGGCCCTTTCCGCGGCCACCGCGCCGGCCCTCCCCCTCGATGTGGCGGCGGATCTCCGCCGGCAGCGGCGGGCATGGTGGTTCGGCCCCGGCGCCCTGCGCGTCGGCGCTGCGGCGGCGGTGCTGTTCGCCCTCGGGGCGATCGCCCTGCAGGAGGTCGCCATCGGCCGCGCCCGGTCCGCCGTCGACGCCCTCCAGGGCGGCGAAGGCCTGGTCGTGGCCGCCCGGGCCGCCGAGGCGAAACTGGCCGAGGCGCGCACCGCCAAGGACGCCGCCCGGCGCCGCCTGGCCTGGCTCGCCGCGGAGCGGATGCCCGGCCGCGTGGCGGTGGAACTGCTCGCCGCGGTGGCCGGGGTCCAGGACCCCCTCGAGCGTCCGGTCACCCTCGGCTCGGTAAGCCTGGCCCGGCGCGCCGATGGGGTCGAGGCGGCCATCTCGGGCCAGGCCCAGAGTTCCGGCAGCCGCGATCCCGCGGTGGTCCTGCGTGCCTTCGAGCAGGAGCTCCGCCTGCGCATGCCGACCATCGTCGGCATGGCGGCGCAGCCCTCGCGGGTCGAGCAGACCGTCCTGCCGTTCGCCTACCGGCTCGCGATCCGGCCCTGAGTCCGCTGCGGTGCGCGACGAACTCCTGGCCCTGCTCCCGGCCGAGATCGCCGAGGTCGTCGCCCCGGTGCTGACCGTGCGGGTGCGGGCCGGCCGTCTGGCGGTGGGCACCACCTGGCCGATGTGGCGGGAGACCGTGGACCGCCTGGTGCTGCCCGCCGCCCGCCAGCTCGCCGCATCCCGCGGGCTCGAGGTCGCGGCGCCGGTCGCCGCCGGGGCGGGCACCGACGGGGGCGGCTTCGCGGCGTTCCTTGAAGACCCCGGCAACCGGCTCGCCCTCGCCGCCTGCCGGGCCTGTGCCGCGGCACCGGGCGTCGAGCACAATCCGATCGTCATCCACGGTCCGCCCGGCTGCGGGAAATCCCATCTCGTGGGGGCGGTGGTGGCGGCCCTGGCGGAGGCCGCCGGACCGGATGGCGCGGTGGCCATCGACGGCGATGCGCTGGTCGCCGCCGCCGGTTCCCTCGCCGCCGGCGGGGTCGCCGCCTACGACCAGGCGGTGGTGGTGGCGGTGGACGGGCTCGACGCGGTGGCCGGCCGCGATCTGGCCCAGGAAGCGCTGTTCCAGCTCATCAACCGCTGCCTCGACCGCGGCGCCCAGGTGCTCGTCACCGCCCGCCAGCCCCCCGCCCGGCTCGGCCTCCAGGAACGGCTGGCGAGCCGTCTCGCCTGGGGACTGGTGGTGCCCATGGAGCGGCCCTACCCCGAGACGCGCATCGCCCTGGTCCGCCGTCTCGCCGGCCCGGCGGCGGCCCGGCTGCCGGCCGCCGAACTCGCGGCCCTGGTCGAGCGTTCGGCGCCGGACGGCCACCAGGCCCTGGTCCTGGCGGAGCGTCTGGGTGCAGGCGAGGTCACCGCCGGGCACGAGGTCGCCCTTGATCGCATCCTGGCGGTGGTCGCCGCCCGTTTCGGCTGCCGGCCCACGGACATCACCGGCCCGCGCCGGCTCCGGGATCTCGTCCGCGCCCGCCAGATGGCGCTCATGCTCGCCCGACGGCTCACCGGCCACAGCCTGTACGCCCTCGGCAACATGGTGGGGGGCCGCGACCACGCGACGGTGCTCCACGCCATCCGCGAGGCGGAGGCGCGGGCGGTGGCGGACCCCGAGTGGCGGGGCCTCGCCGATGCCCTCGCGGCGGCGGCCCTGGCCCGCTGAGCGTCCGTTCAGCCGCGCAGGAGATCCACGATCCGCTGCGGGATCTGGTTGGCCTGGGCGAGCATCGCGGTCGCCGCCTGGTAGATCACCTGGTTGCGCGCGAACTCGGCGGACTCCTGGGCGAAATCCGTGTCGCGGAGCTGGCTTTCCGCGCTCGCCAGGTTCTCCAGCCCGGTGCGCAGGGTCGACAGGGTGGCCTCGATCGCATTGCTCTGGATCGCACCGACCCGGCCGCGGACCGAGGTCACCTCGGTGATGGCCGCATCGATCACCCGAAGGGCGTCCGAAGCCTGGCCGGTGATCAGGACCTTGGCGTTGGCCAGGGATTCCAGGCTCGACAGGCCGACCCCGGTAAGGTTGGCGGTCCGCCCCAGCGCCGCGGCGCGCATGTCGGGGATGTCGACCGGGATGCGGTCGCTCGCCAGATCGCCGCTCTGGATCGCCACCGATGATACGCGATTGGCGTAGTATTCCGTGCTCCACGGCACCGCGATGTCGACGCCGCGCTCGCCGCCGGTGTCATCCTTCAGGGTCACCCGGAACGCACCGGGGGCGAAGGCGGTGTATGGCGGCGCCGACTCCGGCCCGCCGAGCAGGTTGGTGAAGGTCCGGCCGCCGTCCTGGGTGGGATCCTGGGTCAGGGTCAGGGTGCGCAGGGTGCCCCCGACGTCCGTGTAGGTCAGGTCCACCGTCTGGTTCGCCGCCGGCACGACCAGGGTGTTGCCCGGCACCGTGTCGTCGTCATCGAGGATGCCCGGTCCGCCCAGCCCGGTGATGTCCTCGACCGTCAGACCGCTCGCCCCGAAACGCTGGGATTCCACGGTGAGCATGCCGGAGTCCGCGTCATACCCCGCCTGGACCCCGTAGGTGGTGCGCACCGCATCGACCTGGGCGACCAGGTCCGAGATGGTGGTGGTGGTATCGATGGGGATGGAGTACGAGCCGCCCGGTCCGGAGATCGCCAGGGTGCGCGGCAGGGGAAGGGCTGAGTACTGGTCGGTGGACAGGAGGGGGGCATCCCGGTCCGCGGGCAGGCCGCCGATGGTCAGCGCCATGCCCACCCGATCCCGGGTCACGGTCAGCCCGGCGGGATCGAGGATCACCGACAGCCGTGATCCCGGCAGGATGCCGCCCGGGGTCAGACTCGATTCGTAGTCGACATCCTGGAGATAGTCCCGGCCTTCGGGCGAGAGCTGGTTGCCGCCCAGGGTGCCGTCGAGGAGGCTCAGCGAACCGAACCGGGTGCTGCCGGCGATGCGGGTGACGCTGGCCACCGCCGAATCCATCTCGTCCTGGAGGGCCTGAAGGGAAAAACCATCCTGGGTCGACTCGTTGGCGGCGGACAGGGCGAGGGCGCGCATGCGGTTGAGCAGGCCGTTGATCTCGTCCATGGCCCCGTCCGCGGTCTGGAGCATGGTCACGCCCTCTTCCGCGTTGGCGGCGGCCCGGTCCAGCCCGCTGATGTGGTAGCGGAGCTGGTTGGCGAGGACCAGGGACGACGGATCGTCGCTCGCCCGCTGGATGCGCAGGCCCGACGACAGGCGGTCCAGGGACACCCCCAGGGCCCGGTCGGCGGTGACCAGGTTGCGATGGGTCCGCACCGAGGTGCTGTTGAAATTGACCGACAGGGACATGGGACACCCCCGGGGGCACCACGCATGCGCCGTGCCAGCCCCGGGTTGCGCACGGCGTTTGCGTGCACCATCCTGGGAACATCCCGATGATCGGATACGGACGCCAATCCATCGATGCCAGCGACATCGCCGCCGTGGCGGCGGTCCTCGCCGGCCAGCCGCTCACCTGCGGCCCCGCCGTCGACGCCTTCGAGGCGGAGATCCGCCGCATCACCGGCGCGCCCCATGCGGTGGCGGTGTCCAATGGCACCAGCGCCTTGCGGCTCTTGTACCAGGCGGCGGGGATCGGCCCCGGGACCCGGGTCGGGGTGCCGGCGATCACCTTCGTCGCCACCGCCAGCCAGGCCCTCCTGCTCGGCGCCGAGGTGGTCCTGCTCGACGTCGATCCCGAGACCCTGTGCCTGACTCCGGCGATCCTCGACGCCTGCCGCGAGCGCCTCGACTGGGTGGTGCCGGTCCATGTGGCCGGCCGCCAGTGCGACCTGCCGGGCATCGCCGCGGTCGCCGCCCGGCGCGGCATCCGCGTGCTTGAAGACGCCGCCCATGCCTTCGGCTCCAAGGCCGGCTTCGGCGACGCCGGCAGTCTGGGCCACAGCGAAGGTGCCATCTTCAGCTTCCACCCGGTCAAGAACGTCACCACCGGCGAGGGCGGCGCGATCGTCGTCCGCGATCCCGCCTGGGACCGCCGCCTGCGCCAGCTCCGCCACCACGGCATCGTCCGCGACGGCTTCCGCGGCTCCCTGCGCGCCGACTACGGGGCGCCGTGGTACCACGAGTTCCACCAGCCGGCGACCAATGAGCGCCTGAGCGACATCCTCGCCGCCCTGGGCACCAGCCAGTGCGCCCGCATCGACCGCTTCCGCGCCGCCCGGGCCCGGGTCTACGCCGGCTATCGGCAGCGGCTCGTCGGCCTGCCCTGGCTGCGGCTACCGCCGCCAGCCCTGGACCAGGAGCCGTTCTGGCACCTGTGCGCCGCCTGGATCGACTTCCCGGCCCTGGGCTGCGACCGCCGGGCGGCCTTCGCCGCCGCCCACGCCGCCGGCATCCAGCCCCAGGTCCACTACATCCCCCTGCACCATCAGCCGGCCCTGGCCGGATGCCCCCGGGCCTCCGACCTTGCCGGTGCGTACCACGCCTATGCCGGGCTGGTCAGCCTGCCCTGCCATCCCGAACTGGGCGACGATGACCTGGACCGGGTCGCCGCCTGGCTGCGGGCCCTGGCACGGCCGGTGCGTTGACGAACCCGACGGAGCATCCCATGAGCGCATTCCCCCTGCAGGACAAGGTGATCCTGGTCACCGGCGGCACCGGTTCCTTCGGCAAGGCCTTCATCCGCAAGGCCCTGACCGAGCACCGACCGCGCAAGGTGATCGTGTTCAGCCGCGACGAACTGAAGCAATGGGAGATGCGCCAGTCGGATCCGGTCTTCGACCACGCCAACATCCGCTACTTCCTCGGCGATGTCCGGGACAAGGAACGCCTGGAGCGGGCCTTCCGCGATGTCGACCTGGTCGTCCACGCCGCCGCCCTCAAGCAGGTTCCGGCCGCCGAGTACAACCCCACCGAGTTCATCAAGACCAACATCCATGGCGCGATGAACATCGTCGACGCCGCGATTGATCGCGGCGTCGAGCGGGTCATCGCCCTGTCCACGGACAAGGCCGCCAACCCGATCAACCTCTACGGCGCCACCAAGCTGTGCTCGGACAAGCTGTTCGTCGCCGGAAACGCCTATGTCGGTGCCAAGGGCCTGCCCAAGTTCTCGGTCGTCCGCTATGGCAACGTGCTCGGCAGCCGCGGCTCCATCGTCCCCAAGTGGAAGGAGATGGTCCGCGCCGGCGCCAAGGAGCTGCCGGTCACCGACCCGCGCATGACCCGCTTCTGGATCACCCTCGAAGCCGCCGCGGACTTCGTGATCGCCAACTTCGGCCGCATGCTCGGCGGCGAGATCTTCGTGCCCAAGATCCCGAGCATGAAGGTCGTCGACCTGGTCCAGGCGGTTGCCCCCGGCTGCGGCATGACCATCACCGGCATCCGCCCTGGTGAGAAACTGCACGAGCTGATGATCGGCGAGGACGACGGCCGCCACACCGCGGAGTTCGCGGACTACTTCGCCATCGCCCCCCAGGCGGTGATGAACCAGAGCATGGCGAGCATCGAACGCCTGCTCGCCATCGGCGGCCAGCGGGTCGCCGACGGCTACGAATACCGCAGCGACAACAATCCGCTCTGGCTCTCCGCCGAGGACCTGCGCCGGCTCACGGCGCATCTGTAGGTCCGGGTTTCGGGACCGGCCTTGGCCGGTGTTGCCGGCGTGCCCTTCGGGCATCGCGTTGCGGGCTGCGGATGTCAGGGCCGATCCGGTATGGCGTTCGCGTGCCTTGGCAGTCCCCGCCCATCCATCAAGGTGCCACCGATGGACAGCCCCGCCGCCCCGTCCCCCGGTCCCCGCCGGGTCGTCGCCGTCATCCAGGCCCGGATGAGCTCGACCCGGCTGCCGGGCAAGGTGCTCGCCCCGATCGCCGGCCAGCCGATGGTCCTGCGTGTGCTGACCCGGGCGGCCCGGATCCCGGGCGTGGACGCCGCCGTGCTGGCGACCAGTGACGACCCCTCCGATGACCACCTGGCCGCCGCGGTCGTCGCCGCCGGCTGGCGGGTCCACCGTGGTCCGCTCGAGGATGTCCGCGCCCGTTTCCTGATGGCGATCGCCGCCGAGGGGGCCGATGCCGCGGTCCGCATCACCGCCGACTGCCCGCTCATCTGCCCCGAGGTCTCGGGGCGGGTGGTCGCGGTGCTCCGCGGCGGCGGCCTGGACTACGTCTCGAATGTGCTCCATCGCACCTGGCCTCGCGGCCTGGATACCGAGGCCTTCACCGCGGCCGCCCTCGCCGGCGCGGCGGCGATCTCGGACCTGCCGCGGGACCGCGAGCATGTCACCACCGCCCTGTGGATGCATCCCGGGAGGGTCCGCCTGTGCGGCGTCCATGACGGCATCGACCGCTCCGCCTGGCGCTGGACCGTGGACACGCCCGAGGATCTCGACCTGGTCCGACGGCTGGTCGCCGCCGCCGGACCTGATGCCGGCTACGCCGATCTGGCCGCCGCCATGGCCGCGGACCCGGCCCTGGCCCAGGTCAACGCCGCGGTTGCGCAGAAGCCGGTCATGTGATGCGGCTGCTGTTGTACGCGGATGGCGACCACCGCACCGGGGCCGGGCATCAGGTGCGCATGCGCGCCCTGGCCGAGGCGTTGCTCGCCCGGGGCCACGGGGTCCGGCTCGCCGCCCGCAAGGTCCCCGACGGCACCGCACCATGGGCGTGGGCCGGGCTGCCGTGGCAGGCCATGCCCGCCCCGGACTGCGCCACGGCCCTGGCGATGTCCTTGGCGGTATGGACTGCCGACCGGCTGGTGGTCGACAGCTATGCCCTCGGACCCCGGGACGCCCGCATGCCCGCGGTGTGGTTCGACGATGTGCCCGGCCTGCGCGGTCTGGATGGGGCCGCCCTGGTGGTGAACGCCGCTCCCGGGGTGCGGCCTCAGGAATACCCCACGGCCCCGGCCCTGCTCGGTCCGGGCGCCGCCCTGGTGCGCGGGGCCTTCGCCCGCGGCCCGGGCGGCGATCCCGTCGGCCCGGTCCTGGTCGCCTGCGGCGCCACCGATCCCGGCGGCCACGGCCACGCGGCCCTGGCGGCCTTGGCGGCGGCGGGCTTCGCCACGGTGTGCATCCCGCCCGGCAGCGATGCGGCGGCGGTGGCTGGTCTGATGGCCGGCTGCCGCGCCGCCGTGGTGTCCGCCAGCGGCCTGGCCTGGGAGGCCCTCGCTCTGGCCCTGCCGGTGGTCGCTGTCCGAACCGTGGCGAACCAGGACCGCCTGGCCGCGGGCCTGGCCGGCTCCGGCGTGGCGGTGGTGGACGCCCGGGAGCCGGACTGGGCTGCGGCGGC
>CAMCAC010000112.1 GCA_945872305.1 Candidatus Kuenenia stuttgartensis | reverse complement strand
GCCGCCACCGCCCTCGGCTATCCCCTGCCCAAGGCGGCGGTGCATCGGGATCATCTGCTGGTGCTGTGACCCGAGCCACATCTGACCCCGCGGCGGCCCCAGATGCATGAACATCTCATGTCGCTACTCATGCGATCGGTCGCCGCGCTCCCGGCCCCTGAGAAGCGTGATCTGATGGAGCGCGTAAGGCAGGGCGATCTGTCCGCATCGACCTACGGGATCGTCGAATATCGGCTGTCTGAGTTTTCCCCGCGAACCCACGATCCATCGCTCCTCGTCGCCATCGGACTTCTGGCGCTCATGGAGCGCAAGGTGATGCTCGCCGGAAGCGTGTTCTCCCTTGTCATCATGACCACGGACATCCCCATCGCCCACGAGGGACTGGTCATCGCCAAGGACATGGGGTTTTGGGGGCCGGCGACGTCGCGCCACGATGAGGGCTCAGATCGTCGCTGATACCTACCCTGGAGCACCGGCCGGTGGCTTGCGAATCAGCCGCGGCTGGAGTTCACCGCGGCCTATGATCGCGCACCAGAACCATGTAACCTCGGCTCGCTCAAACCGACCGAAAGCGGAAGGGAGTCGAACCTGACGAGGGCACCCGCGCAGCGGGTGAGGGTCCGCCTGCGCGGACCCTCACCGAGGCACCGGCGAAGCTCCCGCGAGCCGGGGGGCAATGCGTCTTCCACCTGGGGCACCAGAACAACGAAACCCTGGCCACAAGCCAGGGTTTCGTTGTTCTGGTGCCCGAGGAGGGAGTCGAACCCACACGCCTTTAGAGGGCGACGGATTTTGAATCCGCTGCGTCTGCCATTCCGCCACTCGGGCCTGGACGGGGATGCTGGGGCGTTTCGCCGATGCGCAACCCGGTCAGCCGGCGGCGGGGGCCTTCCACATGCCGGCTTCCTTGATCAGGTCGACCAGGACCTCCCGGGCCACGTCCTGGGGCAGGTTTTTGCGCACGACGGTCTTGCCGCGGTAGAGGTCGATCTTGCCGGGGCCGCTGCCGACGTAGCCGAAGTCCGCGTCGGCCATCTCGCCGGGGCCGTTCACGATGCAGCCCATGATGGCGATGGTGACGCCGTCCAGGTGACCGGTGGCGGCGCGGATGTGGGCGGTGACCTCCATGAGGTCGAACTGGGTGCGGCCGCAGCTCGGGCAGGCCACGTAGTCGGCCCGGGTGGTGCGGGCCTTCACCGATTGGAGCAGGGTGAACGCGAGGCGGCGCGGGTCCTTGGCGCCGGGCAGGTACAGGGCATCGCCCAGGCCGTCGATGAGCAGGCCGCCGGCGATGGCGCTGATGGCCAGGTCGTCCTCCTGGAACGGCAGGGCCAGGCACAGGGCGTGGCGGACGCCGGTGCCCGGCTGGCGGGCCTCGGCGGCGGCAAAGGCCTCCTCGATCAGCGCGGCGAGCAGCCGGTAGGCCCGGGTCTCCCCCAGCGGTCCTGGCTCACTGATGCCGACCAGGACGCCGGCGGGCAGGCTGGCGACGGTGGCGCGCAGGGGGGCGACCTCGTCGGATTCCAGGCGGATCAGGACGAGCTGGCCGACGGGGACGGCGGCGGCGCTGGCGCCGGCCTTCACCCGCCAGATCCCCAGGCGCCCGGCCACGGCGCGACCGGGGAGGACCTCCGGCGATCGTTCGGCGCCGGGGATGCTGTGGGCCATGCCCGCCCACAACAGATCGTCGCCCACCACCGCGTCGGCGGCGGGCTCCCGGGCCGGGGCGGCGGGGGCGCGTTCCGGGGCCAGGACCCGGGGGATCAAGGTGCCGCCCACCGGGATGTCGGCGCCGACCCGGGTGATCTCCGCCTGGCGGCGGCGGAACTGGTACGGATCGACGCCTTCGACCGGGACGCCGGCGGGAGCCGGGCGGGTACGCCAGCCGGCATAGCGGGCGGCCAGGGCCCGGGCCACCGGGATCTCGCACTCCGGCGGCTCGGTCAGGCTCACCCGGATGGTGTCGCCGATGCCGTCCTCGAGCAGGGCGCCGATGCCGGCGGCGGACTTCACCCGGCCGTCCTCGCCGTCGCCGGCCTCGGTCACGCCCAAGTGCAGCGGGTACTCGTGGCCGTGGGCCCGTAGGCGGGCGCAGAGCAGGCGGTAGGCCTGGACCATGACCTTCGGGTTCGAGGCCTTCATGGAGATGCACAGGTTGCGGAAGCCCTCGGACTCCGCGATCAAGACGAACTCCATGGCGGATTCGACCATGCCGGCGGGGGTGTCGCCCCAGCGGTTCATGATCCGGTCGGAGAGGGAGCCGTGGTTGGTGCCGATGCGCAGGGCGCGGCCCAGGGTCTTGGCCCGGCGGACCAGGGGCGCGAAGCGGGCGGCGACCTGCTCCAGTTCCGCCTGGTACTCGGCGTCGGTGTATTCCTTCACCGCGAAGCGCTTCTTGTCGGCGAAGTTGCCGGGATTGACCCGGACCTTCTCGACGTGCTCGATGGCCTCCAGGGCGGCAGCGGGCATGAAGTGGATGTCCGCCACGAGGGGGATGCCGGGGAAGCCGGCAGCGCTGAATCCGGCGCGGATGGCTTTCAGGGCCTGGGCGTCCTTCACCCCCGGGGCGGTGATGCGGACGATCTCGCAGCCGGCCTCGGCGAGCACGATCGACTGGCGCACGGTGGCCTCGACATCCTGGGTCGGGGTCGTGCACATGCTCTGCACGACGAGGGGGGCGTCACCGCCCACGGTCACATCGCCGACCCGGATGGCGGCGGAGCGGCGGCGGGCGTAGCCCAGGCGGTGGTCGCAATAAGGATTCATGGGGATTCCTGGCGGCGGCGGTCGGAGATGGCGTGAAGCTGGCGGCGCTCGGCGGGGGTCAGACTGGGCAGTCCCTCGGCGGATACCTTGGCAAGGAGGCGGTCGAGGACAGCGTCCTCCTCGGCGCGGATGCGGGCGGTGCGTTGCTCCGCCGCGGCGGCCCGGGACGCGCGCCAGCGGACGAGCAACGGAGGGGTGTCGCGGACGACCTGGTCCTGGAAATAGGGGTCGAGTCCCTCGCGGATCATGCGCTGCTCTTGGAGCACCGCCATCACCCCGACCACGACCAGCAGCACGAGCCACGCCTGGGATGTGAGCAGGGCCCACACCCCGGCCGCCACCAGGACGACCCAGGCGACGACGATGGTCCACCGCTGGGCCGTCCGGTAGCCGACCACCGGCCAGAGCCCGGCCCGGAGCATCCGCCCCCCATCCATCGGGTAGCAGGGGATGAGATTGAACAGGAGATTGGCGATCTCCCAGGCGACGATGTAGGCAAGCGTGGCGCCAAGCAGGCCATGGCTGGCATAGGCGGCGCCCGTCCCGGACAGGCTGGCCGGGAAGGTCAGGACGATCAGTCCGGCGATGACGAGGTTGACCAGGGGTCCGGCGGCAGCGACGAAGAATTGCGGGGCAGGCCGCATCGGTGCCGAGCACATGGCCAGGCCGCCCATCGCCCACATGACGATCCGGTCGGCCTGGCCGCCGCACAGCCGCGCCGCGGTCACATGGCCGAACTCGTGGAGCAGGATCGAGAAGAACGGGACCAGGAGCAGGACGCCGATCCACCAGAAGGGCACGCCGCCCAGCACCGCTTCGACCGCATGCAGGACGGCGATCACCATCAGGCTCCAATGGAGCCGGACATCGGTGGCGAACCACCGGCCCAGGGGCAACGACCAGGTCCACCAGGATGGGGTCATGGCGCGAGCAGGGCTCCATCCCGCTCCCGGTGGTCGAGGAGATCGAGAACACCGTGGATGGTTCTGGCGTCGGCAATCACGATCAGCGCGGTCCCCCTTGGATGGTCCAGCACGCCCCAGCCGGGACGACGGGGAACCGCGGCTGCGACGGCGGACGCGAGGTCCGAGGCAGGACGCCGCAGATGGCCCACCGGGACGACGGCGACCTGGGCTGCCCAGGCCGGATGCAGGCGGTTGCGCGGCTGGCCGACGCAGAGGCAGCCGTCGATCCAGGCCGACGGGATCCCCATCCGGTCCGGAAGCGTGGCGAGGGATCCGGCGGCCACCGCCGGGGAGCTTGCCGAGAGCAGGGATGGATGGACGGCGACCGCCGGGGCTCCGGCTTCGACCAGGTCGGCGGCGAAGCTCTGCCAATCGGCTGCGCTGAGATCCCGATGGCGGCCATCCGGTGGGGCGGGGGTGATCAGGGACGGAAGCCGGGGGGCATCGTTCTCCATGGCGGTGAGGAGGTCTTCGAGCCGGGCCAGCCCACTCCCATCCATGGTGGCCGACCATGAACCACTGAGGGGATCCAGGGCGATCGCCGCACCATCATGCAGCCAAGGGGCCATCACCTCACGGACCTGTCGCTCCACGACCAAGGGGAGGGAGCGGGTTCCGGGCCAGGTCCGGCCATGGCGACGGCCGACGGGGAGTCGGTCGGCGGCGGTGAGCCAGGCCCCGACCGCCTCGGCCGGGATCCACTGCAGATCCAGCGCATGGGCGAGGGCCTGCCAGGCGGTGGCAGGGGGGGCACGGAGCGCGGCCACGACCAGGGGATGGAAGCCGACGCCGCGATCCAAGGCATCCGGTGCCAGCATCGCCCCGGCCAGGGCGACCACCTCGGCGGCGGGACGGTTCGCCGGCACCATGGTCACTGGTGGGGCGGGTTCACCGGCGCCCAGCATGCCCAGGACGGTGGCCAGCACCCAGCCGCGGATCACGGGCGCGTCCGCTCCATGTGGCGCATGACCGCATCGTAGACGGCATCGACCTTGGCGGCGAGTTCGACCGGCGGATTCGCATAGGTCGGGGTGATGCCGGGCAGGGTGTTGGTATGGTACTTGGCCTTGGACTCGCCGAACTTCAAGCCGTGGGCGGTGCTGACCACCACGACCCGATGGCCCTTCTTGATCTCGCCGCGGGCGATGAACTTGAGCATCGCCGCCAGGGCGACGCCGGTGTGCGGGCAGTTGAACAGGCCGGTGCGGTCGGCCCGGGCCATGGCGTCGGCGATCTCCTGCTCGCTGGCCTGCTCGACCTTGCCGTCGTGGCGCATCAGGGCCTTGATCGCCTTGGAACGGGACACCGGATCGCCGATCCGGATGGCGCTCGCCTGGGTCTCGCCGGCGGTGATGGCGTGGAACTCCCGCCAGCCGGACTTGTAGGCGCGGTAGAGGGGGTTTGCGGCCTCGGCCTGGGCGCAGACGATGGTCGGGATCCGGTTGATGATGCCGAGGGCGAGGATCTCCTCGAAGCCCTTGTAGAGGGCGCTGACATTGCCCAGGTTGCCGCCGGGGATGATGACCCAGTCGGGGACCTCCCAGTCGAACTGCTGGACCATCTCGATGGCGACCGTCTTCTGCCCTTCGACCCGCAGGGAATTCATCGAATTCGCCAGGTACAGCTTGCGATCCTCGGTGAGCTGCTGGACGACACGCATGCAGCCGTCGAAATCCGTGTCGAGGGCCAGGGTCAGGGCGTTGTTGGCGATCGGCTGGATGAGCTGCGCCGGGCTGATCTTGCCCCGCGGCAGGAGGACCACCGCCGGGATGCCGGCGGCGGCGCAGTACGCCGCCAGGGCGGCGCTGGTGTCGCCGGTCGAGGCGCAGGCGACACCCAGGATGCCCGGCTGCTTGCCCGACTTCATCAGGTGGTTGACCTGGCTGACCAGGACGGTCATGCCCAGGTCCTTGAATGACCCGGTGTGGCTCACGCCGCACTGCTTCACCCACAGGTCGGGGACGCCGATCTCGCGGCCGAAGCGGTCGGCCCAGAAGAGGTTGGTGCCGCCCTCGTCGAGGGAGACGATGTCCTCGTCGGGGATGTTGGGGAGGACGATCTCCTTCTTGCCCCAGACACCGGAGCCGAAGGGCCACATGGTCCGCTTGTAGCGGCTGTCCCAGAGCTGCATCCAGGCCGCCGGGGACCGGCTCTTGAGCGCCTCGATGTCGTGCGTCACCTCCAACAGGCCGCCGGTCGGGCTCCGGTAGATGATCTCATCCAGTTCCCAGCGGCCGGTGCCGGTCTCGGCGTCGCGGAACCACGCGTCATGGCGCATGCAGGCATCCCCTCAGGTCGGTGGGAGGTCGTAGCGTACACCGGGGCGGTGGGAACCCCGGCCACCTTGCCGGCCGGGGGCGGCCCAGGAGCATGCCCGCATGACGCTGCGGATCCTGCTGAGCCTGCCCAACGGCGATGAGAAGACGGTCGATCTGGCGGATGTCGGATTGCCATGCGTGGTCGGCCGGGACTCGGCCTCGGCCCAGATCGTCATCCCCGACCCCCAGGCGAGCCGGGCCCACTGCTCGATCGATCGCCACGACCAGGGCCTGGTCATCGAGGATCTTGGCAGTCTGAACGGAACCTTCGTCAACGATCAGCGCATCACCAAGGCCGTGATCACGGAGCGGGATGAACTGCGCATCGGCACGACCCGGTTCCAGCTCGAGCCGCCGCCAGAGGCTCCAGATCCGTTGGTCGGTACCCGCGTCGGTGGCTTTGATCTCAATGAGGTCATGGGCCGGGGCCGTTTCGGCACCGTATACCGGGGTACCCAGGTCAACCTGGGCCGCGATGTCGCCGTGAAGGTCCTCTCCTCGGAATACCGATCGGATCCCGCCCGGGTGAAGGCCTTTCTCGATGAGGCCCGCAAGGCTGGTCGCCTCAACCACCCGCACCTCGTCCAGGTCCATGACGTGGTCAGCCATGGCGAGGACCATCTCCTGATCATGGAGCTCATGAGCCACTCCCTCGGTGAGCGTCTCAAGGATGAGGGCCCCCTGGAAGAGGATGATGTCTTCGACGTGGTGCGCGATGTCGCCAAGGCCTTGGCTTATGCTGAAAGCCAGCGCATTGTCCATCGTGATGTGAAGCCGGACAACATCCTCGTCAACGAGGAGGGCTCGTACAAACTCGCTGACCTTGGCATCGCCATGGGTCTGGGCGAGGATGGCCGCGCCCATCAGGATCAGGTCTACGGCAGTCCTCATTACGTGGCGCCCGAACAGGCCCGGGGTCAGGCCATCGACGGGCGTGCCGATCTCTATGCCCTCGGCGCGACGGCGTGGCATCTCCTCACCGGTCAGCCGTTGTTCCAGGGCACTGCCAAGCAGATCGTGGCGATGCATATCGGCACCCCGATTCCGGATCTCCGTCGTCTCGCGCCGGGGGTCTCCCCCGGGATGGTCGAGTTGCTCGCCCGCCTGCTCAAGAAGGACCCGACCCAGCGTCCGGCCCGGGCGGCGGATGTGGTCGAACAGGTGGAGGGGGCCCGTCGACGGGCCGGGGCCGCGCGGTCCCCGGTCCGCAAGGTCAGTCGGGTGATGCTCTCCCGTCGTTCCCGTCTCCGCCGTCGACACTGAGGGGTGTGTGGATCGGGGTCCCGGACGGAGCCGCTGATCGGCTTGGGGATCATTTTTTGGGATTTCATTGTCGCAATCCCATCTGTCTCATTCATTTTAATTATCACATTCATTTTTATTATATTGCGATTAATTTTATTTATTAAACCGACCGACCAGTCATTCATAAATTATTGGCAACCAGTGACCGACTGGTCACCCTGGTGGCAGGGCGCCAAGACGTACGCAGCAGAACTCTGTGAAAATGCTTAAAAGATGGGCCGGTCAGTGCGACGGAACGCCGGCTGCGTGCGGCCGGCGCCAGCGACCGACGAGGGACAAGGCTTGGTCCAGGCGCACGGGATCCACGGCATGGATATCCTGGCGCCGGCCAAGCCCATCGGGCATGGCCAAGGTCAGATGTCCACCCAGATGGGCCCGGAACTGCTCAAGCCCCGCCAGGATCGAGCGGCGACCATCGGCATCGCGGAGATCCAACGACGCATCCCACAGGGGGAGTCCGACTCCTGTCAGTGCCTTCGCGATCATCAGGCCGTCCTCTTCGGACAGCCAACCACACCGAACCGCATACGCGGCATCGATGGCGACGCCGATGGCCACCGCTTCGCCATGGAGCAGGCGATGCCGGGTAAGGATTTCCAAACGATGGGCGGTCCAGTGGCCGAAGTCCAACGGTCGGGATGAACCCGTCTCGAAGGGATCGCCTCCGGTGGAGATGTGGTCGAGATGGAGGGCGGCACAGCGATGGACCACTTCGGCCATGGCGGCGGGATCCCGGGAGGCAATGGCCGGAGCCAGGGCTGCAATCCGGCGGACGAAGTCCGCATCCTTGATCACTCCGACCTTCACGGCCTCGCTGATGCCCGCCCGCCAGGAGCGGTCGTCCTGGAGATCGAGCAGTGCCAGGTCGTCGATCACCGCCCATGGCGGTTGGAAGGTCCCCAGGAAGTTCTTCTGCTGATAGGCGTTGATCGCGTTCTTCACGCCCAGGCCCGCATCGCATTGGCCCAGCGTGGTGCTTGGCATCCGTACCAGTCGGAGCCCGCGATGGACCAAGGCCGCCGCCAGGCCGACGGCATCGAGCAGGGCCCCGCCGCCGAGAGCGAGCACATACGAATGGCGGCATAGCTGCAGTTCCGCCGCCTGGTCCATGACCCGGTCCACGGTGGACCAATCGGCTTTGGCCGCCTCGCCCCCGGCGAGGACCAAGGGCTGGGCCGCCAGATGCGGCCCCTGTTCCCGCAGGCGGAACCAGGCCTGGATGCGATCCACGATGCCGGGGTCCGCCGTCACAAGCCCCGCATCCACGACCACCAGGGCCCGGGCCGGCCGGCCCGGAGCGGATGGCATGCAGTCAGCGACCACGGTGTTGTCGGGGGCCCAGGCATGACGGGTGAACCGGACCGGGAACCGGACGGGCACCGAAAAGGCGGCGGTCAGATCGTGCATGAAAGGATCAACGCAACTGGCCAGGACCGTTCAATCGGTCTGCCTGCCGGGTGGGCGACCATGGGCTGGTCCGGGTGACGAAATCCCGATCAGGCGGAGAGCTGGTCGGGCTCATCCGCCACGGTGATGCGGCCCCGGACCATATCCTCGGTGACGACGAATCGCTTTTCCGTCTTGGCCCGTTCCGGAAGGTCGAACATGAGGTCCAGCATCACCGATTCGAGGATCGCGCGCAGGGCGCGGGCGCCGGTCTTGCGCTCCCGGGCCTTCTGGGCGACCGCGCGCAGGGCGGCGGGTTCGAAAGCGAGTTCGGCGCCTTCGATCGCAAACAGGGCCTGATACTGCTTGACCAAGGCGTTGCGCGGCTCGGTCAGGATGTTCATCAGCGCCTCCTCGGTGAGGGGCTGGAGCGCCACCGTCACCGGCAGGCGGCCGATGAATTCCGGGATCATGCCGAAGGAGACGAGATCCTCGGGAATGGCGTGCTCCAGCAGCCGCTCATCTTCGAGGTCCGGGTCCCGACGGACATCCCCATGGGCGGCATCGATGGAGAAGCCGACCCGCTTGTCGCCGATCCGCCGGCCGATGATCTCGGGCAGGCCCGAGAAGGCACCGCCGCAGATGAAGAGGATGTGCTCGGTGTTGACCTGGATGTACTTCTGCTCGGGATGCTTGCGGCCACCGCCGGGCGGCACATTGGCGACCGTCCCTTCGATGAGCTTGAGCAGGGCCTGCTGCACGCCCTCGCCGCTCACATCGCGGGTGATCGAGACGTTGCCGGCGGAGCGGGCGATCTTGTCGATCTCATCAACATAGATGATGCCCTGTTCGGCGCGGGCCACATCGAAATCGGCGTTCTGGAGCAGTCGCAGGATGAGATTCTCGACATCCTCGCCGACATAGCCGGCCTCGGTCA
>CAMCAC010000111.1 GCA_945872305.1 Candidatus Kuenenia stuttgartensis | reverse complement strand
CGCCGCCGCCCAGGCCCAGGCCGCGGCGGACGGCCGCGACATCCTCCTCGACTTCACCGGCTCTGACTGGTGCCGCTGGTGCATCACGCTGAAGCAGGAGGTCTTCGACACCCCGGAGTTCCGCGCCGCTGCCACCGCCTCGTTCGTCCTCGTCGAGATCGACTTCCCCCGCCGCAAGGTGTTGGCTCCGGAGGTCAAGGCGCGCAATGAAGCCCTCGGAGAGGCCTTTGGCGTCGAGGGCTACCCCACCATCTGGCTCGCGGACGCCGCCGGTCGCCCCTACGCCAAGACCGGCTACCAGCCGGGCGGCCCCGTCCCCTACCTGGCCCATCTCGCGGAGCTCCGCCAGCGGCGCATCGTCCGCGACGCCGCCCTGGCCGAGGCCGCCACCCTCACCGGCATCGCCCAGGCCCAGGCCCTGGACCGCGCCCTGGCCGCCCTGGGCGACGACCTGCCGATGGGTCCCTATGCAGCGGAGATCGAACGCATCGTGAGTCTGGATGCGGACGGCGCCGCGGGCTTGAAGGGCCGCTACGCCGCCTTGGGCGCCAAGCGGGCGATCGTCGACCTGCTCAATGCCGGCGAGGTGGACAAGGCCCGACCGCGGATCGCCGCCCTGATGGCGGACCCCGCCGCACCCCGGGCCATCCGCCAGGAGATGGCCATGGTCGAGGCGAGCATCCGCTTCCGCACCGGCGACAAGGCCGGCGCCCTGGAGGGCCTGAAGGCCGCCCTCGCCATCGATCCCGAGGGCGAGCAGGCGGCGATGCTCACCGACGTCATCGCCCGGCTGTCTGCGGAGCTCGGCGTCTCCGCCACCGCCGCCCCGATCCCCTGATCATCCCTCGCGCACGCTCATCCGCGCCCACGGCCCGGAGTGGTAGCGCCACGCCATGAGCACCGCCACCAGGGCGGTGTAGGCGGCCATGATCCCGTAGCACCAGACCAAGGTGCGCTCGCGGCCCAGGGATTCGCTGAAGCCGACCACCAGCACCCAGGTCGGCAGGGCCAGGCCGAAGGCCGCGGTGAGCACCAGCACGACCAGGGGCCAGCGCGTGTCCCCCGCGCCCTGGATGGCAAACCGCCAGAGGAACTGCAGGCCGTCCGCCACCGCCAGGAAGGCGAGGCAGACCATCACCGGCCGCGCCAGATCGAGGATCCGCCCCCAGGCCGCCGCATCCGCCGCCGGGTCGGCGGGATCGATGCGCACCGCCGGGGCGAGGAGCAGGTCCGGCGTCAGCACGAACGGCGCCGCGATCAGCAGCAGCGCCGGCAGGAGGAGCGACAGTCCCGAGCGCACCGCCTTGCGCGCCAGATCCGGCCGTCCGGCGCCCAGGGTCCGGCCCACCGCCAGGGACACCCCGGAACAGAAACCGATCACCGGCACCAGGGCCATCAGGTAGGTGGAGAACGCCAGGTTCGCCGCCGCCAGCTCGCGGCTGCCCAGGCGGGTCACCGCCGCGAAGAAGGCGAGGAACGAGACCATCTCCAGCACCTCGGTGGCGCCCTTGGGCAGGGCGTAGCGGCAGAAGCGGCGGATGCGCGCCGGGTCCGCATTGCGGTTGCGCCAGGTGCCGAACCGGGTGCGGATCGCCGGTCCCCACAGCCACGCGGCCCAGGCCGCCGCCATGGCCCCGGCGGTCCCCACCGTGGCCAGCCCGGCCCCGGCGATGCCCAGGGCCGGCACCCCGAGCCCGCCGAAGATGAGCCAGTGGTTGAGGGCGATGGACACCGCGCAGCCCACCGCCGCCATGCCCATCACCAGGCCGGTGCGGCCGATACCGCCGGCGAAGCCGCTGATCCCGCCGGCGAGCACCACGAGTCCGGTCTCGGCCAGATACCAGCCGAGCAGATGGGCGATCCCGTCCGCCACCACCGGCTCGGCGCCGAAGAGCGCCGCGAGCAGATGCCGGGCCGGGACCAGGGCCAGGGTGACCGCCCCGGCGGCGGCGGACAGCCAGACCATGGGCCAGACCATGGCCCCGCACTCGTCGGGCTCGCCCGCCCCCAGGTGCTGGGCGGCGAAGGTGCCCAGGTAGCCGGCGGCCATGATGAAGAAGCTCTGCACCGTCCAGGCCATCATCCCGGCGGGCAGTCCCGCGGCGAGCGCGTCGGGGCTGTACCAGCTCAGGAAGGTCCGGTTGACGTAGTGCAGGAAGAAGCCGAGCCCCAGGCTCACCGCCAGGGGCAGGCCGAGGGCGAGCAGCCCGCGCCGGGTCGCCAGCCGCTCCAGTTCGCTCGCCGGTTCCATGGGACCGGGAGCATGGCGCCCCGGGACCCCGCGCCAGGACCACCGTGTCCGGGATCCGTCCGTTCACGGCTCGCATCCGCGAGGAAAAGCGCTAGGATCCCATCGTGATCACCGGCATCGCCACCGCCGGGGCCGCGCTCCACAGCCCGGCCTGCCGCTGCGCCGCCTGCGCGCCGAAACCGGTCCAGAGCGCCCCGGAGCCGGTGCTCCAGGCTGCGGAGCGGGCCGCCGACGGGGAGCGGCCATCAGCATCCGATGCCGCCGCCGGTGCCGCCTCCGCCCGGGCCTTGAGCCAGGCGGAGCAGATCCAGATCACCCGCCTCCAGGCCCGGGACCGGGAGGTCCGCGCCCACGAGGCCGCCCACCAGGCCGCCGGCGGCGGCCACGCCGGCGCCGCCTCGTTCACCTACCAGCAGGGCCCCGACGGCCGCCGCTATGCCATCGGTGGCGAGGTCCCGATCGACATGTCGGCGGTGTCCGGCGACCCCGCCGCGACCATCGCCAAGATGGCCCGGGTGCGCGCCGCCGCCCTGGCCCCGGCCCAGCCCTCGGCCCAGGATCTCGCGGTGGCCTCCGCCGCCGGCCGCATCGCCGCCGAGGCCCAGCAGGAGCTCGCCCGGCTGGATGGCGAAGCCCGTGCGGCCGAGCGGACCCCGGGCGAGGATCCGGTCCGCAC
Source organism: Candidatus Kuenenia stuttgartensis (assembly GCA_945872305.1). Classification (GTDB taxonomy): domain Bacteria; phylum Planctomycetota; class UBA11346; order UBA11346; family UBA11346; genus CAMCAC01. The sequence goes on along the minus strand of CAMCAC010000111.1, from coordinate 6,753 downwards.
GCCACGCCAGCGCCAGGCGGTGGAGGCCTACCGCGCGGCGGGCGGGCTGGCCTGACCGGGGACCGGGCCCAGGCTGTGCCCATGATCCGGCGGATCCGCATCGAGCACTACCGGTCGATCCGCGACCTCGACCTGGATCTTGGGCCGGTCACCGTGGTCACCGGCGCCAACGGCAGCGGGAAGAGCTGCCTGTACCGGGCCCTGGGTCTGCTCCAGGCAGGGGCCACCGGCCGGCTGGCCGAGGCCTTTGCCGCCGAGGGCGGGATGCCGTCTGCGCTGTACGCGGGGCCCAAGCGCCGCGACGAGCTGCGCGAGGTCCGCCTCGCGGTCGGCGTGGAAACGGACCACATGGCCTACCGGCTCGCCTGCGGCCTGCCCACGCCGCGGATGACCGCATTCCGCCTGGATCCCGAGGTGAAGGAGGAGGATCTGGGCGTGCGCCTGCCGGGCCGCGCCCGGCCGGTGCCGTTGGCGGAGCGGCGCAACCATGTCCTCACCCTGCGCGCCCCGGACGGCACCCGGACCATCGCCAGCCAGGACCTCGACCGCAGCGAATCGATGCTCAGCCAGGTCCAGGAGCCGCACCAGTGGCCGGAGCTGGCGGTGGTGCGCGCGGAGCTCGCCGCCTGGCGCTTCTACCACCAGTTCCCCTGCGGGGCCGACTCGCCGATCCGCCAGCCGCGGCTCGGGGTGTTCTCGCCGGTGCTCGCCCCCGACGGCGCCAACCTGGCGGCGGTGGTGCAGACCATCCGCGAACTGGAGCACGACCAGCCCCGCCTGGATCCGCTCCTCGACCGCGCGTTCCCTGATTGCCGCCTGGAGATCGCCAGCGACGACCGCGGCTTGATGCGGATCGCGTGGCACCAGCCGGGCATCCAGCGGGCCTTGGATGCCCGGGAGCTGTCCGACGGCACCCTGCGCTACCTCTGTCTCGCGGCGGCGTTGCTCACCCCGCGGCCGGCGCCGCTCCTCGTCCTCAACGAACCGGAATCGAGCCTGCATCCGGATCTGCTCCCGGCCCTGGGCGAGCTCATCGCCGCCGCCGCGGGGTCGGTCCAGGTGGTGGTGACCACCCACGCGATGGCGCTCGCCGAGCAGGTCGCGGCGGCGGCCGGCGTCGAGCCGGTGCAGTTGCGGCTGGAGCGGGGTCAGACCGTGACCCGGTCGTCCCGGGGGCTCCTCCGCCGGTGAGCCGATGGCGGCGCCTTCCGCCTCCGCCAGCAGTTCCGGGTCATGGCCGCGGTGGCCGTGACCTCGGCGGTCAGGAAGGGGAGTCCGGTGGGGTCGTCGACCATGCCGCGGACCCCGACCGTTCCGCCGGCGTCATTTCGGCGCGGCGGCCAAGGCCCGGGCCGCCGCTTCGGCCTTGGCCGCGGCGGCGGTGCCGGCCCAGGCCTTTGCGAATGCGACCAGCTTGGGACCGCGCTGGGAGGGTTTCTCGATGGCCAGGATCGCTTCCAGCTCCGCGGCCAGATCCCCGTCGAACTGCGCCTGGGCGCGATCCCGGGCCGGGCACGGCCGCCAATCCTTGAGCCAGCGGGCCAGGGCCCGGGTCCGGGCGGGGGCGGCCTGGGCGGTGACCGGAGCCAGGCTGGCGGCGGCGAGGGCATCATAGGCGGCGGCGGCGCGGCTGCCGCTCGGATAGCCGGCCCAGGCGGCGGACAGCCGCTCCAACGCGGATTTGCCGGTGGATCCCAGGCTGATCACCGGTTCGACCTCCTTGGTCCCCGCGGCGTCGGCCACGGCCCGGGCCTCGGTGGCGCACGGAAAGCCCGCCGCCCGCTCCGCCAACGCCCGCAGCCGTTCTCCCGGGGTTCCGGGGGCGAGCTTCGCCAGTTCCGCCCGCAGCACCGCGTCCTGGGCCGGGGCGAGGGCGGCGAAGCGCTCCCGGGCCTGGGCCGTCACCGCGGTGGCGATCGGGTAGTCGCCGGGCAGGGCCCGGTAGATGCGGCAGGCGTCGAAGGGCTTCTTCGCCTCCAGGGCCTTGGCCTCCACCAGCCTGGCTTCGGCCTCGGCGACCAGGGGGCCATCCACCGCCAGGATCGCCTTCTCGAACCATTCGTCGGACGGATAGCTGTGACCCAGCCCCGGCTGCTCCAGGTAGGTGGCGTGCTTGAAGCCCAGCTTCTGCATCGCCGCATGGACCTCCTGGGTGCCCGGCTTGTTGAAATCCCCGCTGCCGGTCACCAGGGCGTAGCGGTTGGCCAGGGCCAGGGCCTTGATCGGCCGCCCGGTCACCGCCTCGCTGGGGAACCACGGTTCGTTGCAGCCGACCAGGTAGATCGCCCCGCTGAAGACATCGGCATAGGTCGGTGCCACCATCGAGGCGCAGCGACCGCCTCCGCTCATGCCGCTGGCATAGATCCGCCGCGGGTCGATGCGGTAGCGTTGGCGCATGTTCCACACCGCATCCAGGGCCAGTCCCCAGCGCGGCCCGATATGGCGGGCATTGGGAACATTGGCGGCGCCGATCCAGATCAGCCGGTGCTTGACCATCAGGTGGCGGTATCCGCGGTTGTTGCCGCCGCCGCTGGCGCTGGTGAACACCACCAGTCCATAGGGCACCGACCCGTCATACTCCGCGGGCACATGGAGGTCGAACGACTCCTGGCCGATGTCGTAGAGCGCTCCGGCCTCGGGCTGACCCCAGTTGTAGCGGGCGGCCATCCGCTCGTAGGCGCTCTCCGGATGGCGTTCGTTGAAGGTGGTGGAGAAGAACCCGGTGCGGGGTGATTCCCCGGCGCTGGCCGGGGAGGCCACGACGGCGGCGACCAGGGCGGACAGGAGGACGCGCAGCATGCCCGCACGCTCCCGTGTCGGACCGCCGGCGCAAGCCGCCCCGGTGGCGTCCGCGTCGCCGCCGGCAGGGTGGGAACCATGCGCGCCACCGTCGCCGATCTCGATGCCGGCCGGCTCGCCGGGGCGCGGCGGGTGGATCTCCACGCGGATCTGGAGCGGCTGCCCGACGGCCTGCTCGGCCTCGCGGATTCCTTGGAGATCCTCGACCTGTCCGGCAACCGGCTCGCGGGGCTGCCCGACTGGCTGCCGCGGCTGCACCGGTTGCGCATCCTGTTCCTGTCCGGCAATCCGCTGCCGGTGCTGCCCGAGGTGCTGGGGGCGCTGCCGGCGCTGGAACTGGTCGGCGCCCGGGGCTGCGGGGTCGCCGAGGTCCCGTCGGCGAGCCTGCCGCCGCGGTTGCGCTGGCTGATCCTGACCGGCAACCGGCTCACGGCGCTGCCCGCAGAGCTCGGCCGCCGTCCGCGACTGGAGAAGGTCGGCCTGGCGGGCAACCGGCTGACCGCCCTGCCGGAATCCCTGGCGGGGCATCCGCGGTTGGCCCTGCTGCGCATCGCCGCCAATGCCCTGCCGGCGCTGCCGTCATGGCTCGCAGCGTTGCCGGCCCTCGCCTGGCTCGGGGCCGGGGCGAATCCCGGCGTGGCGAATCCGCCGTCGCCGGCATTGCCGGCCCTCGCCTGGGCGGATCTCGGCGACGAGGGCGAACTGGGCGCCGGCGCATCCGGCGTGATCCGGCGCATGCGCCACCGGGATGGCCGCCGGATGGCGGTGAAGCGGTTCCGCGCCGGGCTGACCAGCGACGGCCTGCCGGCGAGCGAGGAGGCCGCCTGGTGCGCCGCCGGGGACCATTCCCACCTGATCGGCGTCACCGCCCGGGTCGTGGGGCTCCCCGACGGCGGCGATGCCCTGGCCATGGACCTGCTCGATGGCGGCTGGACCCGGCTCGGCCTGCCGCCGAGCTTCGACTCGTGCAGCCGCGACACCTACCCCGAGGGCACCCTGTTCACGCCGCTGGCGGCGTCGCGCATCGCCCGGGACATCGCCGCCGCCCTGGCCCACCTGCACCATCGCGGGCTGGTCCACGGCGACCTGTACGCCCACAACATCCTGGTCCGCACCGACGGCGAGGCCCGCCTGGGGGACTTCGGCGCCGCCTGGGCGCCGCCCGGGGACCCGCGGCCGTGGCAGCGGCAGGAGGTCCTCGCCTACGGCCACTTCCTCGACGATCTGCTCCATCGCTGCCCGGAACCGCCGGCGCATCTGGTCGCCCTGCGCGACCGCTGCACGGCGCCGGACCCCGCGGCGCGCCCGGCGGCGGCGGACCTCAACCCCGCCGATGGTGGTCGATGATCATGATCTTCTGCCAGATCTTCCGCGACAGGCCGTTGGTCATGTCTTCCAGGTCGTTGACGGCCTCGGTGGCCTGGGGGTCGTCGAAGTCGGCGACATAGAACTGCGCGACTTTGGCGGCGAGGGAAAGCAGCTCGGAGCAGTAGTCCAGGTAGCGCTCCAGCTCCGCCGGCGACAGGTCCCGGCGCGGGCTGTGCGCGGTGGCGGGCAGCGACACCCCGGCGGCCCCGCCGGGATCCTTGGTCAATTGCAGCATGTCCACGATGTGGGCGAGCTCGCGCAGGTCGCGCACCGCGGCCACCACCCGGTTGCGCCGGATACGGGTCTGCCAGCCCGCCAGGAAGACCACCACCGCGATCATCAGGGCCAGCTCGCTGGTCACCGCGTCGATGCCCTGGGCCATCTCGGTCCAGGTCGCCGGCCCCTGCATCCGCACGCTCCCCGCGAGCAGGGCGATCACCCCGCCGAGCACGACCACGGTGAACGCGACCAGGGCCCACACCCACCAGATCGGCCGGTGCATGGCGCGGACCTGGCCCCGGACCCCGGCGGCGATGCGTTCCAGGTCCGCCACCAATCCCGCGAGCCCGGAGCCGGGGAAGCGCTCCTCGACCCGGTGGCGGAGCTGGGTGATCGTCTCGTGCACCTTGTCCAGGCGCAGGGTCGGCGGGCGGCGCATGGCGGCATGGGAAGGATCGGTCTCGACCGCGCAAGGCGGCGGTCCAGGCTGTGCCGGCATGGATGGCTGGCGGAATCTCGGGCCGGCGACCCGGCGCTGGCTGGCGGATGTGGGCATCACCACGCCCGATGATCTCGCTGGGCGGGATCCGGTGGCGGTGGGGCTGACCTGCCGGGCCCTCGGCCATCCGTTCAGCCTGAACGGCGTCTATGCGGTGGCCGGAGCCCAACGGGGGATGGCGTGGAACCGGCTGACGCCGGCGCTGCGCGACGACCTGGCGGCCCGCTGGCGGGCGGCGATCACCGGCGGCGCAGGTTGACGGGGACCGCGCCGGCCGCACCGGCCTCGCTGCCGCCGTCGATGGCGCTGGGATCCACCACCACGCCGCCCTGCTCGCCCTCGATGAGGTAGAGGGGGGCTTCGCCCTCGGCGCCGGGCAGGCGGTGGACCACCGGGCCGGTGGGCTGGGCGGCGGCGGCATCGGCGCCCGGCCACAGCCAGGCCCCGACCCCGAGCACCAGGGATGCGGCGGCGGCCACCGCCACCGGCCAGGGGATGCGGATGGTGCGCGGCGCCGGGCGCGGTGCCCGCTCCAGCGCCAGGGTCACGAGATCGTGGCGGGCCAGGGATTCCTGGCAGGACTGGCAGCGGGCCAGGTGGGCGAACAGGGCCGGATCGCCGTCCGGATCAAGGACGCCGTCCGCGACCAGCGGGAGCAGCGGCTCCGCCTCGCCACAGGTCATCTGGGCGCTCACAGGTCGCCCCCCAGGATCCGGTCGAGCATGGATTTGAGCGCGGCGCGGCCGCGGCACAGGCGGACTTCCACCGCCTGGCGGCTGATCCCCAGGCGGGCGGCGATGCCTTCGTGGTCCAGGCCGTCCTCGATGCGCAGGCGGATGGCCTCCCGCTGGCTGGCGGGCAGATCCGCCAGGGCGCGGTGGATGGCGTCGATGCGCTCGCGGCTGAGCACCTGGTCGCCGGGCTCCCGGGCGTGCTCGCCGTGGGCCGGCAGCTCCTCGGCCACGGCCTCGTGGTCGCGGTCCGGGGCGGCGGCCCGGCGGCGCAGGAAGTCGATGCTCGCGTTGCGGGCGAGCTGGTAGATCCAGCCGCGCACCGCATCCGGCTCGCGCACGCTGCCGAGACGCCGGATGGCCTTCAGGCAGACCTCCTGGTAGAGATCGTCAACCGCATGGGGGTTATGGACATACCGTCCGATCACCCGGCGGATGCTGGCCTCCTCGCGTTCGAGGATGGCCAGGGCGGTGCCCTGGAGATCGGCGGCGGCGGTGAGGGTGGCCACGGCGTCCATCGGCGGTGGAGACGCGGGCTCCCCCCCGTCCCTTACCGGGTCGGCGGTCATCACCGCAGGGCCTCGGCCAGGGTCAGCCGGTCGTCGACCACCGCCCGGCCGCGCAGGATGCCGACCAGCCGCTCCCGAACCTGGGCCGAGCGGCCCCGGCGCAGGCTGGTCTCGATCTCGCCGGCGACCTCGTCCAGGCTGCGCTGGCGGGCCTCCTCCAGGCTGCGGACCAGGACCAGCCACAGGGCACCCTGGTGCCAGAACGGCTCGGAGACGCCCCCCACGGGCAGGGCGAAGACCGCCTGGTCGAACGAGCCGCCCTGGCGGCCGGGTTCGAGGGCGTCGATGCGCCCGCCGCCGGCGGCGTTGGGGCCCTGGCCGGACCGGGCCGCATCGCCCAGGGCGGGTTCCTGCTGGTCGGTTGGCAGTCCCAGGACGTGGTCGCGGATGCGCCGGGCCTCGGCCTCGCAGGCGGTCCGGTCCCGTTCCCGGGCCGCCCGCTCCGCCAGGGCCGCGGCCCGGGCGGCCAGGGAACGGTCCGCTTCGTCCAGGTCGGCCCGCCCGGCGGCGCCGGCCAGGGCCTGGACCAGGGCGGCGGCGGCCGCCGCCTGCTCCTTGGACCCGGCGC
>CAMCAC010000110.1 GCA_945872305.1 Candidatus Kuenenia stuttgartensis | reverse complement strand
CGCGACCAGAACTCCTCCAGGCCCTCGACCTCGCGCCGGCTCGCCATCGGTTCCGGCGCGGAGTCCGGTTCCGGCGGGCGGCCCGCCGCACTGTGCATGGCGATCAGGTAGCCGCAGATCGCCACCGCATTGGCGAGGTTGAAGCTGATGTTGTGGCCCCAGGTGTCGAGGTGGATCCACGCCTGGCAGGCGCGCAGCTCCTGCTCGTTCAGACCGTCGCTCTCACAGCCGAAGACCAGGGCCCAGCGGGTGCACGGCCGCTCGGCGAGCAGCGCCGGGAGCCGCTGGGCCGGGATCGGCGCGCCCAGCTCGCCGACCCGGAAGTCGCCGCTCGTGCCGACCACATACCCGCAGTCCGCGGTGGCCTCTTCGAGCGTCGCGTACACCGGCGCCGACAGCAGCAGTTCCTTGCTGTGGGTTGAGAACATCCGCGCTTCGGGGATGTCGATGCCGCATTCCGGCGCGACCAGGGCCAGCTCCGGGATCCCCAGGTTGCCGCACAGCCGGGCGACCATGCCCAGGTTCACCGGCCCCTGGGTCCGGCACAGGACCAGCCGGCAGTTCGAGAGGGCGGTGGGCGGCGTCGGGCCGCGCGGCCGGTCCGACGGACCGCCGGGGGAAGGTTGGGCCATGGGCGGCGCACCCTGGGCGGCGGATCCCTGGGGAAAGCACGAGCGCCCGTGGCTCCGGGTTCCATGCCGGACCGGATCGCCGAGGTGCACTCGGCACGGGTGGCCAGAGCCCCGAATCGCCAGCACCCGTGAATCCGGGCTGCGCGCCGACCCCCGGATCGCCGAGGTGCACTCGGCACGGGTGGCCAGAGCCCCGAATCTCCAACAAAGCCGGCACACACCCCACGGCTCTGCGCCGCCCCGACCCGCTTGCGGGCTCGCCGGCCCCCCGCACCGTGACTCCATGCGTGCGCTCCCGTCCTGGCGCCTGGGCCGGAGCCTGGTGATCGGCCGGTGGCGCCCGACCGCACCGTGCATCCGCATCATCCCCACCGACGCGTGCAACCTGGCCTGTGCCTACTGCTGGCAGCGCGGCGCCGGCGGCCAGATGGGGTGGGACCTGTTCACCGCCTGCCTGGCCAACGCCCGGCGGCTGGACGCGGGGGTGATCAGCTTCCTCGGCGGGGAGCCGACCCTGTGGCCGCACCTGGACCGCGCCGTCGCCGCCTGCGCCCGGGCCGGCCTGCTCACCGACCTGACCAGCAACGGCAGCCGGCTCGACGAGGAGTGGCTGACCGGCCTTGCCAGCGCGGGACTGCATCTGCTCAATCTGTCCGTGGATGCGCTCGATGGCCAGGGTGGCTCCCCCAAGCACCGCCTGGGCGATCCCGGCTTCCGCGACGCGCTCCGCCGGGTGCGCCGGCGGACGGGCCTGCGGGTACGGATCAATGCGGTCCTCGGCCCGGGGAACATCGCGGAGATCGACGCGGTCCTGGATGCCTGCCGGGCGGACGGGCTGCCCGTCTCGGTGGGTTTCGCCATGCCCCCCGGCCGGGCCGCGGCGGATCCGGCCATCCATTTCACCCCGGAGCGGCCCGCGCCGGTGCGGGCGGCCCAGCTCGCGCTGGTGCGCCAACGCCGACGCGGCTGCCGGATCATCGATCCGCCGGCCTATGGTGCCGGCCTGGTCCGCTTCCTGCGCGGGGACCGCTTCTGGACCTGTGGATACGGGTCGCGCCGGGGTTGGATCAACGTCGATCCCCGGGGCCATGTCCGGGACTGCACCAAGCGGATGGGAGATCTCGGCATCGTCTTCACCGACCTGCGCCGGTGCGACCTCCCGGCCCTGCGCCGGCGGCTGGCCGAGGGCCGGACCGCCTGCAACCCGGACTGCTACTCCAACTGCGCCTTTGACGGTTCCTGGTACGCCCGCCGACCGTGGGAGCTGCTGACCCGGCTGGGCTGACCGACCGCCGCGTGGGGCTGCGGGCGGGGGGGGGATCCGGGGGGGCCGGGGATCCGGGGCTCTGGCCACCCTGCCGAGTGCAACTCGGCGATCCGGGGGGCGGCCCGGAACCCGCAGTCCCTTCCCCCGGGCAAGGGCCGCATCCAATGCCGGCATGTCCGACAAGATCATCCGTTTCCCCGGCGCCGCCGGCGTCCCCGGCAAGGCCAAGGCCCCGGCGCCCGCCCCCACGCCCGCGCCGACGGCGGATCCGACGCCCGTGGACCCGGCGAACCTCGACGAGGACCGCCAGAAGGCGATCGGGATCATCATGAGCGGCATGCCGTTCGTGATCGTCGGCATCAAGCCCACCGACCGCGGCGCGGACTTCTTCACCGCCCTCGGCGGCGATCCGTCGGACCTGCGCAATGCCCAGGACCACCTGCCCGGGGTGATCGACCGGCTGTACAGCCGCAAGGGCATCTGAACGGTTTGCCTTCACACGCCCGTCCCCAGGATCCGCGCCCATGATCTCGCAGACCTCCGAATACGCCTTGCGCGCGATTGTGTACCTGGCGGACAACCCGACCCAGGCGCACACCGCCGAGACCATCGCCCAGGGCACCAAGGTGCCGGTGGGCTACCTGGCCAAGGTCCTGCAGATGCTCTCCCGGGCCAAGCTGGTCAGCTCGCAGCGCGGCCTGCGCGGCGGGTTCACCCTGCTCAAGGACGCCAAGACGCTGACCGTCCTGGATGTGGTCCAGGCGATCGAACCGGTGGCGCGCATCCACACCTGCCCGCTGAACATCGGCGAGCACGGCCCCAATCTGTGCCCCCTGCACCGGCACATGGATGCGGCCATGGCGGTCATCGAGCAGCGGTTCAAGGATCTCACGATCCATACCCTGATCTCGGACCCCGAGGCCAGCCACCCGCTCTGCTCGATGCCCGACAAGAAGGCATGAAGGTCTATCACGAGCTGCTCGAACGCATCCTCGCCGAGGGCGAGGAGCGCGATGACCGCACGGGCACCGGGACCATCGGCATCTTCGGCCACCAGATGCGCTTCGACCTGGCCGCCGGCTTCCCGCTGGTGACCACCAAAAAGGTGCACACCCGCTCGGTCATCCAGGAACTGCTCTGGTTCCTCAGCGGCCGCACCGACAACCAGTGGCTCAACGAGCGCGGCGTCACCATCTGGGACGAATGGGCCACCCCGGAGCAGTGCGCCCGCTTCGGCCGCCCCGCCGGCGACCTCGGCCCGGTCTACGGCCACCAGTGGCGGAACTTCGGCGCCACCCGCCGGCCCGACGGCACCTTCGAGCGCGACGGGGTGGACCAGCTCGCCCGGGTCGTCGCCGAGATCCGCCGCAATCCCACCAGCCGGCGGCTCATCGTCACCGGCTGGAACCCCCGCGAGGCGGACCAGGTCGCCCTGCCCCCCTGCCACACCCTGTTCCAGTTCCAGGTCAGCAGCGGCGGCCGGCTCCACTGCCAGCTCTACCAGCGCAGCGCCGACTGCTTCCTGGGCGTGCCGTTTAACATCGCCAGCTACGCCCTGCTCACCCATCTCGTGGCCCGGGTCACCGGCCTGAAGCCCGGCGTGTTCGTCCACACCCTGGGCGACGCCCACCTCTACAAGAACCACCTGGAGCAGGCCCGGCTGCAGCTCAGCCGCGAGCACCGGCCGCTGCCGACCCTGGTCCTCGATCCGACGATCACCGACCTGTTCGCGGTCACCGCCGAACAGATCCGCATCGAGGGCTACGACCCCCACCCGGCCATCAAGGCACCGGTGGCGGTGTAGGCCGGCTCTCGCCCGCCGGCTCCCGCATCCGCCGCCAGGCGATGGTGAGCAGGGCGGGGACGAGCAGCAGGGAGATCGCGGTGCTCAGGGCGATGCCCCCGACCACCGCCCGGGCCATGGGGGCGCGCAGCTCGGCGCCGGGACCGAACCCCACCGCGACGGGGACCGCCGCCAGGGCGGTGACCAGCGAGGTCATGACCACCGCCCGGAAGCGGGTCGGGGCCGCGGCGAGGATGGCGGCGCGCGGCGCGACACCGGCCAGCCGGGCCTGGTTGGCCTGGTCCACGAGCAGGATGCCGTTCTTGAGCGCCAGGCCGATGACCAGCAGGCAGCCCAGCCCGGTGACCACATGCAGGCTGCCGCCGGTGGCCCACAGCATCGTCGCGGCGCCGGCGGCGGCGGGTGGCGCCGCCGCCAGGGCGACCAGGGCGAGGCGGACGCTGTCGTACTGGACGGCAAGGATCATCCCCGCCGCCGCCAGGCCCCCGACCAGAGCCCAGCCCAGGGCCCGGACCAGATCCGCCAGCGCACGGCCGCTGCCGGAATCCACCACCCGCACCCCGGGCGGAAGGACCTCCCGGGCGGCGGACAGCAACCGGGGCATGGGATCCCCGGCCGAAGCGCCGTCGACCAGGGCGGCGGACACGCTCACCGCCCGCTCCCGGTCGGTCCGGGCAAGCACGCCCGCGGACGGCGCCTCGCCCACCGACACCACCGCCGCCAGGGGCACCACCCCGTCGCGGACCCGTACCGGCAGCGAGAGCAGATCGCTGCGCCGGGACCGCTGGTCGGCCCGCAGACGCACCACCACATCCGAGCGCTGACCGCCGACCTGGATCGAACCCACCCGGACCGGAGCGGTGAGGGCGCCCACCGCGGTGGCCAGATCCGCCACGCTCACCCCCAGATCCGCCGCCCGGTCGCGGTCGGGGATCAGCCGCAGTTCCGGCGGGCCGGGCCGGGCCGACGACCGCGCCCGTTCCACCATGCCGGTGCGCTCCCAGGCGGCGATGACCGCCTGGGCGGCGGCGGAGAGCACCGCGAAATCCTGGCCGCGCAGCTCGACGGACGGCTCTCCGGGAGGCGGGAGGTCGGCGATCGCGGTGCGCGGGATCGATGCCCGCACCTGGACCGTGGGCGAGACCTCCCGGGCCGCCCGGGCCCAGCGGTCGGCCAGGATCCAGGCGGGATCCCGGCCGCCGGCCGACAGTCCGACGGTCAGCATCGCTCCGGGCCGGACACCGTCGCCGGGGCCCCAGATCCGGGCCTGCACCGCGGCCGTCTCGGACTGGGCCCGCAGCCAGCCCTCGATGGCGGCGACCGCCGTGTCGATCTGGGCGAGATCCATGCCCGGACCGCCCTCGACATGGACCTGGACCAGACCCTGGTCGGTGCGCGGGGCGACCTCCCGGGGGATGAAGAGGACGGCGGCGATGCCGGCGGCGCACAGGGCCGTGCCCAGCCCGACGGTGGTCCAGGGCCGCGCGACGACCCAGGCATTGAGCCCGGCGAACCAGCGTGGCTGCGCATGCTCCCCCCCATGACCGGGCGGAATCCGGGCGCAGCGGGCGGGGGTCAGGGTGACCGCCTCGACCCACGACAGCAGGACCGCCACCGAGAGCGCGGTGCCGAACTGCAGAAACGAGCGGCCGACCTCGCCGGGCAGGATCAGGGCCGGCGAGAACACCGCGACCACCGCCAGGGTCGCGGCCGCGGCGGCGCCGGCGATGGAGCGCGTGCCGGCGATCGCCGCCTCGGTCGGATCGGCGCCGGGGGTCAGCCGGCGGACGATGCTCTCAAGGACCATGATCGCGTCATCGACCACCAGCCCGACCGCCAGCCCCAGGCCGAGGAGCGTGAAGGTGTTCAGGGTCCAGCCGAGCAGGTAGACCACCCCGACCGCGCCGAGGAGCGACATGGGGATGGCCAGGACCACGTTGGCGGTGGCGCCCCATCCCCCGAGGGCGATCCGGCACACCACCGCGGTGAGCAGGATGGCGACCACGATCTCGAAGCCGATCTCATGCACCGCGTGGCGGATGGGCACCGTGCGGTCATCGACGACCCGCAGGGTCAGCTCCGGCGGCAGATCCCGGGCCAGATCCGGGATCCGGGCCAGCACCCCGTCGGCGACCGCCACCGCGTTGGCCCCGGGGCGCTTGCGGATGAGCAGGCCCTGGGCCGGCTCGCCCTCGACCCGGTAGATGTTGCGGCCGTCCCCGAAGCCGTCCTCGATGAGGGCCACATCGCCGAGCCGCACCCCGGCCTCGGGGCGGACCGCGAGCCGGGCGAGGGCGCCGAGGTCCGCGGCCTCGCCGAGCAGACGCAGCCCGACCGCGCCGCTGCCGTCATCCAACGAGCCTGCGGGCGCATCCAGGTGGTTCCGGCGCAGGGCCTCGACCGCATCCCCCGGGGCGATCCCCAGGGCCTGGAGCCGGCGGGCATCAAGCCAGATCCGCACCTCCCGGGCGCCGGCCCCGACCACCTCGATGTCGCCCACCCCGGGCACCGTGCGCAGATCCCGCGCCACGAGATGCAGCGACCAGTCGCTCAGGACCCGGGGCGGGACGGCCCCGGTCAGGGCCAGGGCGAGGATCGGCTCATCGTCCGGGTTGGCGGTGCGTACCACCGGCGCGTCCGCCTCACGCGGGAGCCGGCGGGCGAGCTGGGCCAGCCGCTGGCGCAACTCCACCGCCGCCGCATCGACATCCGCGCCCAGGGGCAGGGCCAGCCCGACCGTGACACCACCGCGCCGGGACTGGGACCAGATGCGCGCCGTCCCCGGCACCTGGGCGGCGGCCTCCTCGATGGGCACCGCCAGGGCCTGTTCCACCGCCTCGGGAGAGGCGCCGGGCCAGGTCGCCTGGACCGTGATCACCGGCCGGGCGAGGTCGGGATACTGGCTGATCCCCACATTGCCCAGGGCGAGGCCGCCCAAAACCACCGCCACCACGAGCACGGCCCAGGCGGCGACGCGGCGGCGGGCGAACCACCCGATCATGCCGTGGACCGTGCGCGGATCACGGCACGGCGACCAGCCGCACCGGCGCGCCATCCCGCAGGGCGTCGATCCCCGCCACCACCACCGCCTCGCCCTCGCTCAGGCCGGTCACGACCTCGCACCAGCCGTCGTCCGAGGTGAGTCCGGTCTCGACCTGGCGCTGGCGCACCCGGTCGCCGTGGTGGACAAACGCGAGCATTCCGCGGTCCGATGCGCGCAGGGCGCTGCGCGGCACCGCCAGCCCGGGACCCAGGGGCAGGCTGACGCGGACCAGGGCGAGGCCGCCGGGACGGTGTCCCGCCACCGAGAGCAGGGCGCGCACCCCGACCTGCCGGCTGGCATCCGCGGTCTGGGCTATGGAGATGATCGTGCCCGTCACCGGCGCACCGCCGCCGGGTTGGATCTGCACCTGGTTCCCGACCTGGATGCGCGGGACCAGATCGGCGGGCACCCGGAACGCGACCTGGGGCGGGCCCGCCTGGAGGACGCCGAGCAGCCGGCGTCCCGCGGCGACCCGGGCCGCCTCGCCGACCTCCAGGCCGACGACGGTACCGGCCACCGGGGCGCGCAGCGTGGCGCGGTCCAGGGCCAGCGACGCCAGCGCGAGGGTCGCCTCGGCGCGGTCGACCTCGGCCCGGGCCTGGGCGGATCGGGCCTGGGATTCCTGGCGCTCCTCGTCGCTGAGCAGCGCCGCATCGCCGGCCGAGAGCCGGTTGCGGCGCGACTCGGCGGCCTGCGCAAGATCCAGGGCGCGCCGCGCACGATCAAGGTCCGCGGCGGCCTTGAGCCGCTCCAGACGCAGCCGTTCGCCGTCGATGGCGAGCAGGGTCTGGCCGGCCACGACGGTCTGGCCCTCTACCACGGCCAGGCGTTCCACCTGGCCATCGAGGGGAGCGATGACCGCCACCAATGACGAGGGCACCAGATCCCCCGCCACCACCAGGGAAGCCGCGCCGGTCGCGGATTGGGCGACCGGGGACACGCTGACCGGATACCGGATGGGACCCTGGGCGACAGGCGCCGCCGCGGGCCCCGCGCAACCAGCCAAGAGGACGAGTCCGGCCAGTCCCGCGGGGACTGCCCGGCGCCTCACCGGAATCCACCCATGCCCTGGTCATGCCAGCCGATGCGGGCCGGATCACCGTCGATGCTCCCCGGCAGCCCGTGGCGCATGATCGTCTGGGCATGGCGCTGGGCCACGAGCCGGGAATCCGTGCTGTTTCCGATCAGGGGCCGCTGGGACCGGCGCCAGCCCCGCAGCAGAGCCCGGACGACACCGCTGGGAAAGGTCAGCAGCCGCGGCGCCGAGCCCCGGTAATCATCATGGATCACAGGAGTTGAAGGGGGGGATTCGATGGTGCGCAGGCGCACGGACGAGGATGTATGCATGAGCGACGGCCCGTGCACAAACCTCGCCAATTGATGCGGCCGTGCCTGAATTCATGCGCTAACCACATGATGACAATGCTTTGCGCACATTTGGGGTCGCGCGGCGAGTGTTGCAGCATATTCCAGTACGGCGTGGTGACAGATGCATCACACAGCCCCCGTGCAGCACGGCGCAGCGTCCGAAGCCCGCTCCGACCGGCTCACAGCCGGATCGCGACCTCGTAATAGAGCGGCAGGCCGACGATCAGATTGAAGGGGAAGGTCACCCCCAGCGCCGCCGCCAGGGCTGGCCCGGGATTCACCGCCGGCAACGCCATGCGCACCGCCGCCGGGGCGGCAATGTAGCTGGCGCTCGCCGCGAGCACCCCGAGCACCGTGGCCCCCGGCGCCGAGAGCCCGGCGAGATGACCCGCCACCACCCCCAGGCAGCCGTTGATCACCGGGGCGGCGATGCCGAAGGCGATCAGGAAGACCAGGTGCGCCCGCAGGTCGCGCAGCCGCTCCGCCGCGATCATCCCGAGTTCGAGCAGGAACAGGCAGAGCACGCCGCGGAAGGGCTCGACGAAGAACGCCGATACGGCATGCATCCCCTTGGGATCCGCCAACCAGCCGATCGCCATGCCGCCGATGAGCAGGAGCAGGCTCTTGCCGGTCAGCACATGCCAGATGGCCGGCCCGAGGGGCTTGCGCACCCCGTCCACCGGCTTGGCGAGCAGCAGGGCGACCACGATGCCCGGCACCTCCATGATCGCGAGCAGGCCGGGCATGAAGCCCTCGGGCCCGGTCTCCAGGGATTCGAGGAAGGTGAGCGCCGCCAGGAAGGTCACCGCCGAGGTCGAACCGTAATGCGCGACCAGGGCGGCGGCCTCCTCGCTGCCGAAGCCACCCAGCCGACGGACCACCGGATAGGTCCACAACGGGATCACGATCCCCAGCCCCAGCGCCGCCACCGCCGGCCACAGCAGATCCCCGGGCGCCGCCTGGCCCAGGGCCGCACCGCCCTTCAAGCCGATGGCGAAGAGCAGGAAGATGCTCAGCATCGTCCCCAGATCCTTGGGGAACTGCAGATCGCTCTTGACCAGGCGGGCGACCACCCCGAGGGCGAAGGCGAGCAGCATAGGCGACAAAAGATTCGCCTGAAGAAGTTCGCCTGTCGTCATGGGTGCAGAACGATCGAACGGCACCGACCTCCGCCAGCAAGGGGAGGCCGATGCCACCCTCGGCAACACCGAATGACCCGAACCCCGGGACCGCCGGTTTCCAACCGGCCCACCCTCCATGAAGCGGACCACCCAAGCCCCAACCCGCCTACGCCACCGCCCGCCCAAACAGCGGACACCGATTCCGCACCCACGCGACCCCACGCCGGCCCGCCTCCGCCACCCGGGCCGCCACATGGCCCACCGCCCCACCGAGCATCGACCGCCACCCGGTCATGGTCGCGATCCAGTCCTCCACCGACACATCCAGGCGGGCCAGGATCGGCGCCAATTCCGGCGGGATCGCTCCGCGCTTGCCCGCCCGCAGGGCCCGCCCGGTCGCATCCACCAGCGTCAGGTAGTCATCCACCGTCACCCGCTCCCGGGCCGGCGGGTCGCCCACCGTGCACCGCGCCACCGGCGCCAGCCACAGACC
>CAMCAC010000109.1 GCA_945872305.1 Candidatus Kuenenia stuttgartensis | reverse complement strand
GACGGTGCTGAGCATCGACGGTGCATGCCGGCGGGGGCGCCGGCGCGCCCTGGGGCGGCGGGATCGGGGCACCGCCGCTGGGGGCTCGGGCCGAGCGGTGCTCGGCGGTCCCTGTGTTCGCTGTGATGCGGGCCGGTTGGAAACCGGCGGTCCCGGGGGGGTGTCAGGCCGGGATTGGGGATGGGGATCTCGCCGGTCTGGGGTCGGGCGACCTTGGTGGCATCCGCGTCGATGCGGGTGATCCGGTTGGCGTGGGTGAGCAAGGGTTCCGGGCGCTGGGAAGGCCAATGGTCGGTGACCAGGATGATGGGCAGGACGGTGGCGGTCGGATGGCGCAGGATCAGCTCGGCCATGGAGCGAAGGACCCGATGCAGATCGATGCGGTGGCGGTCGCTCCCGTGTTCGAGCAGGGTGATGATCAGCGGGGCATGATCCGGCCAGGTGAAGCGGACGGCGAGGTCCATCAGGCGGTGGCTGCTGTCGCTGGTCAGCGGCGGGATCTCGGTGGCGACCAGGGTGGCATCGGCGGGGGCTCCGCGCGCGGCCAGGGCCTCGGGGCAGAAGAGGACCAGGGCTTCGTCGGGGTGGCGGCCGAGCAGGTACGTGAAGCCGGCGTCCTGGGTGATCATGGGTTCATAGGAGCCCATTCAGGGGCACAGTCAATCCTGCGGCGACGGGGCTTGGCGCCGTGACGGTGGGCAAGGCCCATCGTCGCGGCTCGGCGGAGTCCGTGGAGGGGATGGTCCGGGGTGCCTGGGGCTTGCCGCGGCTGTCGCGGTCACCCGGTCAGAATCGCGATTCCGGTACGTAGACCGTGTCGCCGGGCTTGAGGTCGAGGTCGGTGCCGCCCTTGCCGGTGAGCAGGGATTCGACATCGATGACGGTGATCCTGCCTTGGCGGATGATCTGCACGGCATCCTTGCGGGCGAAGCGGGCGAAGCCGCCGGTCAGGCTGACGGCCTTGCTGACGGTCAGGACTTCGCGGGTGGGCAGGGCGACGGCACCGGGCTGCTGGACCATGCCGATGACATAGATGCGGTCGAGGCGGGGGACGATGACCACATCCCCGTGGTCGAGGGGGCGGTCGGCGGCCAAGGCCTCGGTGCGGTCGGTGGCGGGGACCGGGATGGCGAGCACCAACGACGGGTCGTCGCGGTCGCGGCGGATGATGACCGTGGCGGAGCGGTCCGCGTCGTCTTCGAAGCCGCCGGCCTGGCCGATGGCCTGGATGGCGGTCTTGGGCAGTTGCGGGTCGAGGGGGACGGCGCCGCCATCCTTGACCGCGCCCATGATGACGGCCTGGCGGGGGCCGAACTCGGTGACGGTGAGGGTCACGACCGGATCGACCAGGTAATCCGTCCCGAGCCGGCGGGTGATGTCGGCCACCAGCGCCGGCGCGGACCGGTCCCGGAGGGGCCCGAGATCCCCGATGAGGGGGAACGCGGTGGTCCCGGAATCCGGCACCCGCAGGTCGATGGTCAGGTCCGCGTGGTCGAAGACCTGGACCCGGATGAGATCGCCCGGGAACAGGCGGTACCCGGATTCGGCGCCGGCGAGCGCGGCCAGGGCGCAGAGCAGGACGGCTGGGCGCATCACGGACGGGTCGGGCTCACGGCGTTGCTGTTGTTCTCGCCGATGATGCCGCCGAAGCCGCCACCGGTGCCGCCGGGGATGGCGCCCGGGCGGTCACCGCCCAGGTTGCCGAGGGCGGTGTCGCCCTCGCCCTGGTTGCCCACCGCAAGCTCGTCGGAGGGGATCGCTTCGCTGGTCAGGAGGGCGGGCAGGCCGAGGGCGGGCCAGGCGCTGCGCGGCAGCGGGGTGCCCAGGCCATCCGCAAGGACCGGGAGGACCTCGTCGATGGTGCCGTCGCCGTCCTGGTCGATGGCGATGTGGGCCGGGTTGGTGGTCGAGGGCCGGAGCAGCACCGTGGTCACCCCGGGGATGCCGGAGACGGCGATGCTGGTGTCCGGGTTGCTGCGCACCCGGATCGATAGCGGGGGCTGTGAACCCGGGACGGCGACGGGGGTGAGGATGCCCGGCGAGAGGGTGCTGGCGGCGGAGATCAGGGCGAGCAGGGCACCATCGCGGGATGCGGCCTGGGTGGATGCGGGGGTCGCAGGGGGCGCGGGGGTGTCGGCGGCGCTGGCTCCGGCGACGGGCGAGACGGCCAGGAGTCCGGCGGCGAGCAGGGCGCAGAGCGGGAGCGGGCGGCCCAGACGGCGGGCGGGGCGATGGTCGATGGGGGACATGGCTGGCTCCGGGGCGTGATTGATCGCAGACGGGAAGCGGCGGTCAAGGCTGCATGTTCCGGCGTCGAAGCGGATCCCGGTGAAGATCCGGTGAAGGATGGGGACAGTCTGGTTGCGCGACCTTGCGGAACCCCGGGGTCGTCCCATCCTGCCGGCCACCGTGGAAACGCCCCAAGCACCTCCCCTCACGATCGGCGATCTGCTTGCCGTGCTCTGGCGGCGGCGCTGGCTGGCGGCGGCGGCGGCGGCGGTGGTCGCGGGGCTCGTGCTGGTGGCGTTGCTGCGTCAGACCCCGTTGTTCGAGGCCGAGGCGGCCCTGGCCGTGGACCGTGGGCGCAAGGCGGTGCGGTTCGACGAGATGCGCGATGAGGGCCGGATCGAGTTCAGCCTGCTCAACACCCAGCGGGATCTGCTCCTGAGCCGGCAGGTGATGGCCGATGCGGTGGTCCGCGGCGGGGTCGCGGACCAGGATCCCTTTGCATCCGTCGCAGACCCCGGCCAGGTGCTCGAAAGCCGGATCCGGGTGACCACGAGCCGGGATTCCTGGGTCATCCAGGTGGCCCTGCGGGACGAGGACGGCCAACGGGCGGAACGGTTGCTGGGCGCGGTGCTGGCGGCGTTCGATGCGGCCCAGAACCGTCAACAGGCGGCGCGCTCGCAGGGGGCTTTGACCTTCCTCGGGCAGCAGGTGGCCAATGCCCGGGACCGGCTCGAGGCGGCGCGCACCGCCGAGGCCAGGTTCCGGGACGAGCGCGGCATCGCCCTGGCGGATCCCGAGGACAACCTCTACACGAGCATGCTCCAACGGCTCAACGAGGCCCGGGTCGGGGTGGAAAAGGACCTGGCCGAGGTGACCGCCTTCGTGGCCATGGGCCAGGGGGCCACCGGGCCTTCGCTGGTGCTGGTGCCGACGGTGGGCTCGGATGCGCTGGTGATCGAGGCGCGCAAGACCCTGCTCGGGCTGGCCGACCGGGCGGTGGAGCTGGCGACGAAGTACAAGGGGATGCATCCGCGCATGCGCGAGATCGCCGCCCAGATGGAGGCCGCCCAGGTCGAGGTGGGCCGGGCGGCGGAGATCGCCTGGTCGCGGCTGGTGGGCGAGCAGCGGGCCCGGGGGATGCAGCGCGACATGCTGGTGGCCCGGGCGGTGGAGATCGAGCGCCAGTTGTCCGCCTATCGGGCGGATCTCGCCCGGCTTGAGGCCCTGAGCCAGGAAAGCCGGTCCCGGGAGCGGTTGCTGGAGCAGTTGCTGACCCGGCTCGCCGAGGAGGAGGTCGCCAGCCGTCTGGAGGCGGGGCAGGTGACGGTGGTCGATCCGCCCCGGGCCGGTGTGCGGCCGGTCAACATCAAGAAATCCCTGTTCGCCGCCGCGGCGCTGCTGGCGGGCATCGCGGCAGGGCTCGGCATGGCGCTGCTCGCCGAGGCCTTGGACCGGCGGATCCGCGGGGCGTCCACCGCCGCGGGGCTGGCCCGGCTGCCGGTGGTGGGCCATGTGCCCCAGGTTCCGGGACTGGAGCCCCTGGGAGCGGGGGGGAATCCGGATCAGCCGCCGGTGCTGGCGGATGCGGTGCGCGTGCTGCGCTCCGCGCTGCGGGTGCCGGCCGAGGGCAAGCCCGGCCGGGTGCTCGTGCTGACCTCGTCGGCGGCGGGCGAGGGCAAGACGACCCTGTCCACCCGGCTGGCGATCAGCCTGGCCTCGGCGGGGGTGCGGACCCTGCTCGTCGATGCGGATCTGCGCCGGCCGGCGGTGGCCCGCCATCTCGGGCTGGCCGAGGATGCGGCCGGACTGGCCGAGGCCCTGGTCGGTGGCACGGCGACCCCGATCGCCAGCGGGCATCCGCGGCTCGAGGTGCTGACCGCCGGTGTCGACCGGCGCAACCCCGGTGAACGGCTGTCCGGGACCCGGATGGCGGATCTGCTCGCGGGTTGGCGGAACGAGTATGCGGCGGTGATCATCGACACCTCGCCCCTGGGGGCGGTGGCGGATGGTCTGGCGGCCTGCGCCCTGGCCGACGGCGTGCTGCTGGTGGTGCGCGACCGGCTGGTGACCCGGGCCGCCCTGGCCCGGTCCCTGGACCGGCTCAAGCCGCTCGGCGACCGGGTGCTCGGGCTCATCGTGAACGGCGAACAGGCGACCGACCAGGGCGGCTACGGGTATGGGTACGGCGAGGGTGGTGATGGCGTCCCCGCCCGGCCGGCGGCCGGGATCGCCACCGCCACCCGGAAATTCCTGCGGCTCAAGCCGGGCGGCGACAAGCCGGCATGACCGCCGAGGGCGGCGACCACCGGCCGTGGTGGTTGGCCATGGCCGGACCGTGGGCGGTCCTGGTGCTGGCCGCGGGCGGGTTCGCGGACGGGGTCCTGGGGCCGGTCGTGGTCGCCATGGGTGGCATCGCCCTGGCGCTGATGGTCGGGCTGCGCCGGCGGTGGCGGGCCGCGGCCACGGGCTGGGTCTGGCTGATCCCGGTGCCGGCGGCGGTGCTGGCGACCATGGCCGCGCTGCCGGTGGGTCTGGGGCATCCCTGGACCGCCCCGGATCATGCGGCATTGGGAACGGCCCCCGAGGCCTATGCCATCGATGCGGATCGGGCGATGACCGCGGCGGCATGGGGGTGGGCGGTGGCGGCCCTGGCGCTGTCGGCCACGGTGGCGGCCCGCGGTGACCGGGGGCGGGGATTGGCGGCGCTGCTGGTCGGCGCGGCGGTCCTCCACGCGCTGGTCGGGTTGGTGGCGGCGGCCGTGGCGCCCGAGTGGCCGGGGGGCGCGTATGCGGGCCGGGTGCGCGGGGCGTTCGTGTACCCCAACCATGCGGCCGCCGCCTGGGCCTCGCTGATCCCCCTGGCCTTGGCGTTGGCGTCCCAGGACGGCGTGCGGCGGCGGTGGTGGGCGGCGGCGGTGGTGCTCGCCCTGGCCACGGTGCTGACGGCGAGCCGAGGCGGCACCCTGATCGCCTTGGCCGTGACCGTGCCCTGGTGGTGGGCGGCGCTGCCCCGCCGGGGCCGGCTGCCGGCGGCGGTGCTCGGGGTGGCGGGGATCGTGGCTCTGTTGGCGGTGCTGAATCTGGACCAGGTCGACCGGCGGTTCACCGGTTGGGACCGCTCGGCGGAGGCCCTGTCGAGCGGTCGGACCCGGATCTGGGAGGCCGCCCTGCCGGTGGTCGTGGATGCCGGACCCCTGGGCAGCGGGCCGGGCAGCGCCCTGCCGGCGTTCCGCCGCGCCGGTCTGCCGGAGCCGGCGGGCATGGTGGTCGATCATCTCCATAGCGATCCGTTGCAATGGTGGTTGGAGCGGGGGTGGATCGGGTTGGCGGTGCTGGTGGCGGGGATCACGGTGGCCGCGTGGGGCTGGCGGCGGGCCTGGCCCGGGGATCCGGCCCGGCGGGCGCTGGCGACCGGTGCGCTGGGCGGGGTGGTGGTGCTCGCGGCCCATGGCTGCCTGGATCTGATCTGGCAGTCCCCGGCCATCGTGGTCCAGGCGGTGGTGCTGGCGGCGCTGGTGGCGGGGGCGCTGGCGGCACGCGCCGCGCCGGTGCCGGCCTGGCCGGTGCGGCTGGGCCTGGGGTTCGTCGGCCTTGCCGCCGTGGCCATGGGGGTGGCGTCGTGGCAGATCCGCGGCGAGCTGGAACGGGCGGCGGCCGTGCAGCAGGTGGTCGCCGGCCGGGAAGCGGCGGGGGCGGATCCCCTGCTCCATCCGCTGGTCCGCGAGGTGGCCAACGCATCGGCGGTCACCGGCGAACTGGCCAGGATCCGGGCGGCGGTGCGGGCGGCCCAGGGTGGTCGGACCGCCACCGCGGCGCGGGCGCTGGTGGACGATGCCCTGGCGGTGGCGGCCCGGCGGCAGCCCGGCAGCGCCGGTGCGTGGCTCGAACGGCTGCGCATCGCCGAAGCGGGTGGCGATCCCGGGGTGCCGATCGAGGTCATCCTGGATCGCCTGGCGGCCTGGGCTCCGGCCTGGGAACCGGCGGTCGCCGCCACCGCCCGGCTGGTGGCCCGGGACCGGCTGAGCGCGACCCGGGCCCGCCAGGCGTGCAGGGACCTGCTCGCCGGACCGGTGCCGGTGCCGGAATGGTTCCTGGACCACGCCGCCGCGCGGATCGGAGTCGATGCGGTGGTCGCCGCACTCGCCCAGGAGGGGAATGCGTCGACCCGGCGGGGGCTGCCGTGGCTCGCCCGTCGGGCTCCGGTCGGGGTCTGGCTGGCGGTCCGTCGGCGGATCGATCCGGATCCCTGGCGGGTGCCCCCGGCCGCCGCGGGTCTCGGTCCGCAGGTCGATCATCCGCTGGTCGCCCACGGGCCGGGTGCGGCCGATCAGCGGCCCGCGTGGATCGTGGCCCTGGCCCGGGCGGGGCTGCAGGGGCCCGGCGAGGATGCCGGGGTGGCGGATCTGCTCATCCCGGCCGATGCCCTGGTGCGGGACTCCGCCCTGCGCGAGCGGGTGCGTGCGGCGGCGGCGGTGCGCCTGCATCTTCCCGGCGGGCGATGGCTCGACGGTCGGGTCGGTGCGGCGGCGGCGATTGCGGCGGGCTCGCCGCCGCCGGCGGGGACGGATCCGGATCTGCTCGCGGAGTCCCCGGATGCGGCGGTGCGGCTGGAGCCCTTCCGGGCGTGGTCCTGGGTCGACCTGCCCGGGGGCGGGCGCTGGTCGTGGCGGCAGCTCGTCGCCGGCGATGAACGGCCGGTGGATGTCGACCGCTGGACCGCGGTGCTGGTCGATGGGCGGTTCCACCGATGGGCCCGCGGCCGGATCGATCCCGCCGCAGGGCTCGCCCCGGGTCTGTACCGGGTGGTGCTGGTCGTGCCGTGACGGCGGGTCAGAAGACGACGGCGAGATCCGCGAGGGCCTCGATCCGGTCGTAGTCGTCGCCGAGATCCGCCGCGCTGACCGTGCCGCGGACCAGGCCGCGCATCGCGATCCCGTCGCGCAGGGCGTATTCGATGCCCGCCTGGCCCTTGCCGGTGGTGCGCTGCTCGCCGTCGCCGCTGCCGAGGTCGCCGGTCCGCACCGCTTCGAGCCCGGCGAGGGCGGTCAGCCGGTCGCGCAGGCGCCAGCGCACATCGCCGCGCAGGCCCAGGATGCTCTGGGCGTTGGCGCTGATGCTGTTGTCGGTGTCGGCGTAGCCGGAGATGTCGAGGCGGCTGCCTTCCTCCCAGGGCCACTGGAAGGACAGCTGGCCGAAGGGGCCGACCACGGTCTGGTCGTCGTCGGCGGCGGTGAAGACCTCGTCGTAGCGGCGGAACTTCACGCCGCCGTCGATGACCAGGCGGGCCCGTTCGCCCACGGCCCAGGTCAGGCCGAGTGCCGCCGCCGCGGCCCAGGAGTCGTTGTAGAGGGTGTTCTCCCGGTAGTCGGAGCGCTCACCCTGGGCGCGGAGATACCAGTAGTCGTCCTGGCCGATGGCGCTGCCCCAGGTCGCGTTCACCTTGCCGACCACGAGGTCGCGGTCGTCCTCGGTGAAGGATCCGCTCGGCGAGTCTTCGAGGTAGTCGGTGTACACGGCGTCGACGCCCAGGCTGACCCGGTTGGTGATGCCCAGCCTGGTCCAGCCGGCCCGGCCGCTGACCGTCTGGCGCTCGATGTTCTCGCCGGTCTCGATCAAGGGATCGGCGAAACGCTCGATCCCGCCCTCAAGGTCGGCCTCGTCGCTGATGCCGGTGTAGCGGCCGCTGACCACGGCCCGGCCGCCGATCATGCCCGCGTCGTCGTTCTCGCTCTTCGCGTACTCCAGGGCCTCGGCTTCGAGGTCGCCGGTCCAGGTCCAGGTCTCGCTGGCATTCCAGCGCACCAGCACCCCGGCGAGGGCGCGCACGCCGATGTCCGACTCGGCGTCATCCTCGGTGGCGTACAGGTTGGAGTTCGACTGGACGCCGACCAGGCCCTTGGGATGGATCTCGATGCCATCGGATCCCAGGTTGCCCATGGGATCGACCGAGAATCCGCCGACCGTGACCGGGTCCGCCGCGTGCACCACGGAGGCCGGCGCGGAAACGGCGACGACGGCGCAGACCGAGAGGAGGGACGGGGCGATTCGGAAGGGAAGGGGACGCATGCGTGGCATCGGTGTATGACCCGCCGCCATCAGTCAATGCCACGCCAGTGATCATGTGGGATTGGTGAAGTGGGGATACTGCCGTGGGTGGCCACCATTGCCGCGGGCCGATCGACACCACAACCATTCCCATGCCTGCGGATCCTCTCGCCCATCTCATCGCCGGCTGGCGCCGGCTGCATCTCTGCGTCGCGGCGCCGGAACGGGCCGCCGGCTGGGATGCGGTGGTGCTGACCGCGAGCAATCCGGCCCAGGCGGCGCTGTATCGGCAGGAGCTGGCGGCCCTGGCCCGGCGCGGGCGGCTGCCGGCGGCGACCCGGGCCCTGGTGGTCGAGGATCCCCAGGGCCGGCGCATCGGCTCCGGCGGGGCGACGCTCCAGGTGCTGCGGGTGCTCGGCGCGACCTTCGGCGCGGCGGCGGCGACGATGCGGACGCTGGTCATCCACGCCGGCGGCGATTCCCGGCGGCTGCCCTGGGCGTCGGTGGCGGGCAAGGCGTTCGTGCCGGTGCCGCTGCTCGCGGATCCGGACGATCCGCCGCCGAGCCTGGTGGAGCATCTGCTCGCCCTGGCGGCGGCGCTGCCGGCCCGGCTGCCGGCGGGGGCGCTGGTCGCGCTGTCCGGGGATGTGATCCCCCTCGGCGGGTTGGCCGGGCTCGACTGGCCCATCGACGATCTCGCGGCGGTGGCGACGGCGGCGCCGCTCGCCATCGCCGCCCGCCACGGGGTGTTCGCGGTGGATGCCGGCGGCGCGTGCACGGCCCTGCTCCAGAAGGCCGATGCGGCGACCATGGCCAAGGCCGGGGCGGTGACCGCCAACGGCGCGGCCCTGATCGACACCGGGATCTGGGCCGCGGCCGGGGCCGCGTACCGGGCCCTGCTCGCCCTGGCCGGGGCCGAGGCGGATCCGGTGGCGCGCATCCTGGCCGACGGCCGCGAGGTCAGCCTGTACGAGGAGGTCAGCGGGGCGGCGGTGCCGGAGCGCGCCGCCTGGCTCGCGGGCCGGCCCCTTGGTTCCGAACTGGCGTCGGCGCTGGCCGGGCGCTCGCTCCAGGTGCTGGTGGCGCCGGAGCTGCGCTTCCTCCACCTGGGCACGAGCGCGGAGTATCTGGACCACCTGACCCGGGACTGGGACGGCCGGCGGGCGGGCCGGGTGATGGCCGAGGCGGGGCCGGGGATCGCGCCGGCGGCGGTGCTGCTCGCCAGCCGGGCCGAGGCGGCGGCGGTCGGCGCCGGCAGCGTGGTGGCGGCGAGCGATCTCGGCGCCGGCTGCGTCGTGGGCCGGCGGTGCGTGGTGTTCGGCGTCGATGGCGGCGCCGGATTCCGTCTGCCGGACCACCACTGCCTGTGGCAGGTGCCCATGGATGGCGGCTGGACCACCGCGTGGTGCGGCGTCGACGACAATCCCAAGGATCCGCTGACCACGGCGACCTTCGGCAACCGGCC
>CAMCAC010000108.1 GCA_945872305.1 Candidatus Kuenenia stuttgartensis | reverse complement strand
TCCTCGACCAGCTCGACCATGCGTTGGCGCTGGCGTTCGGCGGTGGTGGGGAGCCCGTCGCTGCCCAGGGGCGGCTTGTCGCCGGTGCGCTCCAGGCCGTAGTCGTTGATCACGAGCAGGGCGTCCGGGTCCTCGGCCCGGGCCCAGCCGAGCACCGGGGCGATGTAGTCCGCCATCTCGGACACCGGCTCGATGTGCGGCCACCGGCGCTCGGCCAGTCGCCACGGGCAGGCCTCCCACAAGGGCTCGTTGATCGCGTCCCAGATCCGCACCTTGCCCTTGAAGCGGGCGGTCAGGGAGCGGATGCGCACTTCCAAGAACCGCATGAAGGTGTCGCGGTCGTAGCGCTGGGCCCAGTCCGGCACCGCCTTGGGGATCGACCAGAAGAGCGGATGGCCCTTCACCGTCAGGTGGTTCGCCAGGCCCCAGTCCACCATCGCCGCGAAGCCGTCGTAGCGCGGCTCGCCCAGGCGCTCCTCGGACTTGGGGCCGTCGTGGCGCGGGCGCTCGGTCCAGTAGCACAGGGCGTTGCAGGCGTTGAACAGGTCGAGGAAGCGGTCCCGCTCGGAGCGGGCCCGGTCGTGGTGCCACGAGCCGTTGCGCCAGTGGCCGTCCTGGCCCCAGAGGTTCTCGCCCCAGCAGAACGCCGAGCGCTGCTGCTCGATCCGCACCGGCACCCCGGCCAGGGGCCGGCCGGCCCGGTCGACCAGGCGCAGGGTCACGGGGCGCATGCGCAGCCCCGGGATGCGGGCCCGGGCGGCGGCCACCGCGGCGGCGTGGCGGCCCGGATCCGGGACCACCTCGTTGACCATGGCGCGCCATTCCTCGCCGCCGGCATCGGGATTCACGGGGGTGGTGGTCATGGACGGACCTCAGCGGGGGATGGTTGAGAGATGGCGGCCGAGCACCGCCATGTGCGCGTCGGGATCGGGAAGGGAGCGGGGGTAATAGTACCACAGCAGCCATTCCGGGGCGCAGGCGAGCACCTCGGGCAGGCGGCGGTCCATCAGGTCCAGGTCCGTGGCCGGCAGGGCGTGGTTCTCGACCAGCCACAACCCGGCCCGGCCCGCGGCCCGGGCGGCGGCCAGCCAGGTGCGGCCCTCGTCCAGGAGGAACTTCGTCGGAGCCCCGCCGTCGCCGTTGTCGCTCGAACCGCCGTCGCTGCGCCGCCAGGGCCGGCCGTCGCAGCCCACCGCATCCAGGCCATCGATGGCGCAGATGCGCTCCGCCAGGGGGGCGTCATGGGCGAAGCCGAACAGGCCGATCCGCACGCCCGGGTGGCGGTCGCGCAGCATCCGGTTGATGCGGCCGAAGAACCCGCACTGCGCATCGAGCACCACCGCCGGGTCGGCGGGGTCGCGGCCGGCCAGGGCGGCCAGGGCGGCGGGGCTGTGATCGGCCCCGCGCAACGCCTTGGGTTCGTCCCAGACCACCCCGCGCACCGGCCACTGGCGCAGGCAGCGGTCCAGGGTTCCGACCATGAACTCCAGGGTGGCCGGGTGGTGGACGCTGGCGATCGGGCCGAGGAAGTTCATCGCCGGCGTGCCGTCGGCGCGGCGGGCCCAGGCCTCGTGGCGCGTGGCGCAGAAGATCGACGGCACCTTGGGGCAGCCGGCGACCAGGTTGCCCCATCGGCTCGGGGTGATCCACACCTCCAGGCCGCGGCGGGCGGCGATGGCGCAGATCACGTCCATGTTCTCCCGCGCGGCATCGAGATCCTGCTCCAGGATGCCGACCACCACCGCGTCGGCACCGTGGGCACGCATCCACGCCAGATCCTCGTCGATCTGGCGTGGGACGATGGTGTAGAGATGGGCGCGGAAGTAATACGCCGCAGAGATCATCGCAGGGGGGCCTGGGCCGAGGCGGAGCCCGGCCGGTGCCCGAGCAGGCGGTGCTCGCGGATGCGTTCCGCCAGGGCGTCGCCAGGGCGGGCATGCTGGGCGAATGGCCAGATGGCGATCGAGCCGCGGCTGTCGAAGCGGCCTTCGACTTCGAGATAGCGCGGATCGAGGAGCTTGGCCAGATCGTCGCGGATCACCCGGATGACGTCCTCGTGGAAGTCGCCGTGATTGCGGAAGCTGGTCAGATACTCCTTGAGCGACTTGGATTCGACCAGGGTGGCGGTGGGGATGTAGTTGATGTCGAGCTCGGCCCAGTCCGGCTGGCCGGTGACCGGGCACAGGCTGGAAAAGCGCAGGCAGCCGAGGCAGACCCAGAAGGCGTCCTCGGGTCCGGCGCCCCGGGCCCGGGCGGGCACCGCTTCAAGCAGCCCCGGGGTGTAGGTGAACGGCACCTTGCGGGTGCGGCCCAGGGTTGCGGTGGGCAGGCGGTCCTTGCGGCGCAGCTGGCTCATGCCCGGGGAGGCTAGCGGCGAGCGTCGCCGCGCCATCAGGCCGGCGGATCCCAGCCGTCGCCCTGGTCCAGGCGGCGGGCGGCGGCATGGGCCGGATCCCGGCGGGGGATCCGGCCCGGACCGGCGGAGCCGTCGTTCCGGCAGAGCACGAGATCGATCCCCGCCGGTCCGCGCACCGGCGCGGTGAGCACCCGGGCCGCCGGGCGCGGCGCCGGATTCCGGGTGGCGACCACATACGACAGGTGCTCGGTCTCGCCGCCCAGGGTCCCGCCCTTGAGCTGGCGGTGCAGCCGCGATCGCGGCACCCGCACCGCCACATGGCACCAGTCCGGGGCGGCGAGGGGGCACGGTCCGTGATGCGGGCAGGGCGCGCGCAGGAACGCACCCCGGGCGAGCAGGCGCGCGCGCACCGCCGCGATGGTGGCGGCGCCCCGGGGCGTGCCCGGCTCGACCACCGCGAGATGCCCGGTGCAGCGCTCCCAGGCCGCGTCCACCGCCGCCGGCAGGCGGTCCGCCGGGAGTTCACCGAGGGCGTAGGCGGCGGTCACCAGCTCCCAGCGTCCCGCCGGGGGATCCGTGAGATCACCGCGCCGGCCATCGATCCGCCGGTCCACGGCGGCGAGCAGGCGGGCGGACAGGGCGAGCAGTCCGGGATCACGATCCACCGCCACCGGCACCGCGTCGTCCGCGAGCCGCGCGTGGGCCGCCCACAGGGCGGCACCGGTTCCAGAGCCCAGATCGAGCAGGGATCCCGCCACCGGCACCGCCGCCGCGTCGAGCGCATGCGCCACCGCCAGGGCGGTGGCCGGCATGCGCACCAGGGCGTAGGCGAGGCGGTCGTGGTCGTCGCGGAACACCGGTCCCGCCGCACCGCCGTGGCTGCGGTAGGCGGTGGTCAGCCGGGCGACCCGGTCCGCCAGCCCCGGGGGCGGGTCGATGGCGGCAAGGACCTCGGCCAACCCACCGGGCAGCATCGATCACCCTTCGGCGGTCCGTGCCGTCCACGGCGTGGCCCGGTGGCGCAGCCCCGGGAAGCGTTCGAGTTCCCGCCGGCCGCGGTCCAGTTCGGCCCGCATGTCGGGCTTGAGCGCCGAGACCCA
The DNA here is from genome assembly GCA_945872305.1 of Candidatus Kuenenia stuttgartensis. GTDB lineage: Bacteria > Planctomycetota > UBA11346 > UBA11346 > UBA11346 > CAMCAC01. The sequence continues at coordinate 6,384 of CAMCAC010000108.1, read as the reverse complement.
GGCATCGGCCTCGGATCCGGTCCATGCCGCCATGGCCACGACCCATTGCACGCGCAGCCGGCGGCACCGCCCGTCATCGGCTCCCAGCCGGCGGCGGGCGAACGCCAGGGCGGCGGCGGCCAGATGCGCGGCGGCGGGCAGGTCGCCTTCCGCAGCGGCGATGCGGCCGCGCAGGCCGGTGATCAGGGCGCGCAGCCAGTGGTCGCCCCCCGCGTCATGGAGCGCGGTCTGGGCTCGGGCGAGGGCGGCCTCGGCCCCCGGCTGGTCGCCGAGCGCGAGCCGCGCGTCGGCGATGACGATGTGCGGCTCGACCGGCGGCAGGGTGTCCTTGGCGGCGGCCGCCGCCTCGGCCAAGGGGACCGCCTCGGCGGGCCGTCCCCGGCCGATGAGGGCGACCGCGACGAGGTTCCCCGCGGCGAGGGCCGCCGCGCAGTCCGGCCCATAGGCGGCGCTCCGCGTCTCGGCGAGCATGCGCGCCACCGGCTCCGCCTCTGCATCCCGTCCCTGGTCGAGCAGCAGGTGGCAGAGGTTGGTGAGGGCGTAGATGCGGAGCTGGTGATGCGGGGCCAGGGTGTCGTCGCACACCGCCAGGGCGCCGCGCAGCCATTCCTCCGCTTCCACGATACGGCCCTGGAGGAGGGCGAGACCGGCGGTTTCCAGGCGCAGTTGGATGGCCTGCGGGTGACGGGTTCCGAGGGTCCGATCAAAAACGACCCGTGCATCCTCGCATTCCGCCGCCGCCTCGTCGAGGCGACCGTCCAGGTAGAGGGCTCCGACATGGCGCAGGCGGACCATGGCTGTCATCGGGTGGGCCGGACCGAGGCGGGCGATGGTCGTGGTCAGGCGCCGGGTGCTCTCCTCGATCAGTGAACGGTCATCGTGATGGAGCCGGAGGTCCGCCTCGACCAGCCAGAGGGCCTCACGATCCGGATGGTCCTCGGGAAGTCCGGCGGCGGCGAAGGCCGCCGCCGCCCGCCCGGCCGCCAGGACGCAGTCGTCCAGGCGCCGGAGGGCCAGATACGCCCGGGCTGCACAGGCATGCCGCCGGCCCCGGGCCAGCGGGTCGTCGGGAAGCGCCCGGTCGATGAGGTTGATGGAGGCGGTCAGCGCGTCGAGGAGCGAGCCGGCATGACCGGATCGTGCCGGATCCAGGCTGTCCATCAGCGAATCGAGGAAGTCGTCGGCCGCATGGGCGCGGGCGGTATCGATCCGGGCCCGCTCCTGGGCGCGGGCGGTGGCGGACATCTGGGCCGCGCGCTCGGTGCGCCGGGCGGTGATCTCGGCGAGGAGGTCCGCGTGTTCCGGCGCCTCGGGGTCGAGCAGGCTCGCCGCCAGGGACAGGTCGTCGCCGGCCAGGGCATGGCGGGCGTGGGCGGTACGCGTCTGTTCGAGGCCGCGGCGGGCCCGGGCATTGCCCGGCCACTGGCGCAATGCCTCGGCGAACCGCATGCGGGCCCGGGTGAATCCCTCGTGGCCACCCAGCGCCAGGTCCTCGCGCGCCGCCCGGGCGAGATCCCGGCTCACCTCCTGGCGAAGGGCCTCCCGGATCGCCTCGGCGCAGCCGAGGGCGGTTCCCAGACGCGCCTCGGGCAGGGTGGCCATCATCGCCAGGGCGACCTGGAGCAGGGGATCGTCGTCCGCGTCGGGCACCGGGGTGATGTGGTTGGCGAGGGCCGCCGCGAGGATCTCCTCCTCGTCCGCGCCGGGGTGCGGCGGTCCTCCAGTCAGGGCGTGGTAGAGCAGGGCGCCGATGCCGTAGATGTCCGCCGCGGTCCCGGTACGCGGGCCGTCTCCGGCGGCGATCTCCGGTGGCCACGATGTGGCGGATCCGGCCACCGGCGGCGCGTCGGCGGCTGCGGGGCACGGCGTGTCCGGGTCGATGGCCACCGCCTGGTCCCAGCCCATGACGAGCACCTCGCCGAAACCGCCGAGCAAGACCGTTCCCGGGCGCAGATCACGATGCACCACGCCGCGGCTGTGGGCATAGGCGATGATCTCGGCGACGCGCGCGACGATGGTGGCGGCGGCAGTCCGTTCCTGCCGACCGATGTCCCGGGACCAGGGGGTGCCATGGATGCGGCGCAGGACCAGGAACGGCCCCTCCTCGTCCTCGCACAGGGCGTGCACGGGGATGATGCCCGGATGCTCCAGCCAGGAGAGGATGGCGGCTTCGGTGAGCAGATCGTCAGGCGATCGACCTGGATTCGTCCGGCGGATCACCACCGCCCGGCCCAGGGCCCGCTCGATGGCGAGGGCCGGACTGGCCGGATCCGTGGTGAATTCCCCGGGTCGCGCCGGCCGCGGCACCAGGGCACGGGGGCCGGTGGCGTGCGGGGCCGGATGGTCATCAGGCTCCATGGTCTGGAACCCTGCATCCCCCCGCTGAGCCCGCAAGGCGCGGCTACCACTCCGGCTGGACCACCGTCCAGGGATGGCCACCCTGGCGGCCCGAGGATCCTCCCATGCGCACCGCCGCCTGCCTGCTCGCCACCGCCGCCCTGCTGCCCGCCGTGGACGTGGACAGCAGCGACAACCTCCTCCGCCTCCAGGTCGCCGGCTGGTGGGCCACCCCGGGCGGCGACGGCATCGACGCCCCCGGCGGCGCCGACGATGTCGCCGACCGCCTCGACAGCGCCCCGGCCCTCCTCGCCGAGGCCACCGTCGACCTGCCGATCCCCTTCCTGCCTGCGCTCAGCGCCGGCTTCACCCTGTGGGAGGACGACCGCGATGGCCTGGAGGGCACCGCCAGCGACGCCTGGGCGGCGGTCACGTGGGGCATCGACCTGCTCGACTACCTGGGCGTCGATCTCGGCGTCGGCGCCCACCGCGCCGGCCTGGCGTTCACCGAGTCCGGGGTCGAGATCGATGGCGACGACCTGGTGCCGGTCGCGGTGGTCGGCGCCTTCGTCCATCCCATCGAGGCCCTGGAGGCCCGCGCCGCCCTGCATGTCGGCCGGCTCGGCGACGCCGAGGTCCTCGCCCTCCAGGCCCAGGCCACCTGGTACGCCACCGACCTGCTCGGCGTCGCCGCCGGCTGGCGCTGGTACCAGGCCACGGTCGAGCTCGACGACGGCACCGCGGACCTCAGCCTCAACGGCCCCTACGCCGGTCTGGTCCTGACCTTCTGATGCCCGACCTGGCGCCCGCCGCCTGGGCCCTGCTCGTTTTCGCTGCCCTGCTCATCGGGATGTCCAAGACCGGCGTCCCCGGGCTTGGCATCCTGGTGGTGACCATGGCCGCGCATGCCCTCGGCGGCGATGTCCAGGGCAGCGCCGGTGTGGTCCTGCCCCTGCTCTGCGTCGCCGACCTGTTCGGGGTGTGGCTGTACCGCCGGCACGCCGAGGCCGGGGCCCTGTGGTCCCTGGCCCCCTGGGTCCTGGTCGGCATGGCCGCCGGCGGCGCAGCCCTGGTGGTCGATACCGCGATCCTCCGCCGGGTGGTCGGCGGGGTGATCCTGACCATGGTCGCCCTCCAGCTCCTGCGCCGCTGGCTGCCGGCGCCGGGCCCGCGCAGCGCCGCCGGCTACGGCGCTGTCGCCGGCTTCGCCACCACCATCGCCAACGCCGCCGGGCCGGTGATGAACCTGTATCTGATGGCCCGGCGGATGCCCAAGGAGGCGGTCCTCGCCACCGGCGCGTGGTTCTTCCTGGTCATCAACCTCGCCAAGCTCCCGGTCTACGCCGCCCAGCCCCTGTGGGGCGGGCCGCCGATGCTCACCGGCGCCAGCCTGCTCCTCGATCTCTGCCTGGTCCCGGCGGTGGCCGCCGGCGCCGGGCTCGGCCGGCTGGTCGCAGCCCGCATCCCCCAGGCATGGTTCGAGCGCTCGGTCCTCGCCCTGGCGGCGGTCGGGGCCATCGTCCTGCTGTGGTGATCCCGTGTCCGTGACCCGCTGCGTGTGCGCCCGGCGCACCTTCGCCGACCTCGGCGAGGCGGCCCGGACCGCCGGCTGGACCACCGTGGAGCAGATCGCCGCCACCACCGGCGCCGGGGCGGGATGCCGGTCCTGCCGGCCCTACCTTGCGGCCATGCTCGCCACCGGCTGCACCCGCTTCGCCGTGGCGGACCCCGGCACCCCGCCGCGCCCCTGCGCCCGGGAGCCGTGGGACGCGGAGTAGCTTACAGCGGCGTCTTCCCCGGCTCACCCGGGGTCTCGCGCACCAGCCGCGGCACCAGATACCCCGGCAGCCGGGCCGCCAGGGCCCGGTGGATGGCCCGGGCGCGGTCGTCGTCCACCGCGAAGTGGGCGGCCCCGGCCACCGGATCGAAGGCGTGCAGATAGTACGGCACCGCCCCGGCGGCGAACAGCCGCTCGGACAGCTCCGCCAGCACGGTGTCGTCGTCGTTGACCCCGGCGAGGATGGTCGACTGGTTGAACACCGTGATCCCCGCCCCGCGCAGGCGGCCGAGCGCCGCCGCCACCGCAGCGTCGATCTCGTGCGGGTGGTTGGCGTGGACCACCACCACCGGCTGGAGCCGGGAGCCCGCCAGCCACCCCAGCAGCCGCTCGTCGACCCGCTCCGGCAGGACGATGGGCAGGCGGGTGTGGATGCGGATCCGGCGCAGGTGGGGCACCGCCGCCAGATCCTGAGCGATCCGCCCCAGCACCGCATCCGGCAGGGTGAGCGGATCACCGCCGCTGAACAGGATCTCGTGCAGCGACGGATCCGCCGCGATCCGCGCCAGCGCCGGCGCCCACCACTGCCGCCCGCGCGGCAGGTCGTCGTAGGGGAAGTGGCGGCGGAAGCAGAACCGGCAATGGACCGCGCACGCCCCGGTGGTCACCAGCAAGGCGCGGCCCTGGTACTTGTGCAGGAACCCCGGCAGCGGGCTGCAGCCGGTCTCCGCCAGGGGGTCCAGGCCGTAGCCCGCGGGTTGCGGCGCCCGCTCGATGCCCTGGGGCAGCACCTGCAGGAGCAGGGGGTCCCGGGGGTCCCCGCACCGCATGCGCGCCAGATAGCCCTCGGGCACCAGGCAGGGGAAGTCCGTCGCCGCCGCCCGGGATCCCGGCAACAGGGCCGGACCCAGGCCGAGGCGATCGAGCAGCACCGCGGGATCGCGTATCGCCCGGGCCAGGATCCCCTGCCAGGGGGCGCTTCCGTCGCCCTCCGCTCCCGCTACAAGCCCCGTCTCACCGCGGGGCACGACCCCGCCCGACCGCAAGGGGCCATCCGTGGGCTCGATCAACATCGGCGACGTCTCCAAGGGAACCAAGCTGCTCTTCGACAACGCCCCCTGGCTTGTCCAAGAGGTCAACTTCGTCAAGCCCGGCAAGGGAAACGCCTTCTATAAGCTGCGCGTGCAGAACCTGCTCACCGGCAACGTGCTGGAAAAGACCCTGCGCGGCGGCGAGAAGTGCGACGGCGCCGACATCGAAGACCGGGCGATGAACTTCCTGTACTCGGATGCCAACGGCTACGTGTTCATGGACCAGACCAGCTTCGAGCAGCTGACCTTGACCAAGGAGGCGGTCGGTAACGACAAGGACTTCCTCATGGAGAACATGGAAGTCGGCGTCACCCTGTGGAACGGCCAGCCGATCGCCATCCGCCTGCCCAACACTGTGCACATGCTGGTGACCTACACCGAGCCCGCGGTGAAGGGCGACACCCAGAGCCGGGTGATGAAGCCCGCCAAGCTCGAGACCGGCGCCGAGATCAAGGTGCCGATCTTCGTCGCCACCGGCGACAAGATTGCGATCAACACCCAGACCCGCGAGTACCAAGGCCGCGTGGACAAGTGATGGAATGAGGCCCGCGCGGCGGTGACGCTTGCGGCGGGCTCACAGGAGGAGGGGAGGAGGGGAGGGTGAGCAGGAGGGGCGTGCTGCCTCGACGTGGTGACCCCTCCCTGGCCGGTCTGCTCCTCCTGTCGCCCCTCCCCTCCTCCCCTCCTCCTGTTCGTTTTCTGAAACCGATGACCGACTGGCGCCCGACCGCAACCGTGGATGCCCTGCGCACCAGGGCCGACCGCCTCGATACGTTGCGTGCGTTCTTCCGCGACCGTGGCGCCCTCGAAGTGGATGTGCCGGTGCTCCAGCCTGGGGCGAACCTGGATCCCGGGGTCGAGCCGGTGCGGGTCGAGACGCCGGAAGGCCCGCGCTGGATCCCCACCAGTCCCGAGCATCCCCTCAAGCGCCTGGTCGCCGCCGGCTATGGCGCCGTGTGGGCCTATGCCCCGTGCGTGCGCGCCGGCGAGCGGGGCCGCCGCCACCTGCCGGAATTCCGTATGGTCGAATGGTACCGGCCCGGTTGGGATCTGGACCGGCTGCTGACTGAGACGGTCGAGGTCCTCGCCCTGCTCACCGGCCTGGGCGGTCCCGTCGAGCGCCTGCCCTGGGCCGAGGCCTACCGCCGGTTTGCCGGCTGCGCCCCGGAGGCGGTCGGC
>CAMCAC010000107.1 GCA_945872305.1 Candidatus Kuenenia stuttgartensis | reverse complement strand
AGCATGTCCAGGCGGTCCTGTCCCCTCCGTCCCTGAACGGCCTCGCGGCCCTCGCGGCCTGGCTGGGCGAGACTGGAACCGGACTCGCCGCGGGAGTGAAGCTCATCCGCGCCCAGATGCAGGCCCAGATGCGCCGGGCCGGCATCATCGGCGGCCCGGACTACTCGGAGCCGACACCACCGGCGGGGTGAGGGCTAGGGACAGCCACGACGACAGGAAGCGAACAGGAGGAGGGGAGGAGGGGAGGTTCGACGGGAGCAGACCAGCAACCCCTTCCACGGGAACATGCTCAACCCGCCGGACCCCGAAGAAGCCGGTCCCGAAACCCGAAACCCGAAACCCGGAACCCTAGAACCGCCACTGCCCCTGGAGGGTGATCCGCCGGCCGAGGATCGAGGCCTGCTCGTCCTCGTTCTCCAGGGCAAGATCCGCCGGGGGCGCTTCGGCCTGTTCCATGCGCCGGGAATCCAACAGGTCCTCGACCACCAGGCGGACGAGGCGGCCTTCGCCCCAGCGGTGGCCGATGGCCGCATCGAGGGCCCCGTAGCCCGGGACATGGCCCACCGCCACGATCCCGTCGCGCAGCATGCGGCTCTGGTTCAGGGCGAAGTAGTCGCGCTCGTCCACGAAGCGGGCGGTGGCCGAGGCGAACCAGCCATCGTGGCGGACCACCGCACCGAGGTTGAACTGGGCCATGGGCACCGCGTCGATGTCCTCGTCCAGGGTGCGGTCGACCCGCATGAAGGTGTTCGGGGCCCCGCCCAGGGCGAGGTCCGGCGCGACGAAGCCATCGCTCTGGTAGCGGATCGCGTCCTGGTAGCGGCTCACGGTCATGGTCAGGTTCGACCACAGCGTGACCGGGGTCCACGGGTTGATGCGGCCACCGAGCTCGGCGCCGACGGTGTAGCGCGGATTGTCGAGGTTGGTGGTCTCGACCAGGGGCCCGAGGGGCGTGGTGGCATCGCCACCCAGATACCGCGCCAGCCACTCGTTGTAGGCCTGTTCCATCTCCGCCGGGGTGCGCGGCAGGATCCAGATCAGGTCGTTGGCCCGGCTGGCGAACAGGTTCACCGAGCAGGCGGCGCCGGAGCCCAGGCGGCGGTTCCAGCCGATCTCCACGGCGGTGATCGTCTCCTCGCCCAGGTCCGGATCGGCGCCCATGTAGTCGACGAGATAGGTCTCGATGGGCGTCGGCTGGCGGTAGCCGTGGCTCACCGCCGCCAGCCAGGTGGTGTCCGGATCCGGGTTCCAGTTCACTGCCAGCCGGGGTGACAGGCCGACCCCGGTGCGGCTGTGGTCGTCGGCGCGCACGCCGGCGGTCACCGTCCAGCCCGGGGCCACCGCCCAGCGGTCCTCGGCGAACACCGCCGCGTTGCGGGTGGTCACCGTGCGCCAGGTGGAGCGGTCGTCGAAGCGGCCGCCGAGCTGCCACAGGTTCGAGGTGGATTCCCAGTGCTTGTACTCGCCGCCCACCGCCAGTGCATGGGCGCCGGCGGGCAGGTCGAACTGCACCCGGGTGGTGTGCTCGTCGTTCTCGGTGGTGCCCTGGGTGAAGCGGAAATCCAAGGCCGGATCGTAGACCACCTTCTGGTTCTCGTAGGTGTTCTCGGCCTGCCGCCAGGTGTGGCTGAACTCGCCCCACGGCCCTTTGGCCCGGCCGACCAGGTCGAACCAGCGGTGCGGGTCGTTGTTCGAGCCCGCATCCAGGTTGTCGACCATCTCCCAGGTGGCGAGGTCGAGCCAGCGCACGGTGCCCTCGACCCGGGTCTCGCCGAAGCGCATCCCGGCGGTGGCGCCGGCGCGCACGCCCTCGGTGTCGGTGTCGCCGGTGGCGGCGGCCCGGGGATTGGGGGATGGGGCGGTCAGCCCGCTGTCCACCGCATCGTAGTCGTCGAGGCGGATGCCGCCGACGCTCAGCTTGTAGTAGCCGCGGCCGCCGATCGGGCCCATGGCGGTGGCGTCGCCCTCGACCGCCGCCGGATCGCCGATGGAGCCGAAGGTGCGCAGTTCGTGGCGTTCGCCCGGCTGGCGTTCGATGATGCTGATCACGCCGCCGAAGGCGTTCGAGCCGTAGGCCACCGAGGCGGGGCCCTTGACCACCTCGACCCGCTCGATGTCGCTCATGGTGATCGGGCCGCGCCACAGGATGGCGCCGAACTCCTCCTGGCGGAATTCAAGGCCACCGACCAGGACGAGGATGCGGCTGTTGAGGACGCCGTTCCAACCGCGCAGACCCACATCGTACTGCCCGGCCCGGGTCTGGTAGACGTCGGCGCCGCCGATGGTGCGCAGCCGGTCCGGCAGGGTCGAGGCCGGCCACAAATCGAGATCCTCGGACAGCAGCACGGTCACCGGCTGGGGCGCGGTCTCGATGCGCTGGCGGCGGCGCGACACGGACTCGACCCAGCGGTGCTCATCGATCAGGCCGATATCGGGCGCCGCCGCCGGCGCGACCGCCAGCAACGGCCCATCGGCCGGTGGTGGTTCCGCGGCCGGCAGGGCGGTGGCGAGCGCAAGCAGGGTGGGCAGCACGCGCATGTCCGTGGTGTGCCGCCGACCTGGGGCGGCGCAACACCGCCGTGGCCGGCATGCGGCCCCCGGATCCGCTGTCTACCAGGGATCCTCCTCGGAACGCACCGCCTGGAGCCAGGCGAGGGCCGCGGTCGCGGCGGCGGCCCCCCGGGCCCGCCACGGACCGACCACCGCCAGGAAGGCGAGGTGGTCGAGATCGAACGGCAGGCGCAGGCGCTCGAAGCGGCGCAGGGCCGGGGTCGATGCCTCGACCGCGGCGCAGACCAGGGCCAGATCGGTCACCGCATCCACGGACACCGCCTCGTCCTCGGGGTCGAGCGGGTGCGGGCACCGGCGGTGGACCGTGGCCAGGCCGGCGGCGGCGGTGATGCGATCGATGCGTTCCCGCCACAGGACGAAGCGGTCATCGACCGCGGGGGCCGGGGCCTCGGCGGGGGCATCGAGGGCGAAGACCGCCCAGGCGGCGAAGGCCTCCTCGGCCCGGTAGACATGCCAGAGGAGCCGGGCGAGGGCGGCCTGGGCCTGCCACGGCCAAGCCCGGTCGGGCCCCTCTTCCGCGGCCCGGGCGACCAGGGCGAGCAGCCCGGTGCCCGCCCGGTCCAGGGCCGCCAGGTCGCGCAGCAGGCGATCCTGTCCTCCACCGCCGTCCAGGTCGTCCATGGCCGGGACCGTGGCGGGGGATGGCCCGGGCGCCACCGGTTTGCATCCGGACCCGGGCCGGGGTAGTCTGACCGGCATGGCAGACGACCTTTTCGCCCGGTTCCGTGGCGCAGCTCCCGCCGACAAGGAGGGGTCCTCGGGCACCCGTCCGGTCGCCGTGGCCCTGCGCGAGGCCGAGGTCCTGGCCGCCGTGGACCGGGTCCCATCGCTGCCGACGGTGGTCACCCAGATCCTCGCCATGGTCGGCAAGTCGGCGAGCACCGCGGCGGAGCTCGAAGCCCTGATCCGCCAGGACATGGCCCTGGCCGGGCGCCTGCTCAAGCTGGTCAACAGCCCGTTCTACGGCCTCGCCCAGCCGGTGGCGTCGATCTCCCAGGCGGTGTCGATCATCGGATTCGCCAGCCTCAAGAGCCTGGTCCTGGCCGCGTCCACCTCGTCCCTGCTCCAGAGCGACCTGTCGAGCTACGGCTTCGCCGAGCGCGGCCTGTGGAAATCATCGGTGGCCAACGCCGCCCTGGCCCGGGCCATCGCCCAACGCAACCGCACCCACCGGGACGAGATCGAGGAATACTTCGTCGCCGCATTCCTGAAGGATGTCGGCATCCTCGTCCTCGGGCCCCTGGCCGCCCGCTCGGGCCTGCGCCTGCGCAAGGGCGAGCCCGGCGACGAGGACCTCCAGCGGCGCGAGCGCCGCATCCTCGGCTTCGACCACTGCTGGGCCGGGCTCAAGGTCGCCGAGCGCTGGAACCTGCCGGAGCAGATCCGCGAGGCCATCGCCCACCACCATCGCATGCCCGCGGACCTGCCGGCGGACCGGGTGCGCCGGCTCGCCTCGGTGCGGCTGGCGGAGCGCATCGCCGCCAATGCCGGCATCGGTCTCGCTGCCGACCACCCGTTCGACACCGGCATCGATGCGGTGCTCCTCGCCGGCGCGGGCCTCGATCAGGCCGGGTTCCAGGACCTCATCGCCCAGGTGCCGCGCATCGTCGCCTCGGCGGAGATGCCGGTTTGACCGCGCCCGAGCCCACGCCCGATCAGGCCCCCGGCCTCAGCCTGGAGCAGGTGGCGGACCTCCTGGTGGGGGTCGAGAGCGTCGATGCCCTCCTCACCACCGTCGACGACCTGCTCTCGCAGCTCCTCGCCCTGCCGGCCCGCCTGTACCTGTGGGACGGTGGCAGCCGCGTCTACTACGCCGCCCACGGCTTCGGCTGCCCGCGCGAGGCGCCGGATCTCCCCTCGCCCGAGTTCCTGCCCCCGGGCTGGTACCGGCTGTCGAGCCGCGGCGCCCCGGTCGGCCTGCTCGTGGTCGAGAGCGAATGGTCCCACGACCAGAAGGCCCTCGCCCACCTCGGGGCCCTGCTTGGACCGATCCTCATCGCCCTGCACGGCCAGGAGCGCTCCCGGGCGGAATCCCGCGAAGCCCACGCCCAGGTCGAACAGGTCATCAACGCCGGCGACCTGCTCTCGCACCTCGATGTGGACGTGCTGCTGGTCAAGATCATCGAGACCATGCTCTCCGCGACCCGGGCCCAGGTCGGCGCGGTGCTGACCCCGGACGCCGGCGGCACCATGCAGGTCCGGGTTCCCTGGGGTTTCCCGGAAGGTGTCGTCCGCAAGGTGTGCTTCCGCGACGGCACCCCGGTGGTGGACCGGGTGGCGACGGGCGACGGGGCCGTATGCCTGGACGCCGCCCAGGCGGAGGAGGTCCTCGACCTCGCCGCCATCGCCCCGATCCGCATCACCGCCCTCCTCGCCCTGCCCCTGTCGGCCCGCGGCCGCACCCAGGGCGTGCTCGTCCTCGCCAATCCCGAGGACGGCTTCGACGACCACCGCCAGCGGCTGGCCCGCACCCTGTGCGCCATGGCGGCCATCGCCCTTGACAACGCCCTGCTGGTCAAGGCGACCCTCGACCGGGACCGGCTGCAGCAGGAGATGGACCTGGCGCGCACCGTGCAGACCGGCATGTACCCGGTCGGCGGGCTGGCCCTCCCCGGCCTCGCGGCGGAGGGCGCCTCGCGGCCCTGCGACGAGACCGGCGGCGATTATTACACCTACCTGGAGCGCGACGGACGCATGCTCGCCATGATCGGCGACGTGAGCGGCCACGGCATCGGCGCCGCCCTGTTCACCACCATGGCCCATGCGGTCATCACCCAGCAGTTGCGCGCCGGGGTGCAGATCGAACCGGCCTTCATGGCCCTCAACGACGCCCTGTCGCACGGCCAGTCCGGCCGCTTCATGACCGCCGCCCTGGTCGAGATCGATCCGGTCAGCCGCGTCTTCCGCTATGTGTCGGCGGGCCACAACCCGCTGCTGTGGATCCATCGCGGCGAGCCGCGCTGGCTGGAAAGCTGCGGCATGCCCATGGGCATCATGCCGGGCGCCGCCTTTCCGCCGCCGGCGCCCCTGGTCGGCGCCCCTGGCGACCTGCTGATCCTCTACACCGACGGCTTCACCGAGGCCGCAGAACCGGGCAACGAGCTCTACGGCGAGGATCGCCTGGCGGCGGCGGCCATCGCCGCCGCAGGGGAGCCCGGCCAGGTCCTGAAGGCCATGATCGCGGATGTGGACCGCTTCGCCGCCGGCCGGCCCCTGGCCGACGACCTGACCATGGTGGTCATCCGCTTCACCTGACCGGGCCCCGCGGCGGGCGCTTGCCCGGCCCGCGTCCCCGCCATCGTCCGCGCCCACAACCGCCGGGGAGCCCCGTCCAGGGGCTGAGAGGCGCCTACGCACATCCGTGCGGGCGCGACCCGCTGAACCTGATCCGGATCATGCCGGCGAAGGGAGCCTCATATGGCCGCATCCCCCACCCCAGCCCCACTCCGTCCGTGGACCGAGGACCTGCCGAACTCGGCCAAGGTCCTGGTCGAGCGCGATGGTCTCGCGGTGCCCTTCCGCGAGATCCAGGTCACCGGCGAGCGCCCACTGCGGGTCTACGACACCAGCGGCCCCCAGGGCCATGATGTCCGCGACGGCCTGCCCCGCCTGCGCGAACCGTGGATCCGCCGGCGCAGCGGCGACGCCACCCCGACCCAGCTGTGGTACGCCCGGCGCGGCATCATCACCGAGGAGATGCGCTTCGTCGCCATCCGCGAGCAGGTGGAACCGGAGCTGGTGCGCAGCGAGATCGCCGCCGGCCGCGCCATCATCCCCGCCAACATCCGCCACCTGGAGCTGGAGCCGATGATCATCGGCCGCCGCTTCCTGGTGAAGGTCAACGCCAACATCGGCAACTCGGCCGTCACCTCGTCGATCGCCGAGGAGGTCGAGAAATTGCAGTGGGCGACCCGCTGGGGGGCCGACACGGTCATGGACCTGTCCACCGGCACGGACATCCACGCCACCCGGGAGTGGATCATGCGCAACAGCCCCGTGCCGATCGGGACCGTGCCCATCTACCAGTGCCTGGAGAAGGTGAAAGGGAAGGTCGAGGACCTGTCCATCGAGCTGTTCCTGGAGACCCTGCACGAGCAGTGCGAGCAGGGCGTGGACTATGTGACCATCCACGCCGGCGTGCTCCTGCGCTATGTGCCGCTCACCGCCAAGCGGGTCACCGGCATCGTCAGCCGGGGCGGCTCGATCATGGCCAAGTGGTGCCTGCACCACCACCGGGAGAACTTCCTCTACACCGGGTTCGAGCGCATCTGCGCCCTGCTCGCCAAGTACGACGTGTCGTTCTCCCTCGGCGACGGCCTGCGCCCCGGCTGCACCGCGGATGCCAACGACGCGGCCCAGTTCGGCGAGCTGGAGACCCTGGGCGAACTGACCCCGGTGGCGTGGAAACACGGCTGCCAGGTGATGATCGAAGGCCCCGGCCACGTGCCGATGCACCAGATCCAGGAGAACATGGACCGCCAGCTCAAGGTCTGCCACGAGGCCCCGTTCTACACCCTCGGCCCCCTGGTCACCGACATCGCCCCGGGCTACGACCACATCACCAGCGGCATCGGCGCGGCGATGATCGGCAGCATGGGCACCGCGATGCTGTGCTATGTGACCCCCAAGGAGCACCTCGGGCTGCCCAACCGGGACGACGTGAAGACCGGGGTCATCACCTACAAGATCGCCGCCCACGCGGCGGACCTCGCCAAGGGCCATCCCGGCGCCCGGGACCGGGACGACGCCCTGAGCCGGGCGCGCTTCGCATTCCGCTGGGAGGACCAGTTCAACCTGGCCCTGGATCCGGTCACCGCCCGCGCCTACCACGACGAGACGCTGCCCGCGGACGGCGCCAAGACCGCGCATTTCTGCTCGATGTGCGGTCCGCACTTCTGCTCGATGCGGATCACCGACGACGTCCGCAGGCTGGCCGAGGCCGAGGGCGTCGCTCCGGAGCAGGCCACCGCGGCGGGCATGGCCGCCAAGGCGGCGGAGTTCCGGGCCGCCGGCGGATCGCTGTACACCTGATCCCCGATGACGGGGCGGCTGCAGGCCCTTGGCGACGGGGGCCGGCCGGGGACCATGCGGCCATGGGGTCGCTGCCCGCCACCGCCTGGACCGCGCTCATCGTCAGCCTGGGGGATCCCGGGGCCGACCATACCCTGACTGCCACCGCCAGTGGTTCTTCAGGGCCCAGCCGTGATCATGGACCCGGGCCGGCGCCGACCGGCCGCCTGGACCGCTACCGCCTGGGCGAAGTCCTCGGGCGCGGCGGTCAGGGCACGGTGTTCCTGGCGGAGCAGCCGAGCGTGGGCCGCCAGGTGGCGGTGAAGATCCTCCACCCCGGCCAGGACCCCGCCCTGCTCCTGGCGGAAGCGCGGCTCACGGCGCGCATCGACCATCCGAATGTGATCACCATCCACGACGCCGGCGCCGACTTCCTGGTCATGGAACGGATCCGTGGCGAAAGCCTGGCGGACTCCCTGCGCCGGCTCGGGCCGGGCCCCCTCGCCGGGACCGCCCTGGCCGAGGCGGTGGCGGTGCTCATCACCGTGGCCGACACCGTCGCCGCCGCCCATGCCCAGGGCGTGTGCCATCGGGATCTCAAACCCGCCAACATCATGGTCGGCGACCACGGCGCGGTACTCGTCCTCGATTGGGGGCTGGCGGCGCCGTTGGATGCCCGGGGTCGGGCGCGGCTGGATCCCGACGGGATCTGCGCCGGGACGCCCTCGTACCTGCCGCCGGAGGTGGCGGTCGGCGACGCGGAGCGCATCGGCGCCGGATCGGATGTGTTCCTGCTCGGTGGCATCCTCTACCGCTGCCTGGCGGGCCGGGCCCCGTTCGCGGGGGCGGCCAACGCCAGCGTCGCCCTGCGCGCCAGCGCGGCGGGACGGTTCGATCCGGCCCCGGCGGCGCTCGCCGGACCAGCCAGGCTGGTGGCCCTGGCGGTGCGCGCCCTGGACCAGGATCCGGACCGGCGGGGCGATGCCGCCGAGTTCGCCGCCGACCTGCGCGCCTGGCGCCACAACGCCGGCCTGGAGGCGGAATCCGCCGCCGCCGCCGTGCACTGCCGGGCCATCCTCGCGGATCCGGTGGTCGATTGGCGGACCCTGGCCGCCGCCCGCCCGCTGGCCCAGCGGGCCGCCCGGGCCGGGGGCGCGGATGCGGATCTGCCGGCGGCGGTGGCCGCGGCCGAGGCCCGCCGGGCCATCGACCGGGACGACCTCGGGCTGGCCCAGGCCCTGGCCGCCCGGCTCCCCGAAGACGATCCCCGTCGCACCGCCATCGAACGGCGGATCGCCGCCCATCGGGATCTCGCCACCGCCCGCGACCACCGGGCCCGCCGCCAGCGGCGTACGGCGGTGGTCCTGACCGCCACCACCGTCGCCCTCGCCGCCCTGTGGGCCTGGGATGCGGCGGGGGCCGGGGCCCGGGCCGAAGCGGCCCGGGCCCGCGACGCAGCCGCCCTGGTCGCCGAGGCGGACGCGGTGGTGGAGCCGGGCCTTCCGGGCTTGGCCCGCCGCCAAGCCCTGCTCGCCGCCGCCGCGGGCCTCGCCCCAAGTCCGGACCTGGACGCCCGGCTCACCACCCTGCGCCGGGAGCTGGCCGCCGCCGCCCGGGACGCCGGCGACGACCGCTGGTCGCGGCACCTCGGGGATGGGGCGCCATGAATCGGATCCCCCGCGCCTGGACAGACGCCCTCGCCCGCCAGCCCGACGCCGGCCCCGACGACACCGTCCTGCCGCCGCCCGAGCCGGAGCCGCCCATCCCCGGCGATCCCCAGGATGCCCGCTTCGCACCCGGCGCCCCCCTGGCCGCCGGCAGCCAGGGCGAGGTCCGCTTCGCCCACCAGCCGGACCTGTGTCGCGAGGTGGTGATCAAGACCGCCGGCCCGGCGGCCCGGTGCCGCGACGATCTGGCGCGCGAGGCGCGCATCACCGCCGCCCTCGACCATCCCCAGGTGTGCGCGGTGCACGACGCTGGCCCCGGTTGGCTTGCCCTGCGCCGGGAGCGCGGCCAGACGCTCGGCGGGCGCGGCGGGCTGGCCGCGGGCATCGAAGCGGTGATCAAGGTCGCCGACGCCCTGGCCCACGCCCACGAGCGCGGCTGGGTCCACCGGGACCTGAAGCCGGGCAACATCCTGGTCGCGGACCACGGCCGGGTCGCGGTGCTCGACTGGGGCATCGCCGCCCCGGTCGGCGCGCGCACCGACGCCGCCTGCGGCAGTCCCGCCTGGCTCGCCCCCGAGGCCGCCCGGGCGGATCCCCTGCCGGTGGCGCCGGCCCTCGATGCGTGGGGCCTGGGCGCCCTGCTCCACCATCTGCTCGCCGGCCGGCCGCCGCATGATGGCGACAGCCCCATGGAGGCGGT
>CAMCAC010000106.1 GCA_945872305.1 Candidatus Kuenenia stuttgartensis | reverse complement strand
CGCCATGGCCCTGGTGCTCTACCTGGTGGCTCAGCTCAATTTCCTCCTCCTGGTGTTCAATATGCTGCCGATCTATCCGTTCGACGGAGGACAGGCGCTGTACAATTTTTGCAAACTCGGTCTGGGCGACTACCACCTCGCCCGCTCGGTGACCATGGGCATCTCGGTGGCGTCCGCCATCGGCTACTTTTCCTGGCGGACCATCACGGACGGCGAGCCATCCCTGTTCCTGGGCATGATCCTGGCCTGGGCGCTGATGAACGCCTGGACCTCCCTGCGCAACGGAGCCTGACATGCCCCGCATCCTTTCCGGCGTCCAGCCGACCGGCCAGCTCCATCTCGGCAACTGGGCCGGCGCGATCCGCCAGTTCGTCGAACTCCAGCAGCCCGGCAACGAGGTCTTCGTCTTCGTCGCCAGCTACCATGCCCTGACCACCCTGCGCGATCCGGCGGTGCTGCGCGACAACTGCCGGCAGGTGGTCACGGACTACCTCGCCTTCGGCCTCGATCCGGCCCGGACCACGATCTACCTCCAGCACGATGTGCCCGAGGTGACCGAGCTGCACTGGCTGCTGTCCTGCGTCTGCCCGAACCACCTCATGGACAAGGCGGTGAGCTACAAGGACAAGCTCAACAAGGGCCTGTCCGCGAACATCGGGCTGTACTGCTATCCGATCCTCCAGGCGGCGGACATCCTCGGGCCCCAGGCCGACATCGTTCCCGTCGGCCGCGACCAGGTCCAGCACATCGAGATCACCCGCGACCTCGCCGGCATGTTCAACCATGCCTTCTCCTGCGAGGTCTTCCGCCAGCCCGCCTACCGCCTGTCCGCCACCGCCGAGGTCCTGCCCGGCGTGGATGGTGAGAAGATGTCGAAGAGCTACGGCAACACCATCGACCCGTTCCAGGACGAGAAGGCCCTGCGCAAGCGCGTCATGGGCATCAAGACCGACTCGAAGGGCATGGATGATGCGAAGGACCCGGCCACCTGCCCGGTGTTCCGCATCGCCAAGGGCGTCGCCGGCGCTGATGATCCGCGCATCATCGACCTGGAACGGAAATACCGCGAACCTCCCGCCGGCGGTTTCGGCTACGGTCACGCCAAGCAGGCCCTCTTCGAGATCCTGCTCGACGTGTTCGCCGAGTCCCGCCGTCGCCGCGCCGAGCTCATGGCCGACCCCGGCGCGGTGGATGCCTGCCTGCGGGACGGCGCCCAGCGCGCCCGCGCCGTGATCAGTCAGACCGTCGCCGCCGCCCGCGCCGCCACCGGCCTCTCCGCCTGAGGATCCCATGCCCCACTCCTGGACCTTCTTCCGCTCCGGCGGCTTCGACCAGGTCGCCCTGCGCTCCTCCGAGGACCTGCGCCACCTCAAGCACCTCGACCAGAAGCTGTGGGCGGCCCTGTCCTGTCCGGTGAAGGGCCTGGAGTTCGACGAGCGGACCCTGGCCCTGATCGACAAGGACGGCGACGGCCGGGTGCGGGTCAACGAGCTGCTCGACGCGGTGGCCTGGGCCGACGCCCGCCTGACCGACCTGGGACTGGTCCTCGCCGGCGAGGAGTCCCTGGCGGTGGCGGCGATCCGCGATGGCGACGACGAGGGCCGGGCCCTGCGCGCCTGCGTCGCCCGGGTCCTGGAGAAGGCCGGCCGGGCCGGTGCGGACCGGGTGTCCCTGGCCGACATCGTGGCGGCGGCCGGCAATCTGACCCAGACGGAGTTCAACGGCGATGGGATCGTGCCCGCGGAGTCGGTCGCCGATCCGGTGGTCCGCCAGGTGGCGCTGGACATCATCGCCACCACCGGCGGCGCCCTCGACCGCAACGGTCAGCAGGGGGTCTCGGCGGAGCTGCTGGCCGCCTTCTGGACCGAGGCCGAGGCGTTCGCCGCCTGGGCCGGCCGGGCGGAGACCGAGCCGGACCTGTTCCCCCTCGGCGATGCCACCCCCGCCGCCGCCGCCGCCATGGCCGCGGTGAAGGCCAAGGTCGAGGACTACTTCGCCCGTTGCCGGCTCGCCGCCTACGATGCCCGGGCCGAGGCCGCCCTGAACCGGCGCGAGGAGGACTTCCTCGCCATGGCCGCCCACGACCTGACCGTCGAGGCGGACGAGATCCGTGCCTTCCCCCTGGCGCTGATCGGCGCCGACCGGCCCCTGCCCCTGGATTCCGGCATCAATCCCGCCTGGACCGATGCGATCGCCGCCTTTGTCCACGCCGCGGTCGAGCCGCTGGTCGGCGCGCGGTCGGCCCTGAGCTCCGGCGAATGGTCCGCCATCCGCGGCCGTCTCGAGCCGCACCGTGCGTGGCAGGGGGCCAAGGCCGGCGCCCGGGTCGAGGGCCTGGGCCTTGCCCGGGTGCGCGAGATCCTCGCCGGTCCCGGACGGGACGGGCTCACCGCCCTCATCGAGGCGGACAAGGCGGTGGCCCCGGAGTTCGCCGCCCTGGAGCCGTTGGAAAAACTGGTCCGGCTCAACCGCGACCTGTTCCGGCTGCTGCACAACTTCGTCAATTTCGCCGACTTCTATTCGCCGGACCGCCTCGCGGTCTTCCAGGCCGGCACCCTGTACATCGACAGCCGGGCCTGCGAACTGTGCGTGCGGGTGGATGACGCCGGCAAGCACGCGGCCCTGGCCGGGCTGGCCAAGACCTATCTCGCCTATTGCGACTGCACCCGTCGGGGCAGCGCCGACAAGATGACCATCTGTGTCGCGATCACCAACGGCGACTCCGACAACCTGATGGTCGGCCGCAACGGCGTGTTCTACGACCGCAAGGGCCAGGACTGGGACGCCACCATCACCAAGGTGGTCGAAAGCCCGATCAGCGTCCGCCAGGCGTTCTGGTCGCCCTACAAGAAGCTGATCCGTTTCGTCGAAGAGATGATCGCCAAGCGCGCTTCCGGTGCCGACGATGCGTCCCACGCCAAGCTCCAGGGCGCAGCGACCACCGCGGTCACCGCCGCCGAGACCGGCAAGCCGCCGCCCAAGCCCAAGTTCGAGGTCGGCACCGTCGCCGCCCTGGGTGTCGGTATCGGCGCCATCGGCACGATCATCGGCGGGGCGATCACCGGATTCGTCAACCTCGGCTGGTGGATGCCCCTTGGCGCCCTTGGCATCCTGCTGGGCATCTCGGGCCCCTCGATGGTCATCGCCGCCCTCAAATTGCGCATCCGCAACCTGGGGCCGATCCTGGACGCCAACGGCTGGGCGGTGAACGGCCGGGTCCGCATCAACATCCCGTTCGGGGCCAAACTCACCGAACTCGCCGTGCTCCCTGCCGGGTCGGTGCGCAGCCTGTCCGACCCCTACGCGGACAAGCGCAGCCACTGGAAGCTCTGGCTGGTGCTGGCGGCGATCCTCGCCCTGGCCGGCTGGCTCGGCTGGGACCGCATCCGTCATGGCCAGTGGTACTGGGACCCTCGGGCCGACGGCTCCTACCGCTGGCAGGAGCCGGTGCCGGCGGCGCCCTCGGCCACCGCCGCACCCGTGGCGGTCGCCCCCCACTGACCGCCTTGACCCCGGCGATCCCATCGCACGCTGCCGCCTTCCACCGGCCCCCCCCGGGCCACGACACGAGGACGTCCCGTGAGCGAGATCCGCACCAAGGTCATTGACATCATCGCCGACCGCCTGTCCAAGGACAAGGCGACGATCACCGATGCGTCGAACATCATCACCGACCTGGGCGCCGACAGCCTCGACATCGCCGAGGTCATGATGGACCTCGAGGACGCCTTCGGCGTCAAGCTCGAAGAGGACAAGGAGCTGAAGACCATCGGCGAGCTCGTCGGCTACATCGAGAGCAAGGTCGCCGCCAAGTGATCTTCCGGGGGGCGGCGACCGGCCGCCCCCTGCACCCTTCCGCACCGGACCTTCCCGCATGAGCGCACGCCGCGTCGTCGTCACTGGGATGGGGGTCCTCGCCTGCAACGGCACCGACGTGGCATCCTACTGGGATGCCCTGATCTCGGGCCGACACGGCATCGCCCCCATCACCACCATCGATACCACCCACTTCGAGACGAAGTTCGCCGGGGCCGTGCCCCTGGACAACCTCGCCCTCGCGGGCGGCGACCGCAAGCAGGCCCGGCGCAAGGACCGCTACCAGCTCCTCGCCCTCAAGGCCGCCGTCGAAGCCCTGGCCTCGTCCGGCATCCCGCCCAAGTCCTGGGCGGATCCGTTCCGGGTGGCGACCATCGTCGGCTCCGGCATCGGCGGCCTGCAGACCATCGAGGAGGAGCACACCACGCTCATGCAGCGCGGTCCCTCCCGGGTCAGCCCGATGCTCGTGCCGAAGATGATCGTCGACTCCGCCGCCGGCGACATCTCGATCCTGGCCGGGGCCCGGGGCCCGAACTACGCGATCACCACCGCCTGCGCCACCGGCAGCAACTGCATCGGCGCGGCGTTCCACCACATCAAGTTCGGCCACTGCGACGCCGCCATCACCGGTGGCGCCGAGGCGCCGATCACGGCCCTCGGCATCAGCGGCTTCAACTCGATCGGCGCCCTCAGCCGGCGCAACGACAGCCCCGCCACGGCGAGCCGTCCGTTCGACAAGGACCGCGACGGTTTCGTCATCGGCGAAGGGGCCGGCATCCTCGTCCTCGAGGAACTCGAGACCGCCCGCCGTCGCGGCGCGGTGATCTACGCCGAACTGTGCGGCTACGGCACCACCGGCGACGCGTTCCACGAGACCCAGCCGGATCCCACCGGCGCCGCCGGCACCGCCTGCATGCAGATGGCGATCCGCGAGGCGGGCATCGATCCGTCCGCCATCGGCTACATCAACGCCCACGGCACCAGCACCCACTACAATGACATGACCGAGACCAAGGTCATCCATCAGGTGTTCGGGGCCCACGTCGGCAAGCTCGCGGTGTCGAGCACCAAGAGCATGACCGGCCACACCCTCGGTGCCGCCGGCGCCATCGAGGCGGTGGCTGCGATCCTCGCCCTGCGCGACGGGGTGCTGCCGCCGACCATCAACTACACGACGCCGGATCCGGAGTGCGATCTGGACTACGTGCCGAACCAGGCCCGTCGGGTCCAGGTCCAGTACGCCCTGTCGAACAACCTGGGTTTCGGCGGACACAACGCCAGCCTCGTCTTCAAACGCTGGGAGGGCTGATGGACCGCGCTCGCATCCGGGCCGAGGTCATCGAGATCCTCGCCCATAAACTGTACAGCCTGCCCCCGATCCCGGCCAACGGCGACGAGGGCGGCCACGACTACGACGGCACCCGGATCCGCACGACCAAGACCGATGCCGGCGAGGTCGAGCACCAGGGTCTGACCGACAATCCCCTCGACCTGCACGAGGTCGGCATGGATCTCGAAGACGCCTTCGGGGTGTCCTTCGACGACAAGCTGCCCGGTGACGAGGGCCTTGAGACGATCAAGGACGTGGTCGAGCACGTCCACGCCCGGGTCAACCGCGCCCGGTGAGCAGCCCGGCGCCGGAGCACCGGCCCGACACCCCCGCCGACCGCCGGCGGCGCGAGCGCATGGTGCGCGCGTTGCCGGCCGGCGATCCCACCGTGCGAGCCGCCATGGCCGCGCTGCCCCGCCATGTCTTTGTGCCCGCGGATGTGGCGGACCGGGCCTATGATGATGCGGCCCTGCCCATCTGGGCCGGGCAGACCATCAGCCAGCCCCGGGTCGTCGCCCATATGCTCGACCTGCTGGATCTCCGGGCGGGCCTGCGGGTCCTCGACATCGGTGCCGGGTGCGGCTACGCGGCGGCGGTCATCGCCCGGGTCGTGGCCCCGGGCCAGGTGATCGCGGTGGAGCGGATCGCGGACCTGGCGGACCGCGCGACGGCGGCCTGCGCGATCCATGCCCCCGGCGTCCGGATCGTCCATGGTGACGGTCTCGGCGGAGACGGGGCGGACGGCCCGTTCGATCGCATCCATGCGGCCTGCCAGATCGCCGCGCTGCCCTCAGTGGTGCTCGACCGGGTGGCTCCCGGTGGCGTCGTCGTGGCCCCCGTGGGACCCGCCGCCGGCGTCCAGCGGTTGCGCCGGATGCGCCGCGGTCCCGCCGGCTGGGAGATCGAGGACGGCTGGGAGGTGCTGTTCGTGCCCGGCCTGCCCGGGACGGCCTAGCACCAGCCGCTCGACCAGGGCCGCCAGCCGGGCCCGCTCGGCGGGATCGAGCCGCGCCCCATCCACGGACCGGGCGGTCAGCAGGGCTTCCGCGTTCCGCTCCAGGGCGGCCAGGGCAAGGGTCCGGTCAAAGGCTGCCCGGGCCGGCAATGGGCCACGGGCTTCGAGCATGGCCAGGGTGGCGAGGGCATCCTCGGCCCGGTGGGCATCCACCAGGGCCCGGGCCCGATCCGCCAGGATCTCGGCGGTGCGACGGGGATGGTCGGCCACCAGCTTGGCCCAGGTCTGGTCATCGATCAGCAGATCGGCGGCGAACGGCGGGGGTGGCGGCTGTGGACCGACCTCCCGGGCGGTCTCGTGGACCACTTTGTCCTGAAGGACCCAACCGACCCCGGCGACGGTGCCCGCCACCGCGAGCATGAGCAGGATGACCAGGCCCATGAGGGCCTGGAGCACCGTCGGGGGCCGTGGAAAGGTCATCGCACCGGTGGGCGGACGGCGGCGGTCCGCCTCGGCGGCGGCTTCCGCCGACCGGGTCACGGCGGCGACGAGATCGCCGACGCTGGGCGTCGCGCTTCCCGACGGGGGTTCGGCCATGGACGATGGTCAGCCAGCGGCGTGCCGAAGGACGATCCGCCCCAGGGGATGCGCCCCGAGGGTGGTCCGTCCACCGCTGCGCCAAGCCCCCACGGTAGTCACCGTCAGGTCGAGCATCGGGGTCCCGGGTCCGGCGGTACCGGCGGCCACCGCCGCCCGCAGCCCGGCCCGGTCCAGGGACCGCGGCGGATCCAGGAGCACGATGGGTGGCGCGGTCAGCATCCGCCGTCCATCCCGCTCGTGGTGGGCCAGGATCCCGTTCAGCTTGTCGTGGCTGCATCCGGAGAGGGCGGGTCCATCCCAGACGATGGCCAGGGCCGCCCCATCCGCGAGGACCACCGCACCGCCGGCCCGGCAGCGGTCCTCGTGCACGAACTGGGTGAACAGTTTGCCGATCGCCGCCACCAGGGCGGCGCCGGTTTCCGCATCCAGCGCGGGCGTGGCGGGCACCAGGCGGACGGTGGCGTGGTCAGGCCAAGGGGCGAGGGGGTCCATCAGTCCATCCGGATCCGGCGGGCAGCCCAGCGGAAGATCGGGAAGAGCACCAGCACCGGCAGCCCCGCCAGGGGGTGGGCCGCCCCCGCAGCGACCGCGGCGAGGAGGAGGAGGCCGCCGAGCCCGGCGGCGATGGCGGCGCCGAAGCCGGCCCGTTCGCTGTCGCGCAGGGCGGCCCACACCACCGGCATCACCTGCCGGGCGAACAGCCACAGGGCCGCACCCAGGGCCGCCAATCCGGCCACCGCGAGGACCGGCCGCCAGCCGCCGGCGGTGAGCAGGGCCCGGGGCCAGCCGATGGCGACCACCAGCGCCGTCGCCAGGAGCACCGCCAGGAGCATCAGGCCCGCCCCGGTCACCGCCTCGATCCGCCGGCCGGGCCGGTGATGGAGTTCCGAGACCAGGGTCAAGCCGACCGTGTAGATGCCGACGAGCAGGGGGTAGATCAGCCCGCCGCCATGGCCCGCGACCGACATGGCGAACAGGTCGGGCCCGAGGATCAGCAGCGCCATCAGGGCATGGGCGGAGCGGGTCAGGCCCATGACCAGGGAGCCGAGCCAGGGGACCTGCTTGGCGCCCAGATTATAGAGGAGGGCGAGGGCGAGGACCGTGCCGGCGGCGCCGAAACCGTGGCGCACCTGGGCGGCACAGGCCAGGGCGGCCACCGGGGCGATGATGCCGATCACCACCGCCGCCGCGACCGGGACGCGGCCGCTGGGCAGGGGCCGGCGGGGTTCGATCACCCGGTCCCGCTCCACATCGGCGATGTCGTTCCACACCATGCCGGTGATGTAGCACAGCAGGCCGGCGGCGACGATCCACGCCGCCGGGACCGCCCCGTGCCAGACCCGGGCCGCGGCCCACAGCACATCCGGCTGGGCCTGGGCCCAGGCGGCGCACACGACCACCGCGGCGAGGGCGTCGGCGAGGATGGTCGCCAGCCCCGAGGCCCGGATCAGACGCAACCAGTCGCGCATGGGGAATGCCTAGCGGTCCCCGTCGGCGGCGCCACCCAGGGGGCGCCACTGGAGGTCGTGCAGGCGGCGGAACCGGCTCTCCGGCCGGGCCAGGAGCTCCGCCGGGGTGCCGTCCTCGACGATGCGGCCCTCGCTGAAGACCAGGATGCGGTCCACCGCCCGCAGGGTGCTCAGCCGGTGGGCGACGATGAAGGTGGTCCGGCCGGCACACAGCCGGTCGAGATCCTCCTGCAGGCGGGCCTCGGTCTCCAGATCGAGGGCGCTGGTCGGCTCGTCAAGGACGACGATGCGCGGATCACGCAGGAACAGCCGGGCGAGGGCGATGCGCTGGCGCTGGCCGCCGGACAGGCGCGCCCCGCGCTCGCCGCACGGCGTGTTGTAGCCGTCCTCTTGGGCGCTGATGAAGTCATGGGCCTGCGCCCGGCGGGCGGCCTCCTCGACCTCGGCGTCGGTCGCCGACGGGCGGCCGTAGCGGATGTTCTCCCGGATCGTGGTGTTCCACAGGAATGCGTCCTGGCCCATGATCGCCATGGTCCGGCGCAACTGGCGGCGGCCGACCACCGACAAGGGGTGCCCGTCCCACAGGATCTCGCCGCTCGTCGGCCGGTGGAAGGCCAGCACCAGGTCGAGGAAGGTGCTCTTGCCCGCCCCGGTCTCGCCGACCAGGCCGACCCGCTGGCCCGAGGGGATGTGGACGTCGATCCGTTCCAGCACCGGCTTGCCCGATGCCGGATACGAGAAGGTCACGCCGTCGAGCCGGATGTCGCCGCGGATGTCGAGCTGCTTCTGCGGGTGGACGTAGTCCTCCATCTCCTTCGAGTCGAGGATGCCGAGCAGCGATTCCATCCCCGGCCGCGCCGGCAGCCATTGCTCGTAGGTGCCGATGAAGGCCTGGAACATCGCCTGGACGAAGCCGTAGAGCCCGACGAAGGCCATCAGTTCGCCGATGGACAGGGAGGCGTCGCCGCCGATCAGCCACCAGCCGCCCACGCACCACAGGACGGTGGGCATGAACTGCCAGCTCATCTGCAGCCACATCGCCATCCAGCGGGCGGTGATCGACGCCTCAAGGCCGGCGGTCTTCATCTCGTCGATCGACGACCCGAGCCGTTGCGCCGCCAGTTCCTCGTTGCCGAGGGAGCGCGTCAGGCGCTGGCCGGACACGAATTCGACGATCTGGGCTGCGAAGATCTCGCCGCTCTTCTGCACCCGGCGGTTGAGCATCTGCAGGCGCTTGGCGAAGAAGCGGATGACCAGGAGCTGGACCGGCACCACGGTGAGAGCGAGCAGGGCGAGGACGGGGTTCTTGATCAGCAGGTAGACGGTCGTGACCAGACCGACGCTGAACGCCACGAAGAAGTTGTTGGCGGTGTGCTGGAGGAAGCCCTCGACCTTGTTGAGGTCCACGGTCACCTGGTTGGACAGGGCGCCGGTCCCGCGGGCGGTGTAGAAGCCGAGATTGAGGCCCTGGAGCTGGTCCACGACCATCCGCCGCATGCGCGCCACCGAGGTGCGGATGAGCATCTGCATGTGGGCGAAGGCACGCACGGTCACATAGCCATGCAGCGGCCAGAGGAGCAGGTTGGCCCCGACATAGGCGAGCAGCCACCAGCCGCGTTCGCTGACGGTCAGCACGCCCTCCCACTCCGGGGTCGGCTTGATGACGATGTCGATCAGGTACTCGATCCCGGCGGTGAACGGGATGAAGGTGACCACCTGCCAGAACTGGAAGAACAGGCCGAGCCAGATCAGCCGCCGCTCGACCTTCACCAGGGTCCACAGCCGGTAGAGGGCGGAACGGCCGCGCGTCGCGGCCAAGCGGCCCGAAGGCCGCACG
>CAMCAC010000105.1 GCA_945872305.1 Candidatus Kuenenia stuttgartensis | reverse complement strand
GCCGCCAGCCGGTGCTGGTCGCGGCGTTCCGCGGACAGGTACGGAATGCGCAGGTCCGCGGGCAGCGGCAGACGGACCTCGGTGCAGACCGCGGTGGCGATCCAGCCGGTGGCTTCCAGCGCCTTCCAGGGGACCTCGGCCTTCTTGGGACCGATGAGGGCGAACACCGCCCGCTCCTGGCCGTCCTCGCGCACCAGGGTCGCGGTCAGGCCCAGCCGGCGGCGGGCCTGGATCCCGGCGGTGGCCTGGAACACCGGCGCCGGCAGCAGGTGGACCTCGTCGTAGACCACCAGGCCCCAATCACGGCGACCAAGCAGATCCAGGTGCGGCATGCCACCGGCGGCCCGGTCGCGGTGGGTCAGGACCTGGTAAGTGGCGACGGTCACTGGGCGCAGGTCCTTGTGGGTGCCGTCGTATTCGCCCACCTGCTCGGGGGACAGGCCGGTCTTGTCGAGGATCTCGCGGATCCACTGGCGGGCCGCAGTGACCCCGGTGCACAGGACCAGGGTCGCGGCTCCCACCGCCGCCATCGCCGCCAGGCCGATGATCGTCTTGCCGGCGCCGCAGGGCAGCACCAGCACGCCGCTGCCGCCACGGACATCCCCATGCTGGTGGAATGCATCTACCGCCGCCCGCTGGTAGTCGCGCAGGGCGAAGGGCTGCCCGCCGGCGGTGATGGCCCGCAACGGGATCGCCAGCGGTTCGCCCGGTGTGTAGCCGGCGATGTCGTCCACCGGATGACCGAGATCCGTCAGGGCGACCTTGAGCCGCCCGCGGTCATCCGGTGCGACCAGGAACGAGGTCGGCGACAGCCGCGCCCCCAGGCAGGACCCCAGCCGGTCCTGGGCCGCCAGCTCATCCGCCAGGGCCGGCCGGTGGCAGACCAGCAGCAGTCCCCCGCCCGGGGCGGTGCGCAATTCCAGGCTGCCGAAGCGGGCCGCGGTCGCCGCGAGCCAGGCGAGCACTGTCGCCGGGGGCGGGAACTTGGCCTCGGTGGTGAGCACGCCGGCCATGTCGGCGGCGGTCATCCCGGTGGCCCGGGCGTTCCACAGCGAGAGCGGGGTCAGCCGGTAGCTGTGGACATGCTCCGGCATCTTTACCAGCTCCGCGAAGCGGGCGAGCTGCGGCCGGACCGCGTTGAAGAGCGGATGGTCGACCTCGGCCAGGACCGTGCGGTCGCTCTGCACGATGAGCGGTCCGCTCATGGGATCCGCCAACCGAGCTTGCGCGCCGCCGTGCGTAGGGTGCCGAGCTGCTCGGGATCGACGCCGATCCGGCCGGGACCGAGGTCGCTGACCAGATTCCGGGTGGCGCGGTCGTGGCGGAGCTGGTCGTAGGCCAGGGGATCCGCCACCTCCAGCACCCGCAGCAGCGGACCCAGGACCACGGCTCCGTGACGGCGCACGGCGTCCTCGACCAGGGCCGTCACCGTTGCTGGCGGCTCGCCGCCGGCCAGTTCACGCAGCCGCGTGCGGAGCTCGTCGGCACCCAGGCCATCCGCCAACGCCGTGATCATCAGGCTGCGCTCCAAGCGCCAGGAGCGCTCGTCGAGCACCGTGCCGACCCGGTTGGCGAAGGTGTGCAGGGGCCCCATGGGCCGCTCACCCAGGCTGACCATGGTGCCGTCGCCCTGGAGCCGCCACGCCCCGGCGGAGGCCGCCGCAGGACGGGGACCGCGGCCAAGCAGCCAGGCGCCGGTGGGGGTCAGTCGGAATGCGGTGACCGCCTCGCCTGGGGACAGGGCCGCGGGAAGCGGAACGCCCTCGCCGTAGCGGGTGGGATAGGCCTCGATCCCGTCGAGGGCCTTGGGCCGTGTGGGACCACCGCCCAGGGCCACCTCCACCGCACCGAGAGCGGCCAGGGCGCCGCCGATGGCGCAGGCGATCCAGGCCTGCTCCAGCCAGTCCAATCCGTCGGCCCCCAGATCGTCCAGGGTGGTTTCACCGCTGCGCACGCCCAGACACAGGTCATGGTGCCAACTCGCTGGGATCAGGTCCGGCAATGGCTGCTGCCGCATCCAGTCCACCAGGTCCGCCAGGGGCACCCACGCGCCGACGGGCAGGAGCTCCAGGCCGGAGCGGATGGCCCTGCGCCACGGGGCCGTCTCCAGCTCCGGCAGGTACGGTCCGGCGGCGAGCAGGTCGATGCCCGCATAGTCCGAGGGCGCGGCCCCCCGGGCCCACGCATCGAACAGGGATCGGGCATCACTGGAGTTTTCACAGTGATCCACCAGGGCCGCGAGGGTGCTCCAACGCAGATCGTCAGCGGCCCGGTCGCCGCCCCGGGCCGACCCCCGCAGCCGTTTCAGCGACGGCGCATCCAGGACGCCCCGGCGGGTGAAATGGAAACGTCCCCGCTCCAAGACCAGGGCCTCCAGGGCGGCATCGTGATCCCAGGGTTTCGACACCACGTGCTGGTCGGTCCCGGGTCGCAGGGTCTTCGGCCGTTCGGGCCATGGTTCCGGCAGCAGCGGGCGCAGACGCTCCGCCATCCCGGAGACCAGCCCGCGCTTGTCCATCCACAGGTCCAGGGCGGTCAGCGGTGGCGATGCGATCCACGACGATTCCCGGGAGGGGGGCTTCGGCATACCCAGCCCGATCGGCCGCAGCCGGCTCGGGCGCAACCGGCCATCGCCGTGGGCGATCATGGCCAGCAACCTCTTGTCGGACGGATCCAGGCCGGCCACCGCCTGCCGGAGACCCGTCCCCTCCATCAAGGTCAACAGCGCATCCTCGACCTCGGCCCTGCGCACGATGGGCCGCCGCCCGTGGAGGACGGCCAGGGCATGGACCTCCGCGACGGTGTGTTGGGCAAGATGCGCCGGCAACCGGCTGGGCGCCCGGCTCATGCGATGGCCATCCCGGAACCCGAAACCCGTGACCCGGAACCCACGCTCAGCGCATCTCCCACTTCCGCAGTTCGGCGATCGATGCCAGGGAGCGGCCGGCATCGATCTCGGCGGCGAGGCGGGTCTCGCGTTCCAGGATGTCGGCGGCGCGGTTGGCGGCCTCGACCACCTGGGCGGCGGGGATGACCACGAGGCCGTCCTCGTCGCCAACCAGCCAGTCGCCGGGGTGGACGGTGTGCGGATCGACGGTGACCGCCACGCCGATCACGCCGTGGCCCCGGGGCTCGCCGGCGTCGGGGCAGGTCTTGGTGGACCACACCGGCAGGCCAAGGGCGTGGATTTCCGCAAGGTCCCGGCAGGCGCCGCGGATGACCACGCCGCCGAGCTGGCGGACCTTGGCGGTGCGGCTGGCGAGGCCGCCCCACAGGGCCGGATAGGCGTCGCCGGCGTCGATGACCAGCACATCGCCGGGCTGGCAGCGGTCGATGGCCTGGACCGGCTTCGACCAGTCCCCGGGGGCGCACTGCACGGTCACCGCGGGACCGACCAGCTTGGTGCCGGGGTTGCGGTCGATGAAGCCGCGCACGGCGCCGCCACGGTGCAGGGCGTCGGAGAGGTTCGGGGTGCTGACCTTGACCAGGATGCTGCGCACCTGATCCAGGCCGACGCGCTTGTTCACGCCGGCGGCCACCGGCGCCCCGGCCAGGGCGGCCAGGGTCGCGGCGGCCTCGGCCCGGGCGTCGGGGGCCTTGGCGATGGCGCCGCCGACGATCAGGACCTTGGCCCCGGCGGCGACCGCGGCGCCCACGGTGGCGGCGCTCAGGCCGCCGGCGCAGCTCACCGGGATCGCCACCGCGGCGCACACCGCGCGCAGGGTCGCCAGGGCGTCCTGGCCGTGCATCTGGAGGTCGATGGGCGTGTGGACCGACACCAGGTCCACGCCCAGGGCCTCGACCTGTTTGGCCCGGGCGGCGGGGTCGGCGGTGTTCACGAGATCCGCGCACACCGCGATGCCGTGGTGACGGCCGGCGTCGACGCAGTCGCGGATGGTCGCGTCGCTGGCGGCGGCGAGGACGGTGACCACATCGGCGCCGGCCTTCTTGGCGAGTTCGACTTCGACCCGGCCGGCGTCCATGCACTTCATGTCCGCCACCACCACCGCCTGGGGGAACGCGGCGCGCAGGCGGCGGACCACCTCCAGGCCCTCGGCCTTGATCAGCGGCGTGCCCGCCTCGACCCAGGGGATCCCGGCGGGCAGGGCCTCGCCGGCGACGCGCAGGGCCTGCTCCGCGTTGGCGAAGTCGAGGGCGAGCTGGATGACGGGGCGGTCGAGGCGCGGCAGGGGCATCTCCGCATCGGAAGGGATTCGCGGACCGGGCCAAGGGGCGCGGGCATTCCTTCAACCCCGCCGCACAGGGCCCGGGAGGCCCGCTTACCAGCGGCAGCGGCCGTAGAAGCCCTGGATGATCCGGTCCCGGGTGATCAGCGGCAGGGCGAGGTCCTCGGCCGTGGCGACGATAAGGCGGTCCGCGGGATCCCGGTGGTCCCAGGCGAGGTCCGTGGCCGCCACCGCCAGCCGGGCGGACACCGGGATGTCCGTCACCCCCACCGCCCGCAGGTCCGCGAAGAAGCGGTCCCGGTGCGGGCCCAGGGCGAGCTGGCCGTGGCGGTGCTTCCAGGCGATCTCGCACCAGGAGATCGCCGACGCACCCCAGGGCGCCGGAACCGGCGGCCGGTAGCTCGCAAGCAGCAGGTCGATGAGGGCGCAGGTGTCGAGGACCGCGTTCACGCCAGATCGCCCCAGGCGTCCGCCGGCAGGGGCGCCACCGCGGCGTCCGCGTCGTAGCGGACCTCGCCCTCGGCGACCCGGCGGGCCCAGGCGCCCTGGGCCGCATCGAGCGCGCCATCAGGGTGGTGCGGGATGATGCGCACCACCGGCCGGCCGTGGTCGGTGATGACCAGGGCCTGGCCGGTGGCCTCGACCTGGCGCAGGTACTCCAGGGCCTTGGCCTTGAACTCGGCCTTGGCGACCGGGACGCCGGGGACGGCGAGCATTGTTGACATGGTCACAGCCTATAGTCATAAATATGATATGTCAATGCGAACCCATGCCCGGCCGGTTGTCCGCCGACGGGACGGGCTTCGGATCGGGCCATGCCCTCCGCGCCCCTGGACGACCTCAAGCGCCTGATCCGCGATGTGCCGGACTTCCCCAAGCCGGGGATCATGTTCAAGGACATCACCCCGCTCCTGGCGGACCCGCCGGCCATGCACCGGCTGATCACCGCCGGCGCCGACGCCCACCGGGGGCTCGGCGTCACCCGGGTGGTGGGCATCGAGAGCCGTGGCTTCCTGTTCGGGGTGCCGGTGGCCCTGGCGCTCGGGGTCGGCTTCGTGCCCGCCCGCAAGCCCGGCAAGCTGCCGTGGAAGGCCGTTCGCCAAGCCTACGGCCTGGAATACGGCAACGACGCCATCGAACTGCACGAGGACAGCGTGGGCCCCGGCGACCGGGTGCTGGTGGTGGACGATGTCCTGGCCACCGGCGGCACCGCGGCGGCGGCGGTGACCCTGGTCCGCCGGCTCGGCGCCGAGGTGGTCGGCTGCGCCTTCGCGATCGAGCTGGGCTTCCTGGGGGGCGCTCCCCGCCTGGATGCTCCGGTCTGGGCCGCGCTGCGCTGGTGAGGCTGGCCGCACGGGTGAACAGGTGCGTTGGCGGAAAACCGCGCTACCTAGGGCGCATGCGTCATCTCCTCGCATCCGTCCTGCTGAGCGCGGGGATCTCCCTGGTGGCTGGCGAAGGATCCACGGTCCTGAGCGTCACCGCCACCGATGACGGTCTGCCGTCTGCCACCCTGTCCTATCAGTGGTCGATGCTCAGCGGTCCGAGCGGGGCCACCGTCTCCATGACCGCTGCCACCGCGGCCACGACCACCGTGACCATGTATCGGGTCGGTACCTACCGGTTCCAGGTCGCGATCAGCGACGGGGCGTTGACCACCACCGGAGCGGTGTCCGTCGAAGCGGTTTCCTCCGGCGGGAGCACCCCACCCACCGGCGGCGGTGGTGGTGGCGGCGGGGGTGGCTGCGGTCTCGGATCGATCGCTGGAGCGCTGGGCATCGGCGCCCTGCTTCTGGGGCTTCGCCGTCGTCGCTGAACAAAACCCGGTCCGCAAAGGACCGCTCAGCCGGCGGTGAGCACCAGATCCGTCGGCAGGCGCACCGGTCTTCCGCCACTGCCGACGCAGGCGAGGGTGACCACACCTTCACCGAGGATCTCATCGCCCCGCCGCACGGTGGTGGTCATCACCAGCCGGCTCGGGGGGCGGACGTCCGCGGTGGTGTCGAGATCGAGTTCATCGTCAAAGCGGGCCGGCCGGCGATAACGCACGGACAACTCCACCACCGGCAGGAACAGGCCGTCGGATTCCATCTGCCGGTACGAGCGGCCGCGGGCGCGCAGCCACTCGACCCGGGCGGCCTCGAACCACGGCACCCAGGCCGCGTGGTGGGCCACGCCCATCTGGTCCGTCTCCGCATAGCGGACCCGGATCCGCAGGCGGTGGGCCGTCGGGTTCACGCGGTCGGGGCGATCAGGTTGGGCACGGCGATGAGCACGATCAGCGCCACCGCCGCGAGGACGATCGCCCAGGTCGCGAGCAGGCCGTCGCCGGCCAGGGCCGGGCGCTTGGGCTCCGCCACCCACAGGGCCACGATCAGGCGCAGGTAGTAGATTGCGCCGACCACCGCCAGGACCATGGCCACCGCAGCCCAGGCCCACCACAGGGGGCCGGCGGCCACCAGGTTGGCGAGCACCGCGAACTTGCCGAGGAAACCGAGGGTCGGCGGGATGCCGGCGGTGGCCGCCAGGGAGATGGTCAGGCACAGGCCGTGGAGCGGCTGCAGACGGCCCTGGCCCGCCAGGCTGTCGATGTCGTCGTGGGCGTCGTCGCCGCCGCTCAGGCCGGCGACCGCGGTGAGGGTCGTGGCGGTGGCCAGGGCATAGGCCACCAGATACAGCCACAGGGGCTGCAGGCCGAAACCCTGGCCGGTGGCGGGCAGCACGAAGATGAAGAGCATGAAGCCGGCGTGGGCCACCGACGAGAAGGCGACGATGCGGCGCACGCTGGTCTGCTTGAGGGCGCTCAGGTTGCCGATGGCGATGGAGAGCACCGCCAGGAGCACGAACACCAGGGAGAACGGCAGGAGCACGCCGCGCGCGGACTCGCTCGGCACCAGGGTGGTGGCCAGGGACAGGGCGGTCGCCGGCTGGCCGGACAGGGCCGAGGCCATGTTCAGCCACAGGGCGCCGAGGGCGGTGAAGCCGCCGACCTTGACGATGGCGCCCATCAGACCGGTGACCGCCACCGGGGCGCCGGTGTAGGCGTCCGGGGCCCAGGTGTGGAAGGGCACCGCGCCGACCTTGAAGAGGAGGGCGATGACCATCAGGCCATGGCCGAGGAGCCAGAGCTGGTCGCGCCCGTCCAGGGCGACCTGGCCGAAGCGGGTCGAACCGGTGGCACCGTAGACCAGGGCGGTGCCGTAGAGGAAGATCGCCGAGAACACCGCTCCCATGACGAAGTATTTGAACAGCGCTTCGTTCGACTCGCTCCGGTGGCGACGCAGACCGACCAGCGCGTACACCGCCAGGGAGGTGATCTCCAGGCCGACGAACAGGGCGAGGGCGTCGCAGGCCTGGACCATCAGCACCGCGCCGGCCACCGCGAACAGGGCCAGGGCGTAGGGCTCGCCACCCGGGAACCGGTCCCGGGACAGGCTCTGCTGGATGCCGGCCACGCCGACCGCGCCGGCGGCGAGCACGGCGCCCACCAGCCAGAAGCGCACCGGATCCAGGGCGTACAGCCCGGCCAGATGCAGGTGGTCGCCGGCCAGGGGCGCCAGGGCGACCGCGGCGATGGCGGCGAGCAGGGCAAAGGCTGCGGTCCACGGCAGCACCCGGTGCTTGCGCTCCGGACCGAGGAAGGGCTCGGCACCGAGGCAGAGCAGGGCGCCGGCGACGGTGATGCCGGCGGGGGCGAGGAGGGCGAACGCGGACATGTCAGGGCGCCGTCACGGGGTGGGTGGTCGCGGGCTGGGCCGGCTCCGCCGCGGGGGTCGCGGCGGCGCTGGCGAGCTGGGCAGGACGGGCCGCCGCATCGGCGGCCGCCCCGGCGGTGCTGGTGATCGGAGTCGCCCAGCAGCCGAGCACGAAGGCCGCGGCGAGGAGAGGGGCCACCGCCAGGACCTCGGACGGCCGCAGGTCGGTGATCGTGTCGCCGGCGGCCGGGGTGCGCTCGCCGAAGAACCAGCGCTGGATCAGGATGAGCAGGTAGACCACGGTCAGGACCACGGACAGCCCGGCCACCGCCGCGACCACGAGGCCCTGGTCCTGGTACAGGCCGAGGAGGAGGAGGAACTCGCCGATGAAGTTGGCCGTGCCGGGCAGTCCGGCGGCCGCCAGGGCGGCGACCACGAACAGCACCGCCAAGCGCGGCGTGCGCTCGGCGAGCCCGCCGAAGTCGTCGAGCCCGTACATCCGGGTGCGCGCTTCGAGGAAGCCGATGAGCAGGAACAGCGCCGCCACCGACAGGCCGTGGGCGACCATCTGCACCGCGGCGCCCTGGAGGGCGGCGGTCTCGAAGGTGAAGATGCCGGCGACCACGAGGCCGAGGTGGGACAGGGACGAGTAGGCGATCATCCGCTTCGCGTCGTCCTGGACGATGGCGACCAGGGCGCCGCCCACGGTGGCGGCCACGCCCAGGCCGATGAACAGCCAGGCCCACGCCGCGCACTCCTCGGGGAAGATGGGCAGGACAAGCCGGATCAGGCCGTACACGCCGACCTTGGCCATGGCGCCGGCGAGCAGCGCCACCGCGGCGCCGGGGGTCTCGGCGTAGGTCGATGCCTGCCAGCCGTGCAGGGGGATGAGCGGCACCTTGACCGCGAAGGCGAGGACGAAGGCCCAGAACAGCCAGCCGCGCTCACCGTCCGACAGGGTGGCGACCCCGGCCGCGATGCGCGCCATGTCGAAGGTCTCCAGGCGGGCGGCCAGCCACCAGATGGCGACGAGCAGGAACACCGAGCCGAGCATGGTGTAGAGGAAGAAGCGCATGGCCGCGGCCTTGCGCTCGACCCCGCCGAACACGCTGATCAGGACGAGCATCGGGACCAGCATGCCCTCGTAGCAGATGTAGAAGACCGCCAGGTCGCGGGCGAGGAGGGCGCCGATCATCAGCGCCTCCATGGCGAGCACCGCGGTGGTGAACACCCGCATCCGCTCGCGCACCGCGCCGGTGGCGCCGAGGATGGCGAACGGCGTGAGCCAGGTCACCAGCTGGACCAGCCACGCGCTCAGGCCATCCGAGGCCAGGGACAGGTGGATGGTGGCGCCGGAGCCCCACACGGTGAACCACGGGATGTCCACGGCGGCCGGCTGGCCCCACAGCAGGGCGGTGCCCAGACCGGCGATGGCGAAGGACAGGAGCAGGCCGAGGCGGCGCTGGGCGGCGGAGTCGGGACCGGCGAAGGCGGTCAGAACCGCGGCCAGGACCGGGGCGGCGAGGAGGGTCAGCAGGAGCATGTCAGCGGGACCCCGAGAACAGGAGCAGGGCGAGCACGACGACCGCGCCGGCCACGGTGAGGATCAGGTTGGAGCGCAGGCGGGCCCGCTGCAGGGTCGCGGTCTGGCGGCCGACCGCCCCGACCACCCAACCGACACCGTGGTTGGTGATCGCCTGGCCGATCCACTCGGCCACCTGGATGATCCAGCCGAGGGCCAGGGTCAGGGGCAGCACGGTCCAGCCGTACACCCGGTCGAAGATCCAGGTCCACCAGGCGCCGAAGCCGGTCGGATCGGCGCTCTCACCAGCGGCGGGCATGCGCTTCGGGCCCTTGGTGAAGAGCCAGAAGGCGAGGGCGGCGCCGACGATGGCCGAGGCGGTGGCGGCCCATGTGACCCAGTGCGGGGCGTGGTGCTCGCCGGCGCCGTGACGGGCGGCGATGGCTTCCTGGGCGGGGCCGATGACCGGCGCCAGCCATTGCGGCAGATGCTGGGCGCCGATGTCGGCGCGCCCGGCGAAGGCGAAGGAGAACCACAGGTAGCCGATGACCAGGCTGCCGGTGCCGAGGATGGCCAGGGGGATGCCCATGGTCAGCGGGGTGCCGTGCAGGTGCTTGACCACCTCGGGCGCCGAGCGGTTGGCGCCCCAGAAGGTCAGGGC
>CAMCAC010000104.1 GCA_945872305.1 Candidatus Kuenenia stuttgartensis | reverse complement strand
AGGTGGCGGCCGCGACAGCGGCCTGGCTCGCCCCCACCAGCCGTTCAATCTCGGCCCGCAGGTGGTCGCCTGATGCCGGCTTGGTCAGGAATCCCGAGGCCCCCACCGCCAGGGCCGCCGCCCGATCGCTGGGAAACGCGTTGGCGCTGACGACCAGGATCGGCAGGGGGCATCCCCCGGACCGCAAGTGCCGGATCGCCTGGTAGCCATCCATGACCGGCATCATCAGGTCCATCAGGATGATGTCGAACGGCTTCTGCTCGACCGCGGCGACCGCTTCCTGGCCATTGGCCGCCAGGGTGACGATGCAGCCGAACCGGCCCAGGGTCAGGGCGAGGATCTTCTGGTTGACCAGATTGTCCTCGGCGACCAGGACCCGAAGCCCGGCGATGGCAGATGGCTGACGGGAATCCATGCATCAGGATATCCGGACGATTCGGTTTCGTCAATCCGCCCGTGACCGCCACGGCCGGCGGACCGGGCCGGGCGGACATGGCCGGACGGGGCGGAGCCCATAGATCCGGGCCATGCCCACCGCCCGCAATCCGATCCTGCCCGGCTTCCACCCTGATCCGTCCCTGTGCCGGGTGGGGGACGACTACTACCTCGCCACATCGACCTTCGAGTGGTGGCCCGGAGTGCGCATCCATCACAGCCGGGATCTGGTCCATTGGCGGCTGGCCGCCCGCCCCCTGGCGGCGACCAGCCAGCTCGACCTGCGCGGGAATCCGGACTCGGGCGGGATCTGGGCGCCGTGCCTGAGCCATGCCCATGGCCGTTTCTGGCTGGTCTACACCGACGTGAAGCACCTGACCGGTGCCTTCAAGGACACCCACAACTACGTGGTCACCGCGGAGCGCATCGAGGGTCCGTGGAGCGCCCCCGCGTACCTGTCGAGCCCTGGCTTCGATCCGTCCTTCTTCCACGACGACGACGGACGGACCTGGATGGTGTGCATGCGCTGGGACCACCGGCCGGGCCGGAACCGCTTCAACGGGATCCTGCTCCAGGAGTTCGACCGGGCCGCCGGCCGGCTGATCGGTGAGCCGCGGATGATCTTCGCCGGCACCGCCCTCGGCTGCACCGAAGGGCCCCATCTCTACCGCCGGGACGGCTGGTACTGGCTGGCGGTGGCCGAGGGCGGGACCGGATGCAACCACGCGGTGACCGTGGCCCGCTCACGGACGATCGACGGCCCATACGAGCCGGATCCCGCGGGACCGATGCTGACCAGCCGGGATGCCTGGCACCTGGCCCTGCAGAAATCCGGCCATGCGAGCTTGGTGGACACCCCGGACGGGACCTGGTTCGCCGCCCACCTGTGCGCCCGGCCCGATCGGCCATTCGGGCGCTGCATGCTCGGCCGCGAGACCGCCCTTCAGCGGCTCGTCTGGCCCGCCGGGTCCTGGCCCCGGCTCGCCCAGGGCGGGAACCAGCCGGCGGAAACCGTGGAGGTGCCCCTGCCGGCCCATCCGTGGCCGGCGGAACCCGCCCATCTCGCCTTCGACGGTCCGGTGCTGCCGGACTGCTTCGACAGCCTGCGTGATCCCATCGATCCGTCCTGGTGCTCCCTCACCGAGCGGCCCGGCTGGCTGCGCCTGCGCGGCCGGGAATCGCCGCACAGCCGGTTCCGCCAGTCCCTCATCGCCCGCCGGATCCAGCACCATGCCTGCACCGTCGAGTG
Source organism: Candidatus Kuenenia stuttgartensis (assembly GCA_945872305.1). GTDB lineage: Bacteria > Planctomycetota > UBA11346 > UBA11346 > UBA11346 > CAMCAC01. Next base: position 8,384 of record CAMCAC010000104.1, on the reverse strand, counting down.
CGAGATCGATGCGGAGCCGCGGGATTTCCAGCAGATGGCCGGGTTGATGGCATTCTACGACTGCGATCTGTGGTTCTACGCCCGCATCACCCATGACGAGACCCTCGGTCGGGTCGTCGGGCTGGCGTGGTCGGAGCACGGCGGCTACGGCGAAGGCACGCCGATGGCGATCCCCGAGGGTCGGCCGGTACGGCTCCGCTTCTCCATCGCCGACGGCGTCCTGCGCTTCGCCGCCGCGGTCGGCGACGGCCCCTGGCGGGACCTGGGCGAGGGCATCGACGCCGGACGGCTCAGCGACGAGAACAGCGGGCCCGGTGGCTGGAATTTCACCGGTGCCTGGGCGGCCCTGGCCGCCCACGACCTGTCCGGCCGGCGCATGCCGGCGGACATCGCCTGGTTCGCCTACCGGCCCGGGGCCTGACGACCCCCGGAAACGACCGCACCACCGGCGATGGCCGGTGGTGCGGGGGGGCGACACTCGGCGCCGGGATTCAGTTGGCGAGGAAGATCTCGACCCGGCGGTTCTTCGCCTTGTCGCTGCCGCGCGGGGAATGTTCACCGCGGAAGGCGCCCTTGACCTTTTCGGCGGGGACGCCGGCCTCGACCAGCGCGCGGACCACCGCGGCGGCCCGGGCGGCGCTCATGCCCCAGTTGTCCACGTAGCGCTCCTTGTTCAGGGCGCGGGTCACCGGGGTGTCGTCGGTGTGGCCTTCGACGATGATGGTGCCGCTGTGGCTCTTGAGCTGGTCGGCCACATCGCCGATGGACTTCTTGCCGGCGGCATTGAGTTCGACGGACCCCTTGGCAAAGGCGAAGTCATCGCTCAGGGCGACGCCGCCCTCGGCGGTGCGTTCCATGCCGGCGGGCAGCTCGCCGACCCAGCCATCGCCGATCGTGCCGCCGGAGCGGTCCTCCAACTGCGCCTTCAGGCCCTGGTTCTCAAGGGCCAGCTTGGCGTTCTCGTCCTGAAGCCGGGAGATCTCCGCTCCTGCGCGGTCGTCTCCGGCCCGGGACTTGGCGCTGCGGGTTTCGCAGCCGGTGGTGACGAGGGCCATGGCGGCGACCAGGGCGAACAGGGCGGGGGTGCGCAGGGCGTGCATCGGGTGGCTCCGGGGCGCCAGGGTAGGCGGCTCGGGGGGACGGCGCAAGGACTCCGCCCCCGGAGCCAGGGATTCAGCGGGTCTCGTGGCCCAGGTCCGGCTCGCGGCGGACCGTGTCCGCGTTGCCCGAGCGCACGGTGCGCTCGACGACGGGATAGGTCTTGAGGTCGTCGACCGCGGTGGCGGTCTTGCCGTCGGCGCTGATCTTGCGGATGGTGACCATGTCGGTCCGCCGCTCGATCGACATCTTCTCGGCGGCGCCATCGGGCTGGAGCCACTTCAGGTAGCGCCACTCCGCCTGGCTCTCCTGGTAGTAGCCGTCCTTGATGTGGCGCCATTCGCCGCCGGCGTTGCCGCGGGCGAAGACATCCTTGTTCGGCTCCACCGCGAAGCCGGCGAACGGCGACCCGCCGGCCATCTTTGCATAGAAGCCGTCGGCAAGCCCGCGCTTGGTGTTCTGGGCGGCGTCCTTTTCGGACGAGCTCGGCCACATGGAGATCGGATAGTACGGGGCGGTCAGGGTCAGGCCGATGATCAGGGTCAGGATCATGCACACGATCCACGCCCAGTGCACGGCCGGGACCTCGGCGGCCACGACCCGGGTCGAGCGGACGCTGCGCCGGGAGCTTTCGCTCGCCAGAGGAGCGTTGGCATGGTCCAGGTCCTGCTGGACGCCGGTCTCCATGACGCCGGTGGTGGCACCGACCTGGGTCTCGTCCACGGAGGTGATCACCGCCGTATTGCTGTCGGTGAAGTTCAGGCCCGCGGCCTGGGCGGTGGCCTTGGTCGAGGTCTGGGCCCTGGCGTCGTCGTCGAAGGAGAGGGGCTTGGTATTGCCGTCGTCGAAGCTCACCACCTCGAGCTCATCGCCGAAGGTGATCGAGTCGTCGGTCTTCTTGCCCTGGCCGGCATTGCTGCTGACGATGGTGGCCGAGGAGTCGTCGACGACCTTGCCCAGGTCGATGGACAGGTTCTCGCTGTCACCGGTGAGGACGATCGTGCCCTCATCATCCTTGACGAGCTTTTCCACATCCTCGGCGTTGACGAGAAGCTTGCCGCCGACCCGCTGTGCGCGCAGGGCGCCGCTGTTGATGTAGTTGGTCAGCGTCGCGTCGTCGCAGCCCAGGCGGCTCTTGGCGTCCTTGGCATCGAGCATCTCGGCCATGGTGGTCCCTCGTGGGGCCCAGCATGGGGGCCCCGGGGGGCGCGCCCGGGCCGGAGCCATCCCGGGTCCGCCCGCGACTGATACAGTCCGCGGGGCTCACATCGACCTGTCCGCCAGGTGCGGGACCGCCGCAGCCTGCGGCTGCTCACTCCCTGGCCACCGCCACGCAGGCCAAGTGGCCGCCGAACCCCATGCCCAGCTTCCAGATCCGCCGGGCAGCCGGGTCCTGCATGGCCGCCGCCAGCTCGACCAGTCCGCTCGCCCCCAGGGTATGGCCGATGGCCGGCTTGCAGGCGACCCGGCGGGTCCCGGCCCAGGGGGACGCATCCAGCACCGCCGCCTCGTAGGCGTCGCCCTGGGCGGTGCCGGTGGCATGGAGGACGATCAGGTCCGGTTCCGGCAGGGCCCGGTCCAGGGCTTCCAGGGCCAGGGCCAGGGTCCGCGGGTCCGCGAAGGCGGTGGCGTGGCCCGCGTCGCCGAGGCGGATGCCCCCGGCCAGCCGCCAGGGGCCGTCCGGGGCCAGCACCAGCGCGGCGGCGCCTTCTGCCGGTGCGAAGCCGGTGGTTCCGGGGAACGGTCCCGGATGCACCGGGCCGCAGGCGACCCCGAGGGTGGCGTAGGCGGCGCGCAGGATCGGCGCCAGGGGCCGATCCCAGGCCAGGGCCGCCCCCTGGTCGCACAGGCCGTGTTCCAGGCGGTCCGCCACCGCGAGCAGCCCGTACAGGCCGGTGGAGCAGGCGGCCGCCACCGGCAGGCAGACACCGGAATCCAGCCCAAGGGCCGCCAGGGCTCCGCCGCCGCTGCGCGCCCACCAGTCCCAGGGCTGGAATACCGGCAGGCGGTCGAGGTCCGGTTTGCTCGCGCTGGCGCTCACCGCCGTGGCAAGATCCGTGCTCAAATGGGGTCGGGCCGCCGCCAGCGCCAAGCCCGGGAGATCGCCCGGGGTGCGGCCGATCCAGCCGTCGACCGGGTCCCGGACCAGGGCGCTGCGGCCGGCGACCGCGGCGGTCCAGGTCGCCCCCGCATCCCCGGCGCAGCTCGCCGCCCAGACGGCGCGGATGCCGACCCGCCGGTACCGTTCCCCGTGCATGGCCCTCAGGGTCACCCCCACGGCCCGCGGCACAAGACGCTGTGCGGCCCACCTGCCGAAGGAACTCCGGTCGCGTGCGTGACGGGACCGCTGCACCTAGGAGGCTGCACGAACCACCGCACGACCAGGACGCGACCATGGCAGACGCCGCCCCCGCAAAGAACCCCAACATCTTCATGGAGCTGACCAAGGACAGCCTGGAGACCGGCCTGCGCGGCGTGCCGGTCGGCTACTGCACCACCTCCTCGGTCGAGGCCGAACGCGGCCTGTTCTATTGTGGCGAGGCGGTCGAGACGATCGCCGACCGCGATCCCGAGGACGTGGTCTACCTGCTCCTCAACAAGTGCTGGCCCACCGCCGAGAACCGGCAGTCGTTCACCCGTCTGCTCAAGGACCGCCAAAAGGTCGACCCGGCGGTGTTCTTCTCGATGAAGCTCCTGCCCCGCCAGGGGCATCCGATGAAGTGGTTCATCCATGCCATCAACACCCTCGGCATGGTGGAGGCCTGTGGCGACTACCGGCGCGAGGCCATCGACCTGATCGCCAAGATCCCGGTGGTCACCGCCGCGATCTTCCGCATCCGCGAGGGCTGGGGCGATCCCATCGCCCCCCGGGACGATCTCGGCTACATGGAAAACTTCGTCCACATGCTCGGCATCCCGGGCGCCACCGCCCAGGACACCGCCCGCCTGACCCGGCTCATGCGGGTGTTCGAGATCGTCCACCTCGACCACGGCGGCGGCAACCTGTCCACCTTCTCCGGCAAGGCGGTGGCCTCCGGCAAGGCGGACATGTACGAGTCCATGTGCGCCGCCATGGCCGGCCTGGCCGGCCCGCTGCACGGCAAGGCCAACCAGGAATGCCTCGAATTCGTCCAGGAGTGCGTGGCCCGGGTGCGTGGCGAGCTGACCCCGGAATCGGTCACCGCCCTGCTCAAGGAGAAGATGGACCGCAAGGAGGTCATCTACGGCTTCGGCCACGCCGTCCTCCGGGTCGAGGACCCCCGGGCCCGGGTCCTGCGCAAGGTCGGCGAGGAGCTCTGCCCCACCGACACCAACTTCGCCATGTGCAAGCTGCTCGCCGAATACGGCCCGGCGGTGCTCAAGACCAACCCCAAGATCAGCGACCCCTACCCGAACGTCGACAGCGTCTCGGGCTCGCTGCTCATGGCCTGCGGCCTGACCAAGCCCGAGTACTACACCGTGCTCTTCGGCCTCAGCCGCGTGATCGGCATCGCCGCCCAGATCGTCTACGAGCGCTGCGAGGCCCGCCAGGGCAAGGGCACCCCGATCATCCGCCCCAAGTACTTCTACTCGCCCAGCGGCACCAGCCAAGGCGAGGCGGTCATCCTGTCCTCGGGCTGAGTTCCCCGGGCTTCGGGTTTCGGCCTCGCTGCGCTCACGTTGCGGGCGCTCGCCCTGCGGGCGTCCCATTGCAGTTTTCGGATATCGGGCTCGTTGCGCTCGCGAGCGCGATGCGTGGCCACATGGGCCGGGCAACGCGAGCGCAGCGGGTCCGGATGGGTGATCGGCTCAGGCGCCGTAGATGTGCTTGCGCAGACCGACGGCTTTGATCCACCAGATGATCCAGCAGACCAGGGCGCCGACCGCGACCAGGAAGTTGATGAGCGGGATCGGCAGGATCGAGCAGGCTGACAGGATGCAGAAGGTCAGGCCGACACCCCAACCGTTGCCGTCGATGGCTTTGCCGGCGGACTTGGCGCCCGCTTCGAGCGAGCCGCTGACTCGTGCCACCACGAAGAAGTTCCAGACCAGGTTGAACAGGGGGATGAGCAGCAGCCACACCAACCCGGGGCTGAGCTTGCGTTGTCCCTCTGGGACGCTGCGCAGGCACTTGGACATGCTCAGGCAGTAGAAGATCGTCGGGATCAGCCACACCGCCAATCCGACGACGATGCCAATGACCAGGACGCCGGCGAGCGCTCCGGCCATGGCCTCCTCCTCACTCATGGCGAGCGCGGCCTGCTGGGCGTGGAGGGAGAGGGAGGTAAGGCTGGTCAGATCCATGGGATCTCCTGTGACGGGTCACGCTAGGCGTCTCTTGAGGTATGGTCAAGGCTGCCGGGGCGAGCGGGAACGATCCGTTGCGATGTCGCATGTCCGCTTCCCCGACCGAGCCCGCCGCTACATCCGTCGCCCATGACCCCCGACGACTTCCGTGCCGCCGTGGCCGCCATCGAGGCGCGCCCGGGTTACCGCCGCCCCGCCGCCTTCGCCATCGGCCTTGCCACCTGTTCCGGGCTGCCGGGCCAGGGCGACAATCCGGCGTCGGGGGCGCGCGTCCTCGATACCTGGTACCCGGTGGTGAACCTGGGCGAAAACCACGGCGCCGCGGCGGTGCTCGCGGACGTCGGCGGGATCCAGGGCGGCGCCGGAACCGCGTTCCTGACCGTGGACGCCCTCGACAAGGCCATCGCCCGCTTCGCCCCGTTCCTCGGCGACGGCCACCGGCACGCCAATATCGAAGCGCTCCAGACCATGCGCGACGCGTTGAAGGCGCCGGCCCGGCCGATCGCCGGCGCCGGGCAGCCGCGCATCGCGGTGGCCTGCTTCATCGACGACCTCGCGGCCAAGCCGCGGGATGCCCACGATGCGTATCTGCGTCTGCACCTGCTCTCCCACCGCAAGGTGAAGCCGCACGGCTTGAGCCTCGACGGCGTATTCGGCCTGCTCTGCAACAATGCCTGGACCGATGCCGGGCCGATCGCCGCCGACGAGTTGGACGCCTGGCGCGCCTTCGCCCGGGCCCGGGGCGTGCTGCTCCCGGTGCGCTCGGTGGACAAGTTCCCACGCATGACCGACTACGTGATCCCCGCCGGCGTGCGCATCGCCGATGCCGACCGGGTCCGCCTGGGCGCCCACTTGGCGGAAGGCACCACCGTGATGCACGAGGGTTTCTGCAACTTCAACGCCGGCACCCTGGGCAAGAGCATGGTCGAGGGCCGGATCAGCGCCGGCGTGGTGGTCGGCGACGGCTCCGACATCGGCGGCGGCGCCTCGATCATGGGTACCCTGTCCGGCGGCGGGAAGGAAGTCATCCGTATCGGCAAGACCTGCCTGCTCGGCGCCAACTGCGGCCTCGGCATCTCCCTCGGCGACAACTGCACCGTCGAGAGCGGCCTCTACATCACCGGCGGCAGCAAGGTCCTGCTGCCCGACGGCACCGTCATCAAGGCGGCCCAGCTCAGCGGCCGGGACGACATGCTGTTCCGCCGCAACAGCCAGACCGGCGCCATCGAGGTCCTGCACAAGAAGGGTGGCGGCTGGGAAGGCCTGAACGCCGCCCTGCACGCCAACTGAGGAAACCGCCATGCGCATCCCCGCCATCCTGCTTGCCGTCACCCTTCTTCCCGCCGCGCTCGCGGCGGTCGATGCGGGCGGCGACGATCCCATCGCCGCCGCCACCGCCCGTCGGGCTTGGCAGTGGTTCGGCCTCGACGAGGCCGCCGCCCTGGAGCGGGCGGCGAGCGCGAGCCGCGCGGTGGTGGTCATGGTCCGTGACGGCGAGGTGACGGACCCGCCCCCCGCCGCCGGCCCCCAGGATGTCCGGGTGTCCATCGCCCAGGGCCGGATCATTTCGGCCCGCATCGACAGCGAGCCGGGTGACGCCGAAGGCACCCTGGATGTGACCCTGATCCCCTGGCTCGCCCGCCCCGAGGCGGAGATCCAGGCCGAGGCCGAGGCCGCCCAACGCCCGTTCCGGGTCATCAGCCGCGACGGCGAATCGTTCCCCATGACCATGGACTGGCGCGAGGACCGGGTGAACGCGGTCATCGTCGGCGGGGTCGTGGTTGCCCTCAGCGGCGGCTGATCCGGATCAGCAGGTCGCCGCGGTGAGCCGGTACGGCCGGCCCTCCGGGAAGCCCTTGCTGGTCGGGATGTCGATGCCGATGGCGGGGCCCTCGACCGGGCGGAAACCCGCGGCGGCCACCGCCTCGCGCAGCGGGTAGGGGGCGCCGACGGTGTTGCAGCACGCCACGAGCAGCCCCCCCGGGGCGAGCCGGGGCCGGATCAGCCCGAGCAGGGCCGGATAGTCCCGGCGCACCACCCAGCCGCCGCCGCCCATCGCCGCGGTGGGCGGATCGCACACCACGATGTCCCAGGATTCCGTCGTCTCGTGCAGGAACGCTGCGCAGTCCTGGCGCACCGTGCGGTGGCGGTCCGCGACCCCGTTCGCCTCGGCGTTGGCGGCGGCGGTGGCCAGGCTCGGCGCCGCCAAGTCCACATCGCAGGCGTTGGCGGCGCCGTGGACCAGGGCATGCACCGAGAAGGCGCCCGTGTACGCGAACAGGTTCAGGACCCGCTTCCCGGCGACCCGGCCCGCGAGCCACGCACGGGTCGCCCTCTGGTCCACATACAGCCCGGTGGCGAGCCCGGCGAACGGCGTGATCCGGTAGGTGCAGCCCAGCTCCTGGCCGGCGATCGTGGCGGCGGGATCGATGGCGCCGCCGTCCCAGGCCCGGGTGCGGGTCTCCTGCCGGCGCAGGTCATCCCGGTGGTCGCGGATCACGATCCGCACCCCGGGCAAACGCTCTGCCAGGACCTGGCACAGGGCATCGGTCCACGGCACCGCGCAGGCGGCACGGACCTCGACCACCGCCACGGATCCGAACCGCTCGACCCGGAACCCGGGCAGCCCGTCCCCTTCGCCATGGACCAGCCGGTAGCAGTCCGTGGTCGAATCCGCGAGCAGGGCTGCCCGGCGCGCGAACGCCGCCGCCAGGGCATGGGCGGGATCGAAACCGGCCCCGGCGGGACCGCAGACCCGGGCGCACACCGCGGCGCCGGGATCCGCCAGGGCGGTGGCAACCACCCGGCCCCGCTCGTCCATCAGATCCACGCAGTCGCCCGGGCGCAGGCGTTCCAGCCCCCGGGTGAAGCGGTCCGGGCGGATCCACGGATGGCCGCGTTCGACGAAGCCCGCCGACTGTCGACCGATGATGAGGCTGGCCCGGGTGTCGCGGGTTGGGCCGCCCGGGAGCGCCGGCGCCCCCGCCGGCATCCGGCGT
>CAMCAC010000103.1 GCA_945872305.1 Candidatus Kuenenia stuttgartensis | reverse complement strand
GAACCGGCGGTCGACCCGGGCCGCGGCCCGGGCATAGCCCTGGTTCGAGACGATCCGGCGCGAGCGCTCCAGGGCGGCATCCATCACCGGCTTCACGAACGGCTCGCCCTCGTCGAGCATCACCCAGTCGCCGAACAGGTCGCGGCGGGCGAAGGCCTCGCGCAGTTCCGCCTGGCCGGCGACCCGGCTGCCGACGAAGCTGACCTGGCCGAGCCGGTAGCGCGGGCCCGGCTCGATGCGGTAGATGATCACCACCCGGTCGTCGCGCTCGCCATCGGGGACCAGCTCGGGCCCGGCGCGCCGGCGCTCGTCGATGGGATGGACGTAGTCGTTCCACTCGACCAGCGTCTCGGTGAGCCGGGCGTCGAGGTAGCCCTGCTCCTGGAGCACCCGGACCACCGCATCGCGGTCCTGGCCGAGGAGGTCCGCCTGCCACGGACCGCCGCGGCGGTTGAACAGCATGGCATCGAACATCCACGGCCGGACGCCGGGGGGCAGCTCCGAGAACACCACCCGGCCGACCTCGACCCGGTGGCCGAGCTCGACGGCGAACACCAGGCGGCGGTGCGCACCCATCGGCTCGTCGCGCACGGTCACCACGGCCTGGCGCCACCCGTCCTCGACGAGGGAGCGCTGGACCGCGGCCCGGTCCGATTCGACGGTGACCGGATTGAGGTACGATCCCCGCCTGGTCTGCACCGCCTTCTCGATATCGGACTGCTGGAACAGGCGCAGGCCCTCCCAGACCACCTCGGCGACATAGGGCAGCTCCACCACCCGGTAGGTCACCCGCACCCCGCCCTCGGCCGGCGTCACCACCGTGCGGATGTCGGAGAACGGCCCCATGCGCTCCAGGGCGCGCAGGTCGTCGGCCATGCGCAGCGCCAGCCCCTCCTGGGCGTAGGCGCGGCCCTCGCGGACCTGGAGCATGAAGCGGACGCGGTCGGGATGGATCTGGCTGAGGCCCTCGACGGCCACCGCCTGGACGCGGACCTCGCCCTCGGCGGCGGCGAGGGCGCCGACGAGGACCAGGGGCAGCAGCGGCAGCCAGGGGCGCGGCATGGGCCACGCATGGTGGACCATGCCGCCACCCCGCAAGGCACGGGACCGCCCCCCCGCGGTCGCGGGACGGCCGCAGCCTTGGGCCGCGCACGGCCCCCCATAGGGTGCCGGCATGGACCAGCCGGGCACCTGCAAGATCCGCATCCTCAACGGCCCGTACCGCGGCCGGGAGAAGACCGTGTCCGCCGGCGGCCGGGCGTTCACCATCGGCCGCGACGCCGAGGCCTCGATCCAGATCCTCGACCGTGCCGCGAGCCGCTTCCACTGCGAGATCTTCCCGGTCGGCGGCATGTGGTTCGTGCGCGACCTGGAGTCGAAGAACGGCACCCACGTCAACGACGACCGCCTGACCGACGAGGAGCTCCTGCGCCCCGGCGATGTGATCCGCATCGGCAAGACCGAGCTCGTCTTCGAGGCCGGGGCCGCGGTGTCCGACGAGGACAGCAGCGCCCGGGTGTCGTATCAGGACGATCCTGAGCTGCTCTCCCACACCCTGGAATTCCGCGTCGACGAGCTGAGCGACCTGAGCGAGCCGACCGACGCGGCGCCCGTGCGCGACGGCAACAAGGGCCTGCGCATCCTCTACCAGGTGGCGCGCATCCTCTCCGATCCCGGTGCCGACAGCGAGCGCGAGGCGCGGGTCATGGAGGTGCTGATCGGCGCCCTGCCCGCCGAATGCGCCCTGGTCTTCCGCCGCGATGCCGCCACCGGCAAGCTCGTCCCGAGCACGGTGCGCACCAGCGGCCCGCACATCCAGCCGGTCATCTCGCGCTCGATCGTCAAGAAGACCTTCACCGAGAACAAGGCCCTGCACAGCGCCGACGCCCGCGAGGACAGCCGCTTCGACCGCCACGCCAGCATCCACGCCAAGGACATCCGCTCGGTGCTGTGCGTGCCGCTGCCGGTGTCGGGCACGACCCGTGGCGTGCTGTACCTCAGCCGCGGCCCGGGCCAGGCCGCCTTCGAGCCCCTCGATCTGGAGCTGGCCAGCGCCTGCGCCCTGCAGATCGGGCTCGCCCAGCAGGCCGGCGAGGAACGCCGCCGCCAGCGCGACCTCCTCGACCGCACGGTCGCCCTGCTCGCCGGGGCCGCCGCCGGCCTGCCGGGCCTGGCGGACCGCGCCGCCACCGCCTGCGACGCCCTGGCCGCCGCCATGGGCCTCGACGAGGCCGGCCGCCTGCGCCTGCGTCGGGCCGGCTGGCTCCAGGCCGCCTACCGGGGCGGCGATGCCGCCGCCATGACCATCGCCCTTGAGGGGGTGGAACCCCTGGCCGACGCCGCCGCCCTGGCCCAGCAGGCCCGCGAACGCATCGACGGGAGCGGACCCCTGGGCCTGGCCGGCGAGGATCTCGACACCGAGGCCCGGGCCCTGGCGGTGGCCGCCGCCTGGGCCGAGGCGGCGAGCGCCGATCCGGGCGCCGAGGCCGAGGTCGTCCTCGCCCGGCTGCGCAGCCAGCCGGGCCTGGATCCGAATGCGATCCTGCTCCTCCAGGGCTGTCACCTGGACGGCAGCCTGTACCACGACTGACGGCCTGGGCGGCCGGATGCGGCGGGCAGGCTGGTGAACCGGGCGTTCGGGGGCCGCGGACCCCCCGGGACTGCCGCGATGGGCCTCGGCAGGTCCTGGAACAGGGGCGCGGCAGCGCCCGCAGACATGCCGATGCGGCCAGCGGACTGGGGGTTTCCCGCAGCCGGCTACTCGTCGGAGATGGTGACGCCGATCACCGCCATGCAGCGGGCCTGCTCGGCCCACAGGGCGACCCGGTCGGCATCGTCGATGTCGTCGTAGCCGAGCAGATGCAGCACCCCGTGCAGGACATACAGGGTCAGCTCGTCCTCGGGCCGGCGGCCCAGGCGGGCGGCGGCGGCCCGGGCCACCTCGGGACAGACCGCGAGATCGCCCAGGCGGACCGTGCCGGTCTCCGGGTCCGGTGCGCCGTCGGGCCAGGTGATGACATCCGTCGGCTCGGGATCGCCGTGGCTCTCGCCGTGCAGGCGGGCGGACTCCGCCCCATCGACCAGGGCCACCCCCAGGCTGCGCCCGGTGATGCCATCCGCGGCCAGGGCCTCGTCGACCACCCGGCGGATGCGATCGGTCTCCACCAGGTCGTCGCCGCCGCCGTGGTCGGTGATCTCGATCCGGCAACGCGGATGGGTCACGCGAAATCCACCAGCCGGTGGTCGGGGTTCTGCTTCTGGCAGTAATCCCGGTCCCAGCGGCTGGGGAACAGCGCCACCGGCCGGCCGCGGCCGTCCCGGGCGAGCACGCTGCCCGGGGTCTCGACAAAGGTCTCGACCGGGCCGATGAGCCAGCCGCTCGCCTGGTACGGCAGCGGATCGAGGCGGGTCTCGACGCCGAACTCGTCGCGCAGCCGGTACTGGAGCACCTCGAACTGGAGACGGCCGACCGCGGCGATGAAGGGGTCCGCCTGGAGGTTGTGCCAGGAACGCAGGACCTGCACCGCGCCCTCCATGCCCAGGGTCTCCATGCCCTTGTCGAACTGCTTGCGCTTGCCGAGATCCGCCGGCGCCACCTGGGCGAAGCATTCGGGCGGGAACTGGGGCAGCGGCGCGTGGACGAAGCCGGCGCGCAGCTCCGGGGCGAGCCCGCCGCCGCCGATCAGCAGGGTGTCGCCGATGGCGAAGCCGTTGTTGATCACGCCGACCACATCGCCGGGCCAGGCGTCGTCGAGGGTGGTGCGCGCGGCGGCGACCATGGTGTGCGGCCGGGACAGGCGCAGCTCGCGCAGCAGCGCCCCGTCGCGCCAGTGCTTGACCACGATGTCGCGCTCGAAGCGGCCGGAGCACACGCGGATGAACGCCAGGCAGTCCCGGTGCTTGGGATTCATGTTGGCCTGGATCTTGAACACATAGCCGCTGAACGGCGCGGTCACCGGCAGGTCCGTCTCTGCCGGCTCCCCGCCTTTGACCGGCACCGCCACCGGTCGCGGCGAGGGCGCCGGCGCCAGGGCGACGAAGCGCTCGAAGAACGGCTCGATGCCGAAGTTGGTGAACGCCGAGCCGAAGAACACCGGTGTCACCTTCAGGTCGAGGAAGCGCTCGCGGGTGAACGGCTCGCCGGCCACCCGCAGCATGTCGACCTCTTCCGCCAATGCGGCCCGGCGGCCGCCGAGCAGGGCCTCGGCCCGGGGCGAGTCCATGGCCACCCGCTCGCACACCGCCGGCTTGGCACCGCCGGCGGCGGCCTTGGTGAAATGCAGGAAATCGCCGGTGTCGACCTCGATCACACCGGAAAAGTCGGAACCGCTGCCGGTCGGCCAGTTCATGGCGCTCGGCGTGATGCCGAGCACATCCTCGACCTCGGCCAGGATGTCGAGCCCGGCCCGGCCCGGCAGGTCGCACTTGTTGACGAAGGTCACCACCGGGATGCCGCGCAGGGCGCAGACCTGGAACAGCTTCCTGGTCTGGGTCTCGACGCCCTTGGCGGCATCCAGGACCATGATCGCGCAGTCGGCGGCGGTCAGGGTCCGGTAGGTGTCCACCGAGAAGTCCTGGTGGCCGGGGGTGTCGAGCACGTTGAGCACGCAGTCGCCGTAGGCGAACTGCATGGCCGAGGCGGTGATCGAGATGCCGCGCTCCTGCTCCATCGTCATCCAGTCGCTGGTGGCGAGCCGGCCGTTCTTGCGGTTCTTCACCATGCCGGCGGTGCGCACCATGCCGGCGTAGAGCAGCAGCTTCTCGGTGAGGGTCGTCTTGCCGGCGTCGGGATGGGCGATGATGGCGAAGGTGCGGCGGCGGGCGGCCTCAGCGGCCACCAGCGGGGCGGTCTCGGCGGCGGACATTCAGCGGACCAGGGTGCGGAGCAGGGCCACGAGCTGGTGGCGGGAATCCGCAGGCAGGCGGGTGAACAGGGCGGTGAGCTCCGCGAGCTCGTCCTGGGCCGAGGCGGCCCGCTCCGCGACCGACGGCCGCGGAGCGATGGCGGCGACCGGTGCCGGTGCCGGGGTCGGGGCATGCACCACCGCCGGCGCCGGGGCGGCGCGGACCACGGTGGTGGTGGGCCGGATCGCCGCATCGAGGTCGTCGCGGTCCAGCCCCGCGGCGGCGGCGATGCCGCCCAGGACCTCGGGGTCGGTGGGCATCTCGCCCATGTTGATGAGGCGGGACAGGGTCAGATACGGCACCCCCCGCTCCCGGGCGAAGGCGGCGGTGGACAACCCGGAGCGCTCGACCGCGGCGGCGACCAGGGCCGGCAGCCGCGGGGGCTCCTCGATGACCGACGGGGCGGCGGTGGGCGCGTCTTCACCGTCCGCGGCATCGTCCCCGCCCTCGTCGTCGTGGCGACCGGTGCGCGAGCGGTCGACGGCCTCCTCCAGTTCCGCGAGCGGCACGCCCAGGGCCTTGGCCAGGCGGGGCAGGGTGTCGCCGCGGGGGATGGAGCCCTTGCGGGTGATCCCCATCAGGGTGGGGTAGGCGATGCCGCTGCTCTTGGCGAACGACTGCTCGGTCAACCCCTGCTCAAGGAGCTGCTTGGTGAGGAACTGCTGGAGATCGAGGGGTCCATCGCCAGGCAGGTCGATGCCGCCCCGCTGGCTGGCGGCGATGGCCGCGGCCCAGGCCGCCTGCGGCACATCCAACAGGGTGCGCAGGGCCTCGCGATGCTCCGGCTTGCGCGGAACCCGCCCCTCGTTGACCACGGCGAGCACCGTCGGGTAGCTGATGCCGGATTTTTCGGCGATGGCACGGGCGGTCAGGCTCTTGCTCCGCATCCGCTCCTGAATGAGATCTTGCAGCTTGGACATGGGCCATGGGGCGTACGGCAGGGGCGGGATCCGGCAATGGCATGGCCCGGCAGCCCCGTCGGCGCGGCGGGGCATGGCTTCCTGGTTGCAGGCCAGGAACCTGCGCTAGGGTGCCCCGCCCACGAACGGCACCCCCCGGTGCCCCTGTACGCCACGCAGAGGACTCTGAACGCACATGGCTGTCCGCATCCGCCTCGCCCGCCACGGCCGTCTCCACCTCCCCTTCTACCGCATCGTGGTCCTCGACGGCCGCGTCCACCGCGGGGGCCAGGAGACCGAGATCCTCGGGACCTACAATCCCCTCCTGAAGGATAAGACCATCACCATCGACATGGAGAAGGTCGGCGCCTGGGTCGCCCAGGGCGCCCAGATCAGCGTGCCCCTGGCCAAGCTGCTCAAGCACGAGGGCTACACCGTGCCCGCCTTCACCGGCAAGGCCCGGGTCAAGAAGGCCGAGCGCGCAGCGACCAAGCTCGTCGCCAAGGCCAAGGCCAAGCCCGCCGCCAAGACCCCGAAGCTCGCCGGCGACAAGCCGCGCTTCGGCACCGCCAGCCGCCGGGCCGCCCTGAAGCACGCCAAGACGGTCAAGGCCGCCAAGAAGGCGGAAGCGGCTCCGGCCGCCCCCGCCCAGGCCTGAAGTCCTGACGAGCCGCATCCGTGGCTGATCCGGCCGGCGTCCCCGCCCCTGGCGAGCACCTGGTCGAGATCAGCGCCCTTGATGTGCCCCTGCGCGTCCTCGCGCAGGGGCCTGTCGCTTCCATCGACCACCATCTCGAACCGTGGATCGCCCGGGCCTGCGGGATTCCCGCCGCGGACATCCTCGGTTACGAGTTGGAGCGGCGCAGCCTGGATGCCCGGCGCAAGCCGGACCTGCGCTACGTCTATCAGCTCACCGCCCGGGTCCGCGAGGGCAGCCCGGTGCGCGAAGGCGCCGGCATCCGGGTCCTGACCGCGCCGCCGGCCGAAGACACCTCCCTGCACCGGCTGCGCCTGCGCGGCGACCTGCCGATGCATCCGCTGGTGGTCGGCACCGGCCCCGCCGGCCTGATGGCGGCGTACCTGCTCGCCCTGCACGGCTGCCGCCCGGTGATCATCGACCGCGGGCGCGACGCCGACACCCGCACCGCCGACATCGCCCGTTTCCACGCCAGCCGGGTCCTCGACCCGGATTCGAACTACCTCTACGGCGAGGGCGGCGCCGGCACCTACTCCGACGGCAAACTCTACACCCGGGTGAAGGACCGGCGGATGCGCTTCCTGCTCGAAGCCTTCGTCGCCGCCCGGGCCCCCCGCCACATCCTGTGGCGCCACCATCCCCATGTCGGCAGCGACATCCTGCCCCACATGTGCAAGCGCCTGCGCGCGCGCATCGAGGCCTGGGGCGGGGTGTTCCGCTGGAACACCACCGTCGCCGACCTGATCGTGCGCGACGGCCGCTGCGCCGGGGTTGTCCTGGCGGATGGCGGACGGATCGAGGCGCCGCTCACCCTGATCGCCCCGGGCCACAGCGCCCGGGCCTTGATCGGCCGCCTGTGCGCCCTGGGCATCGACCACAAGGCCAAGGGCTTCCAGCTCGGCTGCCGGATCGAGCACGGCCAGGAACTGATCGACCATGGCCAGCTCGGCTGCATCCCTGGACGGGATCTGCCCCGGCACCTGATCGGCGCCGCGGAATACAACCTGGTCAGCCGGCCGCCGGCCAAGCGGGCGGAGAGCGTGACCACCTTCTGCATGTGCCCCGGTGGCGAGATCATCGCGGCCACCAGCGAGCCGGGCCAGTTGTCGACCAACGGCATGAGCCGCTTCGCGCGCAGCTCGCCCTTCGCCAACGCCGGCCTGATCGTCAACCAGGCGGTGGACCGGGATGGCAACGGCATGGCCGGCTTCGATCTCGTCGACCGCCTGGAGCGGGAGTGCTTCGCCCTGGGCGGCGGGGATTACACCTGCCCGGCCCAGCGGGCGGTGGATTTCCTGCGCGGCCAGGCGAGCGGCCGGCTGCCGGCGTCGAGCTACGGACTCGGCACCGCCCCGGGCCGCCTGGACCGGCTGCTGCCCCCGGCCACCGTCACCGCCATCGGCGAGGCCCTGCGTTTCTTTGAACGGGTGATCCCCGGCTTCCTGACCCACGGCACCCTGGTCGGGGTCGAGGCCCGGGTCAGCTCGCCGGTGCGCTTCGAGCGCGATCCCGGCACCCTGGCCAGTTCCCTGCCGGGGCTCTACCTGGCGGGTGAGGGCGCCGGCTACGCCGGCGGCATCATCTCCGCCGCCCTGGATGGATTGCGCCTGGCCGAGACGATCCTGACCGGCGTGCCCGCCACCCGCGGCAAGGCCGCCCCGGGCGAGGACTGGGCCCCGGGGTGACCGGGTCCTAGGCCAGGGCCTTGTCCAGATCCGCGGGCGTCGCCGCGGACTGGAAGAAGGAACCCAGGCCAAGGATCCGGATCAGGGTGGCGATCTTCGCCGGCGCGCAGACATGGGCCGCGGTGGATCCGGCGGCAGCGGCGGCCTGGTAGAACAGGACCAGGAAGCCGAGCGCCACCGAGACGAGGTGGGTGCAGCGGCCGAGATCCACGGCGATCGCCTGGGGCTTCGCCTCCTGCAAGGCCGCCTGGATGCGACGGACCACCGGATCCGGGATGGCCTCGTGCCAGGCACCCTCAAGGACGAGCAGGACCCCGCGGCCCTGGGCGCGGAGTTCGAGCCGCACCGGCCCCTGGGGACCGATCGCTTCGTGGACGATGGGCAGCGCGCTCACGACAGAGCATACGCTCCGCCCCCGGGGCGTGTCAAACGCGGGGTTGCCCACCGGGCCGCGGCGCCAGCATCCGCGCCCGCCCCGCAGCGGGGCCCCGGGAGGATCATCATGGGATTGTCCGTCGCGATCGTGGGCGCCACCGGCGCCGTCGGCGTGGAATTCATGCAGGTGCTGGAAGCCCGCGGCTTCCCCGTGGACCGCCTGACCCTGCTCGCCAGCCCGCGCAGCGCCGGCTCGAAGCTCCCCTTCAAGGGCCGTGACATCACCGTCGAGGTCCTCACCGAGGATTCCTTCAAGGGGCACGACCTCGCCCTGTTCAGCGCCGGCTCGTCGGTGTCGAAGAAGTACCGCCAAGCGTGCACCGACTCCGGCTGCCTGATGGTCGACAACTCCTCGGCGTTCCGCATGGAGGACGGCGTCCCCCTGGTGGTGCCCGAGATCAACCCCGCCGACGCCGCCAAGGCCTTCCGCAAGAACGGCGGCAAGGGCGTGATCGCCAACCCCAACTGCGTGACCATCATCGCCCTGATGGCGGTGGCCCCACTCCACCGCGCCATCCCGGTGAAGCGCCTGCTCGCCGCCACCTACCAGGCCGCCAGCGGCGCCGGCCACGCCGCGATGGTCGAGCTGCAGGAGGGCACCCGCGCCGCCCTCGACGGCCGACCGTTCGAGCCCAAGGTCCTGCCCCTGCCCTACGCGTTCAACCTCTTCCCGCACAACTCGCCGTGGATCGATGCCGAAGGGTACTGCGAGGAGGAGATCAAGCTGTCCAAGGAAGGCCGCAAGATCCTCGGCGATCCCGCCTTCAACGCCTCGGCCACCTGCGTGCGGGTGCCGGTGCTGCGCGCCCACAGCGAAGCCCTCAACATCGAGTTCACCGCCCCGGTCAGCCCGGAGTGGGCCTATGGGATCCTGCGCTCCGCCCCCGGCGTGCGGGTGGTCGAGGACCGCGCCCGCAACCGCTGGCCCATGCCGCTCGACGTCGCCGGCGCCGACGATGTCCAGGTCGGCCGCATCCGCACCGACAAGAGCCAGCCCAACACCCTCGACCTGTGGGTGGTCGGCGACCAGCTCCTCAAGGGCGCGGCACTCAATGCCGTGCAGTGCGCCGAGGTCGCCTTCTTCGGCGCCCTGGCCCCGAACCGCCGCTGATGGACGCCGGGCGCCTGCTCGCCCTCCTGCGCGGCCTGCCGGATGCGGAGCTGCGCCCGGAGCGCGGCGGCGCCCGCATCCACGCGGCGGTGCGCGGCAAGATCGTCGCCACCCTCTGGCTCGCCGAGGACGCCCCCTGGCTGCTCGCCTTCCGCCCGCGCCCGGACCTGCTTCCCGGCCTCCTCGACCTGCGCGGCACCGTGCGCCCCGCCGGCCTGGCGGACTGGGTGGCGATCAGCGATCCGGCCCTGCTCGACGACCTCCACCTCGACCACCTCCTGCGCGAGGCGATCCGCGCCCTGCCCCGGCGGTGAACGACGGAACAGGGTGGTCTGACCGGCTCGGCCACGATCGGGTGCTGTCCGGAATGCGGTCCCATCTGGGGGCTTCGCCCATGCGCCGGGCGCATGCGGCAGCCGGGACCCCGATGCGGGCTGCCCCCTTCCCGGGAAAGCCCCGAGGCTCATTTTGCGACCCCACA
>CAMCAC010000102.1 GCA_945872305.1 Candidatus Kuenenia stuttgartensis | reverse complement strand
CCCTGCCCACCGGAGAGTCCCTCTCCGCCTGCGTCACCGGTCCAGCCACCACGGTGATCCTGGATGACGGCGGCACCCTGAGGATCGACAGCGAATTGCGGTTCGTCAGCGGCTCGGCGCCCTGACCCCGCCATCGCCACACGCCCCGGCGGCCGGCGGACACCCGCATCGGCGATCTGGGCGCACGCCGATGGGCGACCCATGGCATCTGGGATGCGCGGCCGGAGCATCCCAGGGACCGTGACCGCCTCGCGGATCACGGCGGGGATGGGCGGCCGCACCTCAGCGCAGGGCTTCGGTCGCCTTGCGGATGGTGATCGTGCGGCGCAGGTCGCCGGTCTGTTCGCACAGGGCGGCGGCGTCGGCAAGGGCGGTGCGGGCGGCCTCGTTCTCACCGCGCATGGCCTCGGCGTTGCCGATGCCGACCAGGATGCGGGTGGCCCACCGGTGGTCCTTGTCGCCGGCCTGGGGCAGCAGGGCCCGGGCGGCCTGGAGATGGTCGAGGGCCGCCACCGGATCGCGGCCGTGCAGCCGGCACTGGCTCGCCTGGTAGCGGAGCTGCATGCGTTCCGCCGCCTGGTCCTCGGGCGTCTCGGCCAGGGCCTGGAGGAGCAGGGGCTCCGCCTCGGAGAAGCGCCCGGCCTTGACCATGAGCAGGCCCAGGCGGCTGCGCGCCCGGCGGGCGAGCGCCGCGTCCTCGGGCCGGGTGCATACCGTGACCAGCCGCTGGAGATGCTGTTCCGCCTCGCCGATCGAGCCCTGTTCCTGAAGGACCTCGGCGATGGCACCCAGGACCTGGAGCTGCTCATGGCGGTCGCCGAGGGCCTTGAGCACGTCGACCCAGCGGTGCATCACCGCCAGGGCCGCTGCGTGTTCACCGCGGGAGCGGTGCAGGTTGGCGATCGCCGCCAGGACCTCCTCCTGATGGTGCAGGTTGGCATCCGCCTGAGCCCGTTCGAGGGCCTGCTCCAACCGCATCAGGCCCGCTTCCGGACGCCCGGCGCGCTGCTCCGCAACGCCAAGCAGGAGGAGCGAGCGGCTGACGCCCGGGCCGTCATCCACCGTCTGGCTCAGGTCCAAGGCCTCGGTGAAGCAGATGCAGGCCCGTTCCCGCTGGCCCGCGAGCCCGGCCAGGGTGCCGAGCCGGCGCAGGCAGCGGGCGGCGAGATTGCGGTTGCCGTCGGACCGGTGCCAGCCCAGGGCCCGTTCCCACAGCCGTTCCGCCCGGTCGTGCTCGCCCCGGGCCTGGAGGAGGTCCGCATGGGTGGCCAGCCGCTCATGGGCATCCGAAGGGCGGGCGAGACCGCGCAGGGCCTCCAGGCTCGCATCCAGATCCGCGGCGGCGCTCTCGGGGTCACCGGCGATGAGCCGTGCATCCGCCAGGACGCCCTGGCATTCCGCCGCCTTCACCGCTTGGCGGAAGGCAGAAAAGGTGGTCCGGGCGCTTTCCGCCGGAGCGATGGCCCCGGGACCGTCGCCAGAGGCGACCAGGGCCCGGGCGAGCCCGAGCCGGGCGTCGGCGGCCTTGAGATGGTCCGGCACCGCATCCGCCAGCTCCACCGCCTTGCGGAAATGGCGGGCGGCGATCATCGGTTCACCGCTGGCCAGGCGCAGACCGCCGGCCGCATCCGCGGCGGCGGCGGCCTGGGGATCCTGGGCCGGGAGGAACAGGGCCAGGGCTTCTTCGGCGCAGGCGGCGGCCTCCCGGGACTCGCCGGCCTTGTCGTGGAGCCGGGCGAGATCGAGGAGGACCTCGGCCCGCCGGGTCGGCCAGCCGGCCCGCGTCCACAGGTCCGCCGAAGCGCGGAAATGCGGAACACCCGCCGCGAGGGCGGCGCCGGTGCGATTGTCGAGGATGAGCAGCCCGAGCCGACGCTCGGACTGGGCCTTGGCCGCCAGGTCCTGATCCATGCCGCGAGCGTAGCGTGCCGGCGGCTCGGGGGAACCCGGGCCCGTGGCCGGCTTCACCCCGTGTGGCTCAGCCGCGGATGAACACATCCGTGGACAGGTAGCGGTCGCCCCGGTCGCAGGCGATGAACACCAGGGTCCCCGCGTCCAGGCGGCTGGCGATGCGGACCGCCACCGCACAGGCCCCGCCGGCACTGATCCCGGTGAACAGGCCGATCTCCCGGGCCAGGCGGCGGGTCATGGCCTCGGCGTCCACTTGGCTGACATCCTCGACCCGGTCGACCCGGGACGGCTCGAAGATGGTCGGCAGGTATTCCCGGGGCCAGCGGCGGATGCCGGGGATCGACGAGCCCTCGGTGGGTTGGCAGCCGACGATGGTCACCCCCGGGGCGACTTCCTTCAAATAGCGGCTCACCCCCATGATCGTGCCGGTGGTGCCCATCGCGGAGACGAAATGGGTGACCGACCCCTGGGTGTCGCGCCAGATCTCCGGCCCGGTGGTCTCGTAGTGGGCCAGGGGATTGTCGGGGTTGGCGAACTGGTTGAGCATCAGGAACGCATCCGGCCGCCCGGCGGTGGTGCGCACCTGGTCCGCCGCCCAGTCCCGGGCCGCCTCCATGCCGCCGTCGATGAGATGGACCACCGCCCCGAAGGCGCGCATGGTCTGGGTCCGCTCCACGGTCAGGGTCGACGGCATCACCAGGTGCATCTCGACGCCCACCGACCGGGCGATCATCGCCAGGGCGATGCCGGTGTTGCCGCTGGTGGCCTCGATGAGCCGCATCCCCGGACGCAGTTCGCCCCGGGCCAGGGCGCCGGTGATCATCCCTTTCGCCGCCCGGTCCTTCACCGAACTGGCCGGGTTGTTGCCCTCGCACTTGGCCAGCAGGCGGACTCCGGGCCGGCCGACCAGGGTCGAGCAGTCGCAGAGCGGGGTGTTGCCGACGAGATCGATCAGTGCGGGCATGGCGAAGCATGTCCTCCATCGAGATGGTCGGCAACCGGCGGGGGCGGGATCCCACGCCATGGCTCGTCGGCTCAGGCCACAGACGCCGCCACCCTCCGGAATCCCGGAGGGTGGCGGCGGATGGCCGGTTGGCAGAAGGAATCAGACGCCGGCGCGGGCGCGGCGGACCAGTTCCTGGTTCGTGGCGTTGGACTTGACAGTGTGACCCTTGAGCGGGAGCAGGTTCTCGTGGATCGCGTCGATGATCCACGCCGGCTGCGGGTAGTACTCCGCCTCCATCTCGGCGCCGGGGGCGATCCAGTTGCGGGCGCCGATGACCACCGGGGGCGCGTCGAGGTGGCCGAACGCCAGGCGGCTGATGGTGCTCGCCATGGTGTGGCCGTAGCTGCCGCGCTCGCAGGCGTCGGAAGCGACGACCAGTCGACCGGTCTTCTTGACGCTCTCGACGATCGGTTCGTAGTTGAACGGCACGACCCAGCGGGCGTCCCAGACATCGCAGGTGATGCCGTAGGTCTGCTCCAGGGTCTTGGCCGCCTCCAACGCGCGGAACAGGGTCGCGCCGATGGTCAGGATGGTGATGTCGGCGCCAGCCTTGCGGCGGGCGGGTTCACCTTCGGGCACGGTGTAGAAGCCGGCCGGAACATCCTTCTCGAACTCTTCGGCGTTCTGGTACAGACGCTGGCTTTCGAGGAAGATCACCGGGTCGGTGCCGGCCAAGGCGGCGTGGAGCATGCCCTTGGCATCGTACGGGGTGGCGGGGAAGGCGACCTTCAGGCCGGGGATGTGGGCGCACAGGGCGCCCCAATCCTGGCTGTGCTGGGCGCCGTACTTGGCGCCGACGCTGATCCGCAGGGTCACCGGCATCTTGAGCACCTGGGCGCTCATGGACTGCCACTTGGCGAGCTGGTTGAAGACCTCGTCGCCGGCGCGGCCGAGGAAGTCGCAGTACATCAGCTCGACCATCGCCCGGCCGCCGGCCAGGGCGTAGCCGCAGGCGGTGCCGACGATGGCGGCCTCGCTGATCGGGCTGTTGAACAGGCGGTGATAGGGCAGCAGCTCGGTCAGGCCGCGGTAGGCGCCGAAGGCGCCGCCCCAGTCGCGGTTCTCCTCACCATAGGCGACCAGGGTGGGATCGACGCTGAAGTGGTAGGCCGATGCCTCGAAGATCGCGTCGGAGACGGTGTACTGCTTGGGCTTGGGCACCGGGGCGGTCTGGCCGACCAGGGAGCGCACCTTGTCCTTGAGCTGCTTGATGCGGGCGTTCTCGTCGAGCGGGGTCTTGAGCTCGGGCTTGTCGTCCGCCAGGGCGAGGACCTTGCCGTTGGAGTACATCAGCGGGGCGATCTGCTCGGCCGGCAGGCGGGGGCTGACCGCGAGGTCGATGGCGGGCTTGAGGGCCTTGATGATCAGCGCCTTGACCTGATCGCGCATGGCGGCGACCTGGGCCTCGGTGACCAGCTTCTCGGCCACCAGGCTGGCGGCATAGGCATTGATCGGGTCGGCCTTCTGCCACGCCTCGATCTCGGTCTTCTCGCGGTAGCTGCTGGCATCCGACGGGCTATGGCCGCTGATGCGGTAGGTCATCACGTCGAGCAGGACCGGGCCGCGGCCTTCCTCGATCACCTGACGCTTGCGCAGCAGCGCATCCGCAACCGCGAGCGGGTTGTAGCCGTCGACACGCTCCGCGTGCATCGCATCCGGGTTCACGCCGGCGCCCACCCGGGCAAGGATGCCGTACGCCATGGTCTCGCCGGCCGTCTGGCCGCCCATGCCGTAGAAGTTGTTCATGAAGTTGAAGATGACCGGCAGGCCGCCCTTGTGCGCCTCGTCCCACAGCTGGTGGAACTGGTCCATGCCGGCGAAGTTCATCGCCTCCCACACCGGGCCGCAGCCCATGGAGGCGTCGCCGATGTTGGCGATGACCAGGCCCTTCTGCTTGCGCACCTTCTTGAACAGCGCCGCGCCGGTGGCGATGTCGGCGCTGCCGCCGACCAGGGCGTTGTTCGGGTAGATGCCGAACGGGGTGAAGAAGGCGTGCATCGAGCCGCCCAGACCCTTGTTGAAGCCGGTCTGGCGATGGAAGATCTCGGCCAGGGCGCCGTAGACGAGGAAGTCCTTGGCCAGATCCTTGGCGCCGCCGGCGGCCCCCTTCTCGACGATCTTGAGGATCGTGCCGTTGTCGAAGCCGGACATGACCTTGGTCAGGTCGCCATCGCCCAACTTGCGGATCGCGGACAGGCCCTTGGCCAGGATCTCGCCGTGGCTGCGGTGGCTGCCGAAGATCCAGTCATCGATGCCCAGGTGCAGGGCCTGGCCGACCGCGGCGGCCTCCTGGCCGATGGACAGGTGGGCGGGACCGGCGTGGTCGTACTTGATGCCCTCGTACACGCCCTCGCGCTTGATCTTGTCGAGCATGGTCTCGAACTCGCGGACCACGAGCATGTCTTCGAGCACGCCGACCAGCTGGGTATCGGAGTAGCGCTTACGCTCCTCGGCCAACGGCCTGGCGTACTGGTTGACCGGGATCTGCGGCAGGGTCAGGACCTGCGGCTTGCGGACGGTGACGGGGTCGATGGTCTGGATCTTGGGCATGTCGGGTTCCGGGTGACAGGTGAGGGAAGATCAGTTCAGGGCCCTGGCGATCTCGTTGTTGGCAAGGATGATGCCGATGAAAACGAGGGCGGCCGGGAGAGCGAAGACGGTCGCGACGGCAATCCCGGACAGGAGGCCGATGAACGACCGCAGAAGTACGAGATGGGCAATGGAATAGATGACGACGGCGACGGCGAGGGCGTACGCCCAGACCTGCACCCATTGGGCGATCACCACCGCGGCCACGGTCAGGCCGGGAAGCACCATCTCCAATTCCCGAAATCGCGCGATGTGCGGCGGGGCCCAGAACGCCGATACCCACACCAGGGCGGCGGCGGACAGCCATACGGCGAGAAGACCGATCAGGTGCATGGGGATGGCACTCCAGGAACATGGAATCCGGAACCTGGAATCCGAGGCTCAGTGCAGCGTGAATACGGCATCGCGCAGCGCTTCGTTGACGGTGGGGTGCGGGAAGACCAGTTCCTTGATGTCGCGGACGGTGAATTCCGCCTCGATCATCGCGGCCCAGCCGAAGGACATCTCGCTCACCGCGCCGCCGATGGCGTGGACGCCGATCAGGCGGCCGTCGTCCTTGCGCAGGATCGCCTTGAGGAAGCCCTTGCCGGAGTACTCCGCCAGGAAGCGGCCGTTGGCGGCGAAGGGCCACTTCACCACGGTGACGGCGATGCCCTCGGCCTGGGCCTGGGCCTCGGTCAGGCCGCAGCCGGCAACCTCGGGGCTGGTGTAGATCACGCCGGGGATGGCGTGGTAGCGCATGTGGTCCGGGTGGCCGGTGATCTGGTTGACCACGACCTCGCCCTGGCGGCTGGCGACATGGGCGAGCATGGCCTTGGCGGTAACATCGCCGATGGCCCAGATGCCGGGGATGTTGGTGCGGCAGCGCTCGTCCACGGCGATGGCGCCTCGGCGCAGCTCGACGCCGATCTTCTCGAGACCCAGGCCGTCGCTGTTCGGGGTGCGGCCGGTGCAGACCAGGACCATGTCGGCGGGCACGGTCACCTCGCCGGAGGCACCCTTGGCGACCACCGCGTCGGCGGTGATCCGCTCGACCTTGGTGCCAAGGTGGAACGCCACGCCCTTGGCTTCGAGTTCGCCGCGCAAGGTCTTGGCCAGTTCCGCATCCACGCTCGGGGCAACCTCGGGCAGGAATTCGATGACCGTGACCTTCACCCCGATCTGGGCGAAGAAGCAGGCGAACTCCAGGCCGATCACCCCGCCGCCGACGATGGCGAGCTGCTTCGGAAGCGCGGTGATGTTGAGGATCGCGTCGGAGTTGAGGACATGGGCCTGGTCGGCACCGGGGATCGGCGGCTTGGCCGGGCGGCTGCCGGTGGCGATCAGGATGTCCGGTGCGGTCAGGGTGCGGCCGGCGACGGACACGGTCTTCGCATCCGTGAACGAAGCCTGGCCGGCGATGACCTCGACCTTGAACTTCTTCATCAGGCCGCGGATGCCCTGGCGGAGCTGGTTCTGCACCGACAGCTTGCGCTCCATCGCCTTGGCAAGGTGGAAACGCACGTTGTCGGCGCTGACCCCGTAGGCCTCGCCGTGGCTGGCGGTGTAGAAGGCCTTGGCCGAGGCGAGCAGGGTCTTTGTGGGGACGCAGCCCCAGTTCAGGCACACGCCGCCCAGATGCTCCTCGCGCTCGATGAGCGCGACCTTCTTGCCGGCGGCGCCGGCCCGTTCCGCCGCGACATAGCCGCCGGGGCCCGCGCCGATGATGATGAGGTCGTAGGTGTCGGTCATGGCGGATTCCTCAGGCGGCCAACAGGACGTCGATGTTCTCGATGGCCGCGACCAGGGCCTGCAGGAAGCGGGCGGCGGGGGCGCCATCCAATGCCTGGTGGTCGATGGTCAGGGAGAGGTGCATGGACGGGATGAACTCGACCCCGGCGGCGCCCTGGTATGGGCGCAGCGTGATCGCACCGACGCCGAGGATCGCGACCTCGGGCACGTTCAGCACCGGAGTGAAGTACTCGATGCCCAGGGCGCCCACGTTGGTGACGCTGAAGGTGCTGCCGGAGAGCTGATCCGGGGTGGCCTTGCCCGCCTGGGCGGCCTTGGCCAGGGTCTTGGCGTCGGCGCTGATCTGGGCCAGGGTCTTGGCGTGGGCGTCCTTGAGCACCGGCACGAGCAGGCCCTTCTCGGTGTCCACCGCCATGCCGAGATGGATGGCGCCGTACTGGACGATGCTGTCGCCCTTCCAGTGGGCGTTGAGCTGGGGGAAACGGGCCAGGGTGCGGGCGACGGCGAACAGGACGAGATCGTTCACGGTCACCGCGGGCAGGCCGAGGATCTCGGCCTTGTCCTTGGCCTTGGCGCGCCAGGCCTGGAGGGTCGCCGCCTTGGCGGTGGCGTGCAGGGTGAGCTGCGCGCTGCCGGACAGGGACTGGCGCATCCGCTCGGCGATGATCTTGCGGATGCCTTTGACCGGGATGACCGTCTCGGCGCCGGGGGCGGCCTTGGGCGCGGGCGCCGCGGCGACCGGGGCCGCCGCCGGGGTGGTCTTGTCGGCGGCGGTGATGCGGCCACCGAGGCCGGTGCCGCCGAGCTGTGCGGCGCGCACATCGCGCTCGATCACCAGGCCGTGGGGGCCGGTGCCGGCCACGGCGGCGACATCGATGCCCTTCTGCTCCGCCAGGGCACGGGCGCGGGGGCTCGAACCGGCGTCGCTGACGATAGCGGTCGCGGGCGCTGCCACCGGAGCAGGGGTCGCCGCGGCGGGGGCCGCAACGGCAGCGGCGGCGGGGGCCGCCGCGGGGGTTGCACCGGCGGGGGCCAGGGCGCTGACATCCTCGCCAGGGGCGCCGATGGCGGCGATGACGGTCTGCACCGGCACATCGTCGCCGACCGCGCGGAAGATCTTGAGCAGCACGCCGTCGGCGCCGGCCTCGACCTCGACCGCGGCCTTGTCTGTCTGGACCTCGCACAGGACATCACCGGTCTTGATGGCGTCGCCCTCCTTCTTCATCCAGGCGTTGATGATGCAGGATTCGACGCTGTTGCCCTGCTTGGGGAGAAGGACGGCGGTGGCCATGGGATGCTCTCAGACGATGGTGGTGAAGCGGGAACGGTAGGGATCCAGCCGGGGATCGGCGGGATCGAGATCGGTGGCCAGGACCGCATCGGCGGGATGCGACCAGGCAGCGGTGGCACGGGTGGCGAACTTGTGGTGGTTCATCGCCAGGTGGACCCGGCGGCTGCGCCGGCCGGCGAGATGCTTGATCTCGGCGTCCTCGGGCGATGGCTCGCTCGGGCCGACCTCGGGATCCAGGGCATACGCGCTGAAAAACGCGGCATCGAACAGCAGGCCATCAAGGAAGCGGCGGGCCTGGGGCCCGACCAGGTTGTCGGTCTGCGGATTCAACTCACCGCCGATCAGCAGCGCTTTCAGCCCGCCGACCGCCTGCAGGGCGCGGAAGGTCTCGATGCTGTTGGTGGCGGCGAGCAGACCGGGACGACGGCCGACCAGGGCCACGAGCTGGTGGATGGTGGTGGAACCATCCAGGTAGACCGCGCCCTGCTCCGGCAAATGCTCGACCAGTTTGCGTGCCGCAATGCCCTTCTCCCGCCGGTGCCGCTCCAGGCGATGGCCGAACTGGAGGGACTGGGCCGCCACCGCACCGCCGTGGACCCGGGCTGCGACCCCCTCCGCCGCCAGGACATCCAGGTCCCGGCGGATGGTCATCTCGGACATGCCCCAGCGGGCCGCCAGTTCGGACACGATGACGGTACCCTTGTCCGTCAGCTCCTGACGGATGGCCTCACGGCGATGGATGCCGACCGCCAGTTCGCTCATGTGAGAACGAACATATCCGAACATAACCGGATGCAAGCATCCGGTTATTGACGGCCGGTTCGCCCAGGCGCGGCTTGGCAGGATATGCAGGCATGACCGAGGAGGATCACTCTCCGATCATGGCGTCGACGACCGTCTCCACACGCTGGCCGGGGCCAACCCGCTCGGACTTGACGGGGCTTCCGCCGGGCTCCTGAGCCCCCCTGCGATGAAACCCGGAGTGAGCGAACCTGGGATGGGACAACGCATCCACATCGATCGCAAAGCCGGACCGATGCCCCGGCGCGATTCCGATCCGACAGCCACATCGGCGAAGGTGGTCCAACCGCCCCGACCGCATGCCATCCCCAGTTGCGGGTGGGCAGGATGTGAGGTACCCATCCCAGTGAACCACGCCCAGGATCCGACCCCATCCCAGGGCCAAGCCCCGACGGACGACGCGGCGGCGTTCCATGGCGCCCCCGTGCCGATGCTCGTGGCCGCCCTCGACGACGGAACGATCCTGGCCGCGAACCCGGTGGCCCAGACATCCCTGGAGGGCTGCACCCGTCTGCCGGTCGGACTGCTGGCAAGCCTCGGCTCGACGACGGAAGGCGCCTGGTGCCCCTGGCCGGGCACGGAACCACCCTGGCGCGTGCGTGCCGGCAAGGTCCTGCACCGGAACGGGCGTCCAGCCCGGGTCCTCGTCCTCGATACCGAGACCGCACACGCGGAGACCGAGAGCGAGCGCCGGCTGCGCGTCCTGACCTCGAGCCTGGAGGAGGTGGTCTGGCTGCGTAGCGCGGACAACCGCCGGCTGCTGTACATCAGCCCATCCTATGAACGCATCTTCGGCCGCCCCTGCGCGAGGTTGATGCAAAACCCGGACGGCTTCATGGAGGCGGTGCACCCCGACGACCGCGCCGAGGTGACCGCCCATCTCCAGCGCGAAGCCGAGACCGGCGGCTTCGACCTC
>CAMCAC010000101.1 GCA_945872305.1 Candidatus Kuenenia stuttgartensis | reverse complement strand
GATCCTGGTCCGCCAGTTCGTCGCGGCCGCCGCGCAACATGCCCAGGAACGATTCCCGGTAGGCGATGTCCAAACTCTCGTCGCCGGCGTTCCAGGGCCGGAGCACGCCGTTGGGTTCCCCGCGCCCGCTCTGGCGCGGGAGGGGGTGGCCGCCGGCGCCTCCGGCTTTCACCCGGCCGAACAGGTCCTCCAGGGCGCCCTCCCGCAGGCGTCGCTCGCCCTTGGCGGTCAGGGTGCGTTGCCCGGGCTTGCCGCCGACCAGCCCGCTCTCCCGCAGCCGACGTTCGAACTCGTCCACGCCCATGCCGGTCTGGCGGCGGAACTTCGCCGCGTCCCGGCTGAGGGCCTGCATCAGCCCCTCCACATCGCCGTCCACCTGCAGCATCAGGTGGCGCAGGAGATCGTCGAAGCGGCCCTGGCGGGCCAGTTCGTTGGCCAGCTCGCGCCAGTCCAGGTGGCGGTAGGCGTAGCGCATGCTCAGCCCTCGCGCTTCCGGCGCTCGCTCCGGCCCATCATCGTCGCCAGCAGGTCGGAGTAGGTCAGGCCCCGGGCGCTGTCCTCCCGGGCCAGGGCGCCGCCGGCGTGCAGGCCATCGAGGAGGAATTCCTGGGCCAGCACCGGGTCGAGGTCCGGCAGGACCTTGGCCGCGAGGTCCGCCAGCCCCGGCACCGCCGCCAGGCGCTGGGCGTGGACCGGGTCGGGGCTGCGATCATCCAGGTCGACACGGTTGCCGGCAGCGAACCAGCGCAGGGTTGGCTTCCACGGGCCGAGGTCGCGTTCGTCGGCGCCCTCCTGCACGGGGGGCGGCAGGCCCGCCTCCTCCCACAGGGCGCGGACCGCCTCGGCGAGGACCTGCCAGCCGACCTTGGTCGGGCCTTCCTGCTCGCCCTCGTAGGCGAGTTCCAATTTTCCGGTCATCGCCGGCAGGGTCGCGGGCAGATCCACCAGCCGGGCCCGGGGCGCCGTCTCGCCGGTGCGCAGGCCCCGGGCCAGCACATTCGCATGCAGGGCCTCCAGGGCGGCGATGGTCAGGCGTGCGCTCACGCCGCTCGCCTGGTCCACATAGCTGCTCGCCCGGGCCCGGCGGGCGGCCTCCTCGATCAGGTCGTGGAGCAGGTCGGGGATCACCGGCGTGCAGCCCGGTTCCGCCACGACCTGGGCCTCCTGGCGCATGACCGCCACGCCCTGGTCCCGGGTCTTGGGATAGTGGGTCAGGACCTGGCTGCCGATGCGGTCCTTGAGCGGGGTGATGATCTGCCCGCGGGCGGTGTAGTCCTCGGGGTTGGCGGTGAACACCAGCATCAGGTCCAAGGGCAGCCGCAGCGGGATGCCGCGCACCTGGACATCGGATTCTTCCAGGATGTTGAACAGGGCCACCTGGATGCGCGGCGCCAGGTCCGGCAGTTCGTTGATGCAGAAGATCCCGCGATTCGTGCGCGGCACGATGCCGAAGGTCACCGCCCGCAGGTCGCCCAGATCGTAGCCCTCGCGCTGGGCGCGGATCGGATCGATGTCGCCGATCAGGTCCGCCACCGACACATCCGGGGTCGCCAGCTTTTCGCCGTAGCGCTCCGCCGGGGTCAGCCACACCACCGGCGCATCGTCACCGGCCCGGGCCACGAGGTCCTCGGCCATCGCCCCCACCGGGGCGAGGGGATGGGAGCGCAGGGGATCCCCCGCCAGGGCGGGCACCACCGGGTCGAGGAACGAGGTCAGGGCCCGGGCGAGCCGGGTCTTGGCCTGGCCGCGCAGGCCGAGCAGGAGCAGGTCGTGGCCCGCGAGCACCGCGTTCACCACCTGGGGCACCACGGTGTCCTCGTAGCCCACCAGCCCGGGGAACAGGCCGGCACCGCCGCCGCGCAGCCGGGCGACCAGGTTCGCGCGCAGTTCCGCCCGCACGGTGCGGACGGGGAATCCCCCGGCGGCCCGCAGGGCGCCGAGGGTGGTGGGTAGGGGGGCGGTGGGCATGGGCTCCAGCATCGCCGCCCGGTCCGGACGGCCACCCCGCCGACGGCCAGGGCTGGACGGGGTCAGCGGAAGCGGCCGACCTGTTCCAGCTCCTCCATCCCGAGCAGGATGTGGTTCACGCACCAGACATGGCTGGTGCCCATGAAGGTGCCCTTCTGGACATGGTCCGGGCCCTGGTCCCAGCCGTCCCAGATCGACCAGTCGAGGAAGTAGAACTGCTCCGTGGCCATACCCCGCTGGCCGTTCCAGCGCCCATCCACGGTGCAGAGCAGCTGCGAGCAGAAGGCGAGGTTGTCGTCGGCCCGGTCGGCGATCCACCGCTCCCCGGTCAGGGCTGCCAGGCGGTGGAACTCCGCCAGGCAGTTGAGGCCGTAGACATGGAGATGGTTGTTGTTGCTGCTCGCGTAGTCGCCGCCCACGGTGCGCAGTCCGCCGGCGCCGAAGATGTTGCGCCGGTCGAACCGCACATTGTAGGCCTTGCGCCAGGTACAGGTCCACAGCACCGCCCGCCGCCACAGGGCGAGCCAGCGGTCCCCGCCGAAGCGGCGGTGCAGCCGGGCATAAGTCATCACCGCGTTGTAGCCGTCCTCGCTGGTCGGGGCCAGGCTGACATCCTCCGGTGCGCCGCAGATGCGTTCGGCCTCCACCGCGCCAGCATAGGCTTCCCCGGCGGCGAGCATGGACCGGCGCAGGCGGTCCTGGAATGCGGGATCGTCCGCGAACAGGTCGTGGGCCGCGTCCATGGCCGGGATCCACAGCATGCCCGCGTCGCCCTCCCACTTCACCACGGTGCCATGGGTGGCGTCGTACATCTGGGCGTGGCGGCCGTCGGCGCGCTGCAGCCGCAGGGCGGCTTCCAGGCTGGTGCACAGGGACCGGCGCCACTCCGGCCGGTCGAGTCCCTGGGCCAGGAGACGGGCCAGGTAGTAGCTCGCATCCGCCGTGGTCCGGGCATGGGCCCAGTCCTTGTCCGGTTGCCAACAGGCCCCGTAGCTGGGCTCATCGGAACCGTTGGCGTAGTTCCCGTGCCGGGTCCGGGCCTTGCCCGGGTGGTAGCTGGTGCGGAACAGGCCCGAGGGCGACAGGCCCTCCCGGCACCAGCGGCCGGCGCACTGCTCGACGATGTCGAAGGCCTCGCTGTCACCGTGCCGCCGCGCCCACCAGTGCAGTCCATGGGCCACAGGGAATCCGCCGACGAAGCCGAGGGATTCGAAGTGCCAGCCCAGGCTGGTGCCGCGATTCACATTCGCATTGAACTCCACCGAGCGGTCCATGGCCGCGGTGTAGACCCAGTAGCCCGGCTTGCCGTCTCCGGCCGGCACCCAGTGCCACGCCTTCAGGCCGTGGGCGGCGCATTCCGCCAGTTCCAGCGGGGTTTCGTGCTCGGCCCGGGGATGGGTGTCCTGCAGTTCCGCGTAGATCCGCTGGACCATCGGGTGGTAGCCGTCCGCGCCGCCTTCAACATCCCACCAACCCAGATCCAGTTCCAGGGTCGCGCCGGCGGGCAGGTCGAGCACCTTGGCCTTGGGTCCGCTGCGCCGATTGCGCACATGCCGGAGGGGACCCTCCCAGGCCGGCAGGTTGATCTCCACATGGGCTTGGCCTTGGTCCCAACCCAGGCCCAGGCCGATCTGCGGCTCGTCGTCGCCCCAGGTCGCCGGGCGCTCCGGGGCGCCGTGCAGCCGGTAGTGGGGTTCCGCGTCCAGGGCCCGCCAGCGGCCGGCGCTGCGGGCGGCGACCAGGGGATGGCTGGCCCGGTCCAGGCTGAACGCCCACCAGGGCTGGACCATCTCGTCGTCGGGGCCGCCGGGCCGACGCAGGGCCGGGTAGCGCAGGGACGACTCGGACCGGCCCTGGCCGTAGAAGAAGCCGGGGATCAGGAACCACGGGCAGTCCCCGGCCGGGAACTCGGCCCGCACCCGGATGGTGCCCTGGAAGCGCGCCGCCAGGGGTCCGACCCGCAGCCGCCACCGGGACCGCCCGGCGGTGGCCAGGGGCTCGCAGGCCATGGGCAGATCGACGGCGTTCCCGCCGGCGTCGGCGGCGGAGATGGCAAAGGGCAGCATGGCGGGGCAGCGTGGGGGCGCTGGACGGGGTCAAGATGGCGGCCCGGCCGCGCCCCGATGGATGCATGATCATGACCCGTGACCGTCCAGTGACTGGCGGGGGCGAACCGGGCGCCTAAGAAACCGTTCGACCGTCCGTGGAGGTGGTGTGGACCGACCAGCCGAGGCAGCCGAACCGGCACCGCGCACCGATCTGGTGTTCGCGGACGAGCCGAGCGACCAGGACTGCCTGCGGCGGGTCATGGAAGGGGAACCCGAGGCCATGGACATCCTGGTGGAGCGTTATCAGGCGGATCTCCTGCGCACCGCCGCCGCCCTGCTCGGGGAGGCGGCCGCCGCCCAGGACGCGGTCCAGGATGCGTTCCTCCGCCTGTGTCGGGAGCGGGAACGGCTGGTGCGGGATCCCCGGCCCCTGGGCGGATGGCTGGCGACGGTGGTCCGCAACGGCTGCATCGATGTCCTGCGCGCGCGGCGCCCGTCGCATCCGGTCGCGGAGCAGCCGGCGCCGCCGGCCGGGGAGGCGACCGAGGGCGAGGCCGTGTGGTTGGCGGTGCACGGGCTGCCGCCCCTGGAGCGGGCGGCGGTGCTGCTGCGCTACCGGGACGACCTCGACTACCGGGCCATCGCCGAGCGCCTGGGCAAGACCGTGACCCATGTGGGGGTGATCCTGCATGGGGCGCTGGAACGACTGCGCCGGGACGCCCGCCTGCGGGAGGTGGTCCATGGGTGATCCGCGGATTCCCGGCCGGCTCCAGGCGGATCTGGACGGCCAGCTTCCCCCCGCCGGGAAGGCCTGGGTGCGCGAGCACCTGTCGGCCCATCCCGAGGCGGCGGCGGACCAGGCGGAGCGGGCGGCCCTGGCGAGACGGCTGCGCGTCGATCTGGCGGGAATGCCGGTTCCCGCCCTGGATGCGGACCGCCGGGCGGCGATCTGGGCGGCGGCGGCGATGCCGCCGCCGCGCATCCGGCGCTTCCGGCCCTGGCACGGCGTCCTGGCGGCGGCGTGTCTGGCGCTCGCGGTGGGGATGCTGTCGCTGGTGAGGGTCGATATGCCGGCCCCCCAGTGGGAAGAATCACCCCCGGTGCGGATCGCGACCATGGTCCCGGATTCGCGAACCGAACAGACCGGGCGACCGGGCGATGCCGCGTTCGTCGGTGGCATCATGGATCAGCGGCGGGCCATCGAGGGGCTCGCGTCGGCCGCGCCGTCCCCGATAACGACGATCGATATTCCGGTCGTGAATGAGCAGTCCGAGGATGACTCCGATCGCACGGCCCAGGAAGGTCGCGAAGAAGCCGTTGCCGAAGCTGACATGGGCGGGATGGGGGCGTTCATGGCCATCGGTGCCGGAGGGGGAGGGCGGAACACCCTGCCGCGGACCAAGACGGCCGCCAAGGTGGATACGCGTCCGTCGGGGGGGCAACCCATGGCGCCGCCGCCGGTGACGACGCCTCCGACGACTGGGGAGAGTGGTCGTTCGCGGGCGGCGTATACCTTCGATGGGACATCATCCGCCCAGCCTGCCAAGCCAGCCCGGCCAAACACGCCAGAAAATGGTGTGGCGGTGACGGGGACCCGAACCCGAACCATGACGGCGCAAGGACAGGTGGAGAAGCTGAACAAGGATATCGGCTTCGACTATGAATACGACCCCCGCGGCCCCGCCGTGCAGCCGCCCCTGTGGCAGGGGGTGGACATCCCCCGGGCCCGGAACACGGAACTGACCCACATCGCCCAGGTGGGGCGGGGGGTGGAGTTTGCCCTGAACGTGCGTTTGGCGGATGGCGAAGACGACTTGAGTCGCCAGGCAGGCGGCAAACCCGCGGATGATCGCCTGGATACCGACCACCGGCGTCTGAGCGAGTCCATCCGCCGGGAGATGGTGCCGAACCTGGAGGTGGCCGGGCCGAGCGTCCCCGCCGATCTCCTCCCCCGCCTGCGCACCGCCCGCACCGCCGGCCGGCAGCTTGTGCTCCAGGACGGCCAAGCAGTGGAGCGGGCGCCGATCCCCCTCGATCCCGCGGATCTCGGCGGGCTCGATGCGGCGGCCTTCACCCGGCGGTGGGGCGCGGTGCCGATGCTGCCGGTGGCGGTGCGTGCGGACCAGACCTTCGCCCTGAACGCCGATACCGCCCTGGTCGATCAGTTCGAACGGCTGCTCCGGGCTGGAACGCTGCCGGATCCGGACCTGGTCCGGCCGGAGCAGTTCGTGAATGCGATGCCCGCGGACCATCCGGCTCCGACCGGCGAACCGGTGGCGCTCTACGCCGAGGCGGCGCCGCATCCGCTGATCGACGATGGCCGCACCCTGCTGGTGGCGGTCACCGCGGTGACCCGGGCACCGACGCCGGGGGAGCGCCGCCCGATGAATCTGGTGGTGTGCCTGGATGCGAGCGGATCCATGACCGGTGACGGGCTCGCCCGGGCGGCGGCCGAGATCCGCGGCCTCCTCGCGGCGGCGAAGCCCGAGGACCGGATCGGCATCGTGACCTTCGCCGACCGGGGCCGGGTGCTCGTCGCCCCCGGCGCCGCGACCGGGGACCGGGTTGCGGCGCTGAGCGCGGCCCTGGCCCGGGTCGAACCCCAGGCGACCACCGATGTGGTGGATGGACTGCGGCTGGCGTACCGTCTGGCGGCCGACGGCGCCGCCCCGGACCGGGCTTCGTTGGTGCTGCTGCTCACCGACGGCGCGACCCTGGCCCCCGCCTTGGTCGATGACGCGGTGGCGGCGGTGGGCGCCTTCCGCGGTCGGGGGATCCAGCTGGTGGCCGGGGTGGTCGGCGCCGAGCCGGCCCAGCCCCTGGCGATCCAGCGCCTGGCGGAACGCGGCGACGGCCGGGTGGTGGATCTCGCCCGCTCGCCCCTGGGGCTGGTGCCGGAGCGGCTCGCCGCCCTGGTCGCCGATGCCAAGTGCCAGGTGGTGTGGAATCCGGACCGGGTGGCCCAGGCCCGGCTCGTCGGCTACCGCGAGCACCGCCTGAAGGCCGAGGATTTCCGCAACGACGCCGTCGATGCGGCGGAGATCGCCGCCGATACCCGGGTCACCGCCCTGTTCGAGATCGTGCCGGTCGAGGGCGGCAGCGGTCCCTTTGGCACCGCCCGGGTCCGCTACCGCGATCTGCGCGAGCAGCGCATCGTGGAACAGGCCCTGCCCCTCGGCGGCACCATCCTGGCCCGCCAGCCCAGCCCACAGCTCCGGCTGTGGGCGGTGGCCGCCGCCACCGGCGAATGGCTGGAACGCGGCTGGTGGTCCAACGCCCGGGCCTGGGACCGGAACCGCCTCCTGGCGGCGCTGGTGCCGAACGCCGACCCGGCCCCGGCCCTGGCCCCCGGCGCCCACCGTCTGCGTGCCATCATCACCGCCGCCGCCCCGCATCTCCGCTGAACGGAATCTGCCCATGCGCGTCCTGCTCCTGCTGTCCCTGGTCCTGGCCGTGTCCGCGGCCGAGCTGCTGCCGCCGGTGGTGTATCTGCCCACCGACAAGGCCGCCGCGGTCGATCCCACCGGCCGCTCGGTGCTGGTGCCGTACCGGCAGTTCCTGGAGCTGTGGGAGCGCACCCGGCCGGCCCCGGCCGCCACCGCGGCCCTGCCCGGGCCGGCCCTGGTCGGCTGGCAGGGCACCGGCGTGCTTGCCGGCACCATGGCCGAGGCGGATCTGGAGCTGGCCGTGGCGGCGGTGGAACCCGGCTGGTCGTCCCTGGAGGTGCCGATCACCGCCGTGGTCGGCCGCCTGCCGGAGGGGGTGCTGGCGGAGCCCGGGGCCGGGTCCCTGGTCCTCCACCTGCCCGGGCCGGGGCGCTGGACCGTGCCGGTCCGCATCGCGGCGCCGATCCACGTCGGCGAGGCCGGGGCCGGCACCGATCTGCTGCTGCCCCCGGTGCCGGGCCGGTTGACCCTGCATCTGCCGGAACCCGGGGCGGTGGCCGAGAACAACGGGCGGAACGCGCTGCTCGCCCAGAGCACCGCCACCGGCGCCGTCCTGCGCCTGGTCGCTGCCGGTGCCACGGTCGTGCGCTGGTCGCGGCCGGCGGCGGTGGTGCGGGCGGATCCCCTGGTCCTGGCCCAGGTCGATGCGGTGGCCACGGTCGTGGACGGGTCCCTGCGGCTCGACGCCACGATCCAGGCGGACCTGTTGCGCCGGCCCCAGGCCGACCTGCGCATCCGGCTCGCGCCGGGGACCCAGGTGCTGGAAGCGGTGTGCACCCGCATGCGGACCTGGGACCGGGATGGCGACGAGGTCGTGATCCGCTTCCACGACCCGGTCGAGGGCCGGGTGTCGGTGACGCTGCGCACCGAACTGCCGGTGGTCGGAGAGGGCATCGCCGTCGCCGCGCCGGTGGTCCCCGGCGCCGCCCGGCAGGCCGGGCATCTCGCCCTGGTCGCCGGCGAGGGCATCGGCCTGACCGCCGGCGCCGGGGCCGGCTGGGTCCAGGTCGATCCGCGGGGGGTGGGTGTGCCGGCGGCCATGGGCGCGTGGCGCTATCTCGGCGTCCCGTCAGCCATCGCCGCCACCGCCGCCCGCCTCGCCCCCGAGGTGCGGGCCGGCGTCCAGCAGCTCATCACCCTGGATGCGGAAGAGGACCGGCTGCAGTGGTGGGCGGATCTCGACATCCGCCGGGCGGGGCTGTTCACCGTCGTGCTCGACGCCCCCGCGGACTGGGAACTGGTCGATACCGGCGGGGTGAAGGTCGACGACATCCGGACGGTGGCCGCCGCCGATGGCCGGCGTGGTCATGAACTGGCCCTGCGTACCCGGATCCTGGGCGAGACCCGGCTGACCGCGACCTTCCGCCGGCCGGCGACCCTGCCCCGGGAGCCCGCCGCGGTGGCGACCACCGTGGGCGCGGTGCGCATCCGCGGCGCCCGCAGCCAGCGCGGCCTGCTGGCGGTGACCGCACCCGAGAGCTGGTCGGTGACCGCGACCCGGCGCGAGGCCCTGGGCCCCGCCGACGATGCCCGGCTCGCCGCCGCCCCCTGGCGCAGCGGCGGTGCCCGGGCCGAAGCGTTGGCGTTCGCCTGGCTCGACGGCCGGGAGCCGGTGCTGGAGCTGGCGGTGGCGCCCCGGGCCCGGGATCTCGTGCTGCGCCACGAGGAGCTGGTGACCCTGGGCGATGGCGTGCTGCGCCGCCAGATCGTCTGGACCGGCGAGGTCCGGCATCGGCCGTTGGCGGCGCTTCGGGTGCAGATGCCGACCGTGTTCGACGGCCGGTTCACCGTCACCGGCGGCGCCGAGGCGGCGGCGGTCGAACGGCGGGACGGGCTCACCACCTGGGAGCTGCGCCCGGCGAATCCCGTGCTCGGGCCCATCGCCCTGGGCCTGGTGCTGGCCGGGGAGGCCCCCGTCATCGGGCCGGTCGCCGCGACCCTGGCGGTGCCGGTGGTGCGCGTCCTGGACACGACCCGCCTGAGCGTGGCGGTGGCGATCGCCCGGGACGGGACCCTCGACCTGGGCGCCGCCGCACCGGGTCTCGATGTCGCGGCGCCGGGGGATCTGCCGGTGGGTTTGCAGCGGCCCGGCGTGGTGGCGGGCTTCACCGGCGCTCGGCCGGCGGAGATCGTGCTGACCGCGACCCGGCACGATCTGGTGCCCCTCGCGGACGCCGGTCTGCCCCTGGTGCGCCAGACCGTGGTGGTCGCCGAGGACGGCCTGGTCCGCATCCGCACCGTGGCCGAGGTGGTGAGCCGCGGACGGCCGCACCTGGATCTGGAACCGGCGCCGGGGGCGACCCTGCTCGAAGCGACCGTGGATGGACGCGCCGCCCGCACCAGCAGCCGGGCCGACGGCCGCATCGTGGTCCCGCTCGACGGCCCCGGCACCCACACCATCGCCCTGGTCTTCGAGCAGCGGATCGCCGGCGCCGCCGGCTGGCACAGCGCCACCGTGGCCCTGCCCCGGCTCGGCGGCCCCCAGGCCCCGGTGGAGCGCCAGCTCATCGCCCTGTGGCTGCCCGGCTCCCTGCGCGTCACCGGCCTCGACGGCGACTGCCGGCCCCTGGCGGGCGATGACGGCCTGTGGACCCGGATCCTCGGCCGCTGGTTGCCGGGCCGGCGCGGGGCCGACCTGCTGGTGATCCGCGACGATGATCGCCATGGACTGACCGTTCCGGTCCTGCCCCAGGGACGCATGACGGCCCTGGTCCGCATGGGCGACGGCGGCGTGGTCGGCTGGAGCGCCCTGCCTGGCTGGATCCTGGATGGCGCCGGGCTCGTCCTCGGCGCGCTGGCGCTGGCCCTGGGCTGGCGCTGGCGGGCCCGGACCGCGGGGATCGCCGGACTGGTCCTGGTGGCGGCGGTGGTGCTGGCGGCGGCGGTGGACCCGTGGCTGCGCCCGGCCCTGGGACTCGCCCTCGGT
>CAMCAC010000100.1 GCA_945872305.1 Candidatus Kuenenia stuttgartensis | reverse complement strand
AGCCGCGGTTCCGGCGCACCGTCGATCACGCAGCGGGCCCGCAACTCCGCCACCGCGGCGGTGCAGCGGGCGGAGCGGCCGGGGCCATCCGCCCGGTGGGCGGCGACGGAGCCCTCGGCGAGCATCCAGCCGTTGGTGTCCGCGAGCAGCACCCGGTGGCGGACCGCCGCGGGCCACAGATCGCCTGGATGGTCCGGCAATGCTGCCGGCCGCACCCGCACCGCCACGGCGGTGCGGTCCCGGCGCAGGCGGGCCAGGGCGAGGCCATCGGCGATCAACGCGTCCATGGCCTGCACGGTGCGCGGCACCGGGCGCCGCTCAACCGGCCCGGATCCGCCCCAGGACAAGGCTGTCCCACCAGCGGCCCTCGCGCCAGCGGACCTGGCGGCGGCGGCCCTCGCACAGGAATCCCCCGGCGAGCAGCAGCGCGATCCCGGCGTGGTTGTCCGCCCAGGTCTCGGTCTCGATGCGGGTGATGCCCGCCGCCTCGCCCGCCGCGGCCACCGCGGCGAGCAGGGCCCGGCCGATGCCGGCGTCCCGCCGCTCCGGCTCCACGGCCAGGAGCAGGCGGGCCTCGTGGCCGCTCCCGGCCACCGGCGTGCGCAGCAGTTCCGCGAAGCCCGCGAAGCGGCCCTCGACCCGGGCGACCAGGACCACCCCGCCCCCCTCCGCCAGGGCCGCCGCATGCTCCGCCAGCAATTCCGCCGGCGGCGCCTCGGGCAGGCGGAACGCATCACCCGCCCGGCACACCCGGTCCATGAGCAGGGCGTAATCGCGGAGATCCGCGGCGGCGAACGGGGCGATGACGGGCGCGGGCACGGCGGACGACGCTATGGCCGCCGGCACCCGCGCCATCCGGATCAGCGGATCGCCACTTCCCTGCCGGCGTCCGAGCTGCGGTAGATGCCGTCGAGGATCTGCTGCACCGCAAGGCCGTCCTCGCCGGGGCAGATGTTGTCGCGGCCGTCGCGGCAAACCTCGACGAAATGCTTCATCTTGGCCGCGAAGACGTCGTTCCAGGCGCCGCCGCCGGCGCTGCCCACGTCGGCGCCGCCCGTGAAGGCCGGGCTCTCGTTCCACATGTAGCCGTTGTGGTCGTGGAAGATGACGCAGGGATCGAAGGTCGCGCCGCCCTTCTCGCCCATGATCTGGAAGGTCCACATGTCCTTCTCGATGTGGGCCGCGAAGGACGACTCGATGACCATGGTCAGGCCGTTGGCGAAGCGGACCATGCCGACCGCGAGGTCCTCGACGGTGTAGGTCTTGTGGTCCCAGTTCGGCCACTGGCAGGTCGCCTCCATGGGCTTGTCGCCGAGGTAGGTCCAGGTCTTGCCGCTGGCGGCGATGGGCTTGGGCGAACCCACGGCGTAGTGGGCCATCTCGGCCACGTGCACGCCGATGTCGATCATCGGGCCGCCGCCCTGGAGGTCCTTGCGGCCGAACACGCCCCAGTTGGGGATGCCGCGCCGGCGCAGGGCCTGGACCCGGACATAGAGCGGCTTGCCGAAGCGGCCCTGGTCGATCTGGCTGCGGATCAGGCGGGTGCGCGGGTCGAAGCGCCACTGGAAGCCGACCACCAGCTTGCGCTTGGCGGCCTTGGCCTCGGCGATCATCGCCTGGCATTCCTTGGGGCTCATCGCCATGGGCTTCTCGACCATCACATGGCAGCCGGCCTTGCTCGCGGCGATGCTGTGCTCGGCGTGCATGCCGTTGGGCGTGGTCACGCACACCGCGTCGAGCGTCTCGGCGGCGAGGAGCTTCCGGTGATCGCTGTAGACCTTGGTGATGCCGAACTCGGTGGCGTTCTTCTCGCCGGCGGGAGCGGGGTCCGCGGCCGCGACCAGCTCAACCCCGGGAATGTTCTTCAGGAGGCGGGCATGGGTCTTGAAGATGCCGCCGGCGCCGATGAAGCCGACGCGGAAGGGCTTGGGGGTGGCGGAAGGCTTGGCCATGGGTGGCTCCTATGGAAGCGCTTCCATAGCCAGTCTCGAACCCTGCGCAAGCCAGGGGCGCCCGGGCCCGGGGCCGACGTTTCCCGGATCAGACGAGGGACGGCGGCAGCGGATGCCCGCGCAGCCAATCGCCGGCGGCCAGGGGCTTGCCGCCGGGGGACTGCAGCCGGGTGATCGCCAGAACGCCGTCGGCGGTGCCGAGGAGCAGGGCGTCGTCCGCCGCGGCCCAGGTCCCCGACGCCAGCGATCCGGGCCGGTCAACGCCCGCCAGCACCCGCAGCCGTTCCGCCCCGTCCGGCACCCAGCAGCCCGGGGCCGGGGTGTAGGCCCGGATCTGCCGCGCCAGATCCGCGGCGGGCCGGGCGGGATCGAGCCGGCCCTGCTCGGTGCCGAGCTTGCCGCAGTGGGTGACCAGGGCTTCGTCCTGGGCTTCCGGCGCCGGCGGCGGCCATGCCGCCAGGAACCGGTCGAGGGCGGCGGCGGCGAGGTCCGCCAGGGCATCATGCAGCCAGGGCAGGGTCGCATCCGCCGGCAGGGCGAGCGGGTGGCGGGCGTAGACCGGGCCGGCGTCGCAGGCGCGGACCATGCGCATGACGCTGATCCCGGTCTCGGCGTCGCCGGCGCGCAGGGCCGCCTGGAGCGGGCTGGCGCCGCGCCAGCGGGGCAGCAGCGAGGCATGCAGGTTCACGCAGCCGTGCGCCGGCAGGTCGAGGACCCGCTGGCGGAGGATCTGGCCGAAGGCCATGACCACCGCCAGGTCGCAGCCCGCCAGCCGGGGATCGTCTTCGTGGTCGCGCACCCGCTCCGGCTGCCACACCGGCAGGCCGAGCTGCTCCGCGGCGACCTTCACCGGCGGTGGGGTGAGGCGGTTGCCGCGGCCCGCCGGGCGGTCCGGCTGGGTGATGACGACCCGCACCGCGGTGCGGGCAGCGAGGACGCGCAGGGCCGGCACCGCGATGTCCGGGGTGCCCATGAAGATCGTGGTCAGCATGGGGGGATCACTCCTCGCCGTCGGCCCCGGGCAGGACGCCGGTCATCTCGTACAGGATCGCATCCGGGAAGACCTCCGCCGGCAGGTCGGCGCTGACCAGGAGGTCCTTGCCGTCGGGATCGATGCCCAGGCGGCCGGGGTGGATGCGGCACGGGCGCACCCCACCGGCGATGCTGCGCAGGGCCCGGGGATCGAGATCCGCCCACAGGGCCGCCTCGCGCTCGCCGGCGGCCCCGGCGGCGGGCTGGCAGCCGTCGCCGACCAGCGGTCCACAGACCGTCGCCGACCACGCCGCCACCCGGGGGGCCCAGGTGGCGGGATCGTCGGCGGTGTGCAGCCCGTCCGCATCGATCCGGTCGCCGGCGATCACCTGGTCGATCAGGCCGTCGGCGATGCGCGCATCGAGCCAGCGGTTGAAGCGGTCCCCCTGGGCCGCCAGGAGCAGGCGGCGGGGATCCGGCCGCCGCCCGGCCACGGATTCCGGCAGCCGCTTGCCGGCGAGCAGCAGGTCGCCCCAGCGGGCAAGGTCCCCGTCGATGCGGCCGATGCGGTTGGGCAGGCCCTTCAGGCGCAGCCGCTCCGCCAGGGCCCGGGCGGCGAGATAGGCCCCGCCGGCGCCCTTGAGCCGCAGCCGCCAGCGCAGCCGGGCCACCGCCCAGGGCCCCACCGACCGGCTGCCGCTCACCACTTGGAGCACCTTCATCCGCCCGTGAGCCCCGGCCCGGCGCAGGGGCCCGGGATGCTCGCAGCGCTCGACCGAGACGCTGAACCACTGGGTCGAGCGGGCGTGGCGGTCCCGGTGGCCGGCGCAGCCGACGAATTCCACATCGACCCCGGCGGCGCGGCCCACCGCCTGCCGGGCCTGGCCGGTGCCCAGGCCGCGCTTCTCGACCTGGACCCACCAATGGCCGGTGCCGCTCGGCGGGCGGACCAGGACCTCCTCGCAGGCGGTGGCGGCGGCGTCCCAAGGGGCGTCGAGGGTCGGGAGATCGGCACAGACGCGG
Source organism: Candidatus Kuenenia stuttgartensis (assembly GCA_945872305.1). Lineage (GTDB taxonomy): Bacteria > Planctomycetota > UBA11346 > UBA11346 > UBA11346 > CAMCAC01. The sequence goes on along the minus strand of CAMCAC010000100.1, from coordinate 6,474 downwards.
ACGGGCATGGGACGGGGAGTGTCGTTCCTGCCGGAGATTTGCCACCGCCCCCGCCCCGGGGTAGGCTTCCGCCGTGACCGAAGACCCGCTCATCGGCCGCACCCTGGCCGGGGTGCGCATCGACGCCCGACTCGGCGAAGGCGCCATGGGCGTGGTCTACCGGGGCCACCATGCCGGGTTGTCCCGGTCCGTGGCGCTCAAAGTGCTGCATCCGAGCGCCCGCGGCAACGCCCAGGAACGCTTCCTGCGCGAGGGCCGCGCCGCCGCCCGCATCCGCCATGCGAATGTGGTGGCGGTCCACGACGCGGGGGTGCACGGCAGCACCGCCTATCTGGTCATGGAGCTGGTGAACGGCCACAGCCTGGGCTCGATCCTCGACAGCCAGGGGCGGCTTCCGGCGGCGGTGGTCGCCACCCTGGGGGCCGGCATCGCCCAGGGACTGGCGGCGATCCACGCCAGCGGGGTCGTGCACCGGGATCTCAAGCCGGACAACATCCTGCTCGGCGCCGACCAGGTGGTGAAGATCGCCGACCTGGGGCTGGCGAAGACCATGGACGATCCGGACCTGCTCCGCCTGACCGGCTCCGGCATGGTGGTCGGCACGCCGCTCTATGTGGCCCCGGAGGCGATCCGCGATCCCCAGGGGATCACCGCCAAGGCGGACATCTACAGCCTGGGCGCCACCCTGTACCACCTGCTCGCGGGCCGGCCGCCGTTCAACCACACCACACCTTACGAGGTGATGCGCGCCCACCTGGAGGAGCGGCCCAAGCCGGTGCGCACCGCCGCGCCGGACACGCCGCCGTGGCTCGCGGATCTGGTCGACGACTGCCTGGCCAAGTCTCCGGATCGGCGCCCGGATGCGGCGGCGGTGGCGGACCGCCTGGCCCGCCGGCACAGCCGCGGTCCCTGGCGGGCGATGGGGCTGACGGCGGCGGGAGTGGCGCTCGTGGCGGCGACGGGGGCGCTGGTGCTGTTCTGGCCGGCGGCACCCCAGCCCGTCGCGCCGCCCGCCGGACCGCCCCTGGCGGTGGATGCGGCGGGTCCCCTGCGCTGGCGACTGGGGGACGGGCCCTGGCAGGATGGCCCGATCCCGGCGCCCCCCGCGGGCACCCGGCTGACCCTGGAACTCGACCGGCCCGGCCCCCTGCGCCGCTGGTCCGGCCCGACGCCGGAGACCGGCCCCCTCGCGCCGGATCTGCGGCCCGTACCGGTCGCCGTCCGCCATCCGATCCCCGGCGACGGCATGCTCTATCTCGAAGGCCGCGCCGTGGGCATGGACCGGGCGGTGCCCATCCTGGCGGCGGGCCGCTGGCGGGCCGGGCGATGGGACGGACGACTGTGGAGCGGACGCAGCGTCGAGGTCGGCGCCGACGGCCAGATCAGCGAAACCGGCAAGGCGAGCCTCGACCGGCCCCGGGGCCCCGGCTGGTGGACCGCCATCGATGACCAGGGCGATCCCGTGCCGGCCCACCACGTGGTCTGCTGGTGGGAGGCGGAACGGGTCCGCGCCGAGACGGGTCTGCCGACCCCCCTCGGCTGGGCGGCCCAGGGCGCCCGCCCGGCCCAGCCCGCGGTACCCATGCCCGCAGCCCTGGTCCAGGCGGTGGCCACGGCGGCGACGGGCATCGGCGGCCGTCTTCCGGACCGCAGCGAGGCCACCACCCTCGCCGCCCGCCTCGGAACGCCCCTGTGGTGCATCGACGACGGCCGGCTGGATGCGGTCCGTGGCGGCCCCTCGGCTGCGCTCGTGGTGCTGATGCCGGTCGATCCCGCCGACGCGCGGTAGGGGCGGCTGGCGGCGCGCGTCAGCCATCCTAGGTTTCCCCCGTGCGCAGCGCCCTTGTTCCCGCTTTCCTCCTCGCCTGTGCCCTGGGCGCCCCGCCGGCCGTCGCCGCCGACGGGGCCCAAGGCACCGCCGAGCGCCAGGATGTCGTGGTCCTCGACAACCGGCAGCGCTTGCGTGGCACCGTCGTTGACGCGGACCGCCGGGACCGGGTGTCGATCCGCACCGGGGGCGGGATCATCACCCTGTCCCGGGACCGGGTGGTGAGCATCGACCTCGGCGTGGCGAGCCGGGTCGCCTACACCCCGCCCGACGATCTCGCGGCGCTGGTGGACCTCGCCCTGTGGTGCCGGGAGCGGGGCCACAACGCCGAGGCCCTGGCGGCCCTCACCAAGGCCATCGCCCTGCCCGGCTGCCCCGCGGCGGCCCGCGGCCTGCATGCGCGGTTGGTGGACGAGAAGGACGGCCCCGAGGCGGCATTGCCTCTCTACCAGGCGTGGCGCACCGCCGGCGGCGATGATCCGACCCACCTCGCCCGGCTGGCCCAGCTCGAACAACTCACCGAAGGCACCAGCGAACCTGCCCGGCCCGCCCCTGCTCCTCCGGCGGTGGTCACCGCCCCGCCGCCGCCGCCGGCCCGCGGGCTCGACGCCGGCTGGCGCGCCGAGGCCGCCGACTGGGCCAATGGCACCACCGTCGAAGCCGCCGCGCTCCCGGACGAGGACGGGCGCGAGATCGCCGGCATGCGCCTGACCGCCGCCGCGGGCAGCAAGGACAAGGGCGCGATCCGCCGCCAGGTGCGCCTGGATCTCTCGGACCCGGCGACCAGCACCGTGTCGTTCCGGGCCCAGAATCCCGGGACCCGGGATCTCGCCCTGGCGGTGGCGGTGAAGACCGGCGGAAACTGGACCTACTACGAATCCCTCGCCCAGCGGGTTCCCGCCGGGCGGGCGACGGTGCTGCGCTTCGATCTCCATGCGCCGACCTGGAAGAGCGCCGCCGGCGGCTGGCGCCACGACAGCAAGGTCGGCGACCTCGCGGATGTCCGCGAACTCCAGATCCTGATCATGAACGGCGGCAACCCCGCCGACATCGTGATCGGCGGCATCGACATCCGCTCGAACAAGGATCTCTGAACGCAGGGCGGGGCGCTGATGCGCTCCATCCGGAAACGGCACGACCCCCGGCCAGGGGCCGGGGGTCGTGCGCGACGGTGCGACGGGTCGGGCCGCTGTGCGGCCCGCTCCGGCTCACTTCTTGAACAGATCCTTGGCCTCACGGGCGAAGCGGAAGGCCAGCTTCTTGCCCTTGGGCTTGGCGGGGATCTGGATCTTCTCGCCGGTCTTGGGGTTGATGCCCTCGCGCGCCGGACGGGCCTTGGTCTCGCGGACCACGACCTTGCCGACGCCGGGGATCGGCGCGCCGACCGGGGCGTACGCGAGGATGGTGTCGGTGAGGACATCCACGAACGCGGCAGCCTGCTTCTTGCTGATCTCGCCGAAGCCCTTGCCGGAGACGGCAGTGGCGAGGTGGGCGACCAGCTTGGCCTTGGTGTAGGGACGATCGCCGCTCTTCGGCTTGCCGAGCAGGGCGACGGGCTTCTTGGCGGGCTTCTTGGCCTTGGCCATGGTGTGAACTCCTCCCACAAAGGGGAAAGGGGGGTGATGGGTTCTTCAGATACACCATATTTTGCGGGTGTCCAGAGGGGCCCACCACGGGCAGTGCGGGAAAACCCAAGGCAGGACGGCAAGCCCCTGTCAACACAGCGTCAACGGCTGGAAAATCACTACAACCCGGGAAGCGTGCGCTTGCAGATACCAGTGATCGTGGCCGCGTCCAGAGGAACCCACCACCGGCGGGGCCGGCCGGCGGCGTCTACCAGAAGCCCTGTTTCCGGATCTTGATCGCCTCGCCGGCCTTGGGGGCGGGACCGCCCTTCACGCCCGGGGGCGGCAGGATGTTCAGCCGGCGCAGGATCTCATCGATCTGCCCCTCGGTCAGCTGATACGTCTCCTGCAGGTAGCAGCGGACATAGACGATGTCGAGCTTCTGCGCGACCATCGTCCGCACCAGGCGTTCGATCGCCTTGGTCTGCATCACGTCGCCAGGGCCTCGGCAAGATCCTTGTGGACCGCCACCACCGCCGCCAGACCAAGGATGTCGAAGACTTCGGCCACGCCCGCCGCGGGACCGGCGAGCCGGAGTTTGCGACCGCGGCCGCGCAACTGGTGGTTCAATGCGATCAGGGTGCCGACGCCGGCACTCGACATGAACACGACCCCGGCCAGATGCACGACGACCGTCGCAGCCTGGCTGGCCACGGCAGCCTCGGCATGGGGCTCGAGCAGGGCGATGGTGTGGCCGTCCAGCACCCCGGCGAGATCGAGGACGAGGGCCGGGCCGACGGTGCGCGTCTCGACGGTGAGGACTTGGTTCACAGGGCGTGACTATGGGGGGCCTGTTCCGCCGCTGCAAGCGGCTGGACGATGCGCACCGGCGTCGACCATGGGCGCATGGCCAAGACCGTCGCCCTCGAAGACCACCTCGCCGCCGTCGAGCAGGCGGTCCAGGCCCTGGAATCCGGGGACCTCCCCCTGGAGGAATCCCTCAAACGCTATGAGCAGGGCCTGGTGGCCCTGCGCCAGGCCAAGGCGCTCCTGGACCGGTACACCGCCCGGCTTGAGGAACTGCGCGGGGACCAGCCCCCCGCAGCCCCATGAGCGGTCCCGCCGCGAGCCCCGCCACCGGCGACGACCTGCTCCTCGATCCCGGCGTCCTTGCCGCCGGAACGCTTGTGGAATTCCACGGCTTCTCCGCGGTCGAGCGGCACGGAGGAAGCGCGGTCCTGCCCTGGCGCGGCGCCTGGCGCGAGGCGGCTGCCCGGGGCGTGGATGCGCGACCACAGCCGCCACCGGGCCCCCTCGCCCAGATCGCCGTGCGCCTGACCAAGGGCAAGGCCGGGGTCCTTGCGGATCTCTCGGCGGCCGCCGGGCGGCTGGCCCCCGGTGGCCGGCTGGTGGTGGTCGGCGCCAACGACCTGGGCATCGCGAGCTGGGCCGACCGCCTCGCGGGTGTCTGGGGTGTCCCACAGGTAGCCGCCCACCGGGCGCGCAGCCGGGCCCTGGTGTGGACCGGACCCCTCGCCCCCCTGCCGGTCCCGGAGCCGGGGCGGGTGCCCGCCCTGCCGGCGGACCTGGACCCGGGGACCCCGGACCTGGCCGTCCCCGCCGGTGTGTTCTCCCCGGATGGCCTGGATGCGGGCACCGCCACGCTGCTCCGGTTCCGCCATGGTGAACCGCCCGTCGCGTCCGTCGCCGACCTGGGCTGCGGCGCCGGCCATCTTGGCCTGCACGAGGCCCGCCGCGGGGCCCGGGCGTGGCTCATGGACGCGGACCACCGGGCGGTGACCGCCGCCGCCGCGAACGCCGAAGCCCTGGGATTGCGTGTCGACACCGCGTGGGCCGACGAGGCCGACCCGTGGCCGACGGGCGTCGATCTGGTCCTCGCCAATCCCCCGGCCCACCGGGGCCAGACCGTCGATCTCGGACCCGGCACCGCCCTGCTCGCCAAGGGGCTGGAGATCCTCGCCCCTGGCGGCCGGCTCCTGGCGGTGGCGAACCGGCAACTGCCCTACGAGCGCGCCCTGGGCCGGTTCGGCGCCCTCACGATCCACGACCGCGGACCGTTCAAGATCCTGGAGCTGCGCCGTGGCTGAACGGCTCGACGGCTGGCTGTCCCGCCAGGGGCTCGGCACCCGCAGTGAGGTCCGCGAACGGATCAAGGCCGGCCGGGTGCGCGTCGGCGGCACCGTGATCCGCGATCCCGCCCGCAAGGTGGACGGCCCGGTGGAGGTGGACGGTGCCGCCATCGCCGAACGCCCGGATGCTGCGACCCTGCTCATCCACAAGCCCCTCGGGGTGTCGTGCAGCCATGACCCGCGGGAGGAGCCCCTGGTCTTCGACCTCGTCCCCGCCCCCTGGGACCACCTCGCGGTGGAGGCCGCCGGCCGCCTGGACCGTGACACCTCGGGCCTGCTCGTGCTCACCACCGACGGGCAGCTGATCCACGCCCTGACCAGCCCGAAACGGCACCGGGAGAAGCGCTACCGCATCGCCTACCTGGGAGCGCTTTCATCCCACGCGGTGGAGCGGGTCGCCACCGGCATCGCCCTCGACGGCGACGACCGCCCGACGCTGCCGGCACGGCTGGAGCTGGAACCGGACGGCGACGACGGCCTGGGCCGTGCCACCCTGTGGCTGCGGGAAGGCCGCTACCACCAGGTCCGCCGGATGATCGCCGCCCTGGGCGGCAGCGTGGTCCGGTTGCACCGGGACCGCATCGGCGCATTGGATCTGCCCGCGGACCTCGCTCCGGGGGCGGTGCGCGAGGCGCGGCCCGACGAGATCGCGGCGTTGATGAGCAAGGACGCATGACATGCACATTCAGAATCCAATCCGCTGCACATCCGCCCTGGGATTGATGTGTGGATGGATCTGTGCAACCATGCCAGCCCTCGACATCAGCGAAGTCCAAGGCGTTTGGTCGATTGATGGGGCCGGCCTGTACGGTTCCACCGCTGCCACGAGCGTCTCGATAGGCCCACATCAAATGCATTTCATCAGAGACAATGACAGCGTCTACGGTTTCCTCATTTGGAAATTCCAATCCCGGAGCGCGACCGAGGCCGA
>CAMCAC010000099.1 GCA_945872305.1 Candidatus Kuenenia stuttgartensis | reverse complement strand
GCGGTCGATCCGAAGGGTCCCTACGCCGCCATGATCGAGGTCCTCGGCCGGCATCTGCGGGCGGTCCTGAAGCCCGGCATCTGCCTGTTCCCGGACGGCGGCTGGAAGCTGTCCTCGACCGCCGACAATTCCTGGATCTCGAAGATCTTCCTGAGCCAAGTGGTGGCCGAGCGCGTCTACGGCATCGTGCCCGACGCCGCCAGCCACGCCGCCCACGCCCGCTGGCAGCAGATCGGCTCCGCCAACTGGGCGATGACCGACCAGTGCGTGAAGGGCGAAGGCCGCGGAAGCCGCTATTACCCACGCTGCGTCAGCGCCGACCTGTGGCTGAACCCGGTGATCGGGCGCTGACGGTCACCGCCTGGCGGTGAGCAGCGCCCGCAGCCGCGCCGCCTTGCTCACCGGCTGCGGGCGGACACCGATCCGCCATCCGGCGAAATGGTGGCGCCAGCGCTCGCCGGCGGCGGCGGGTTCAGGGCCTTCCAACTCGATCTCATGGTCGATGCGGCCGGGAAACGCGGTGCGGTCCAGGCAGACCAGGGTGGCGCCGTCCCACCACTGGCGACGCTGGTTGGCGAAGCCGCCGACGAAGCGCAACGATGCCGCGGCCAGGGCCTCCCGCCAGGCCGGCGGCAGGAGCAGGGCCAGGGCGGCGGGGTCCCGCTCCAGGACCGCGGCCTCGCCCAGGCTCAGGTGGCGTTCGTGCTCCTCGTGGACACTGGTGCCCGCCGGTGCCGGGGCGGCGGCGGCGCGGCCCTTGCACGTGAGCAGGGCCGCGGCCCCCTCCCGGCGCAGCCGGCAGGCCAGCCCTGCCCGGCGCAACCGGCCATCGGCGCTGTCGTAGAAGCGGTTGTCCTGGGCGAGCCGCCGGGGCGGCCCGAGCAGGCGCGGCAGCCGCGATCCGAGCCGGGCATGCTCCGCCCCGGTCAAGGCCCACTTCACTTCGATCTCCAGGTGCATGCGCATGGGGTCAGCCTGGACCCGTCTGCGGCCGGGCCAAGGGTTGGCCGGCGGCGGATCGGACTAGTCTTCCAACCCGTGACCAACCTCTTCCCGTTCCTCGACCCCCTCATCGAGCTCCAGAACAAGATCAGCGAGCTCGAGGGCATGTCCCAGACCACCGGCCTGGACATGTCGAAGGAGGTCGCCCTCCTGCGCACCAAGTGGGAATCTGAGAGCCGGCGGATCTTCGACGGCCTGACCCCGTGGCAGCGGGTCCAGCTCAGCCGCCACCCGGCCCGGCCCCAGACCAGCGACTACATCGACCACATGCTCACCGACTGGGTCCCCCTGGCCGGCGACCGCATGTTCGGCGACGATGGCGCCATCATCTGCGGCATGGGCCGCCTGCTCGACCGCCCGGTGGTGCTCGTCGGCCAGGAGAAGGGCAAGGACCTGAACACCCGCCGGCGCTGCAACTTCGGCATGCCCCACCCCGAGGGCTACCGCAAGGCCATGCACAAGATGCGGCTGGCCGAGCGCTTCGGTCTGCCGGTGGTGTGCCTGGTCAACACCCCCGGTGCGTTCCCCGGCATCGAGGCCGAGGAACGCGGCCAGTCGATCGCCATCGCCGAGAACATCCGCGACATGGCCGGCCTGCACACCCCGATCGTGGTGGTGGTGATCGGCGAGGGCGGCTCCGGCGGCGCCCTCGGCATCGGCATCGGCGACCGCATGCTGATGCCCGAGAACAGCTACTTTTCCGTGATCAGCCCCGAGGGCTGCGCCGCCATCCTGTGGAAGGACGGCAGCAAGCGCGACATCGCCGCCGAGCGCCTGGGCCTGACCGGCCCGATCCTGCAGAAGCACGGCATCGTCGACGAGGTGATCCCCGAGCCCGCCGGCGGCGGCCACTGCCAGCCCCAGGCCATGGTCCACCGCGTCCGCGACGCCATCGACCGCCACCTGGGCGAGTTGTGCGCCATGACCGAGGACCAGCGCATGGACCGCCGGTACGCCAAGCTGCGCGCCATCGGCCAGGTCGTCGAAGCCGCCGCCGCAGGGTGATGGTTCCGTGACGGCTCGTCCGGGCGCAGAGACGCGGAGAACCGCAGAGCGCGCAGAGGACAGCCGCCCATGACCACGCCCGCCCGGGACCGCCGGTTTCCAACCGGCATGAACTCCGCGCCCTCCCCCTGGGACCGCCAGTTTCCAACCGGCACGAACCCCGCGCCAGCCCGGCGCCTGCGCCCGTAATTGCCCATGCTCCACGCCACCATCGTCGTCCGGCCCCAGCGGGCGGAATTGCTAGTCCAACGGCTGCTCGCCGCCGGCTGGGCCGAGGCGGTGACCGCCTGCGAATGCCAGGGTTTCGGCCGGCAGCGCGGCGGCGGCGAGGGCTACCGGATCGAGTTCCTGCCCAAGGTCATCGTCGAATGCGCGGTCGAGGACGACCAGCGCGAGGCGCTCATCGATCTCGTGTGCACGACCTGCCGGTCCGGCCGGATCGGCGACGGCAAGATCTTCCTCCGCCGGATCGACAACGCGGGCTGAGGCTCAGCCCCAGACCAGGGCGATCGCGGCCGCACCCGCGGCCACCAGCCCGGCGAAGACGATCCAGGTGGCAATCCTCCACCCGCGGTCGGCCAGGATGGGACCCGGCGCGGGCGGCACGGCCAGGAAGCCGGCCAGGAGCCCCGCGGCGAACCCGCCGGCATGGGCCGCATGGTCGACGATCCCCGCTCCTGCGACCGAGATCGCCACCATCCACAGGGCATTGATCGCGGCCATGCGTGCCAGCCCAGGGGGGGATGCCGCGCGCCAGCGCCACCATGCCGCGGCCACGAGACCGAACAGCGCCGAGACGCCCCCGGACATGCCCACCGAGGGCCTGCCACCATCCCAGAGGGTGGTCGCACATGCGCCCGCCACCATCCCGAGGCCGAGGACGGCGACCGGGACCCCGCGCCCGAGCAGCCTGGCAAGGAGGTCCCCCAGGCCGAACCAGGCCATGAGGTTGAAGACGACATGGAAGAGACCGGCATGCAGGAGCGGCCCGGTCGCGAGCTGCCACCACGCGCCGGCGCGGATCGCGGCCGGATCCACCATCGCCACCCGCCGTCCGGCGTCGCCGGCGAAGGCAGTGGCCGCGGTCACGATGCCCACCAGCACCGCCACGGCGACCGACCAGCGGCCAAGCCCGGGCCGCCCGCCAAGCCAGGTCGCCACCCGCACCCGGATGCCGTCCCGGCGCGCGGCCTGCTGCGGGGCCATCCGCCAACGCCGGCGGCTGCGCAGGCAATCCCAGGTCTGCATCACCGCCGGGGCGGCTGCGATCAGACCCACCAGGAGGCCGACCTCCGGATGACGGATGGCATACAGCACCGACAGCGCCATCCACGGGGATGCGAGCGCCCATGCCTCGCGTACCGCCCGCATCTCCAGGCGGCGGTTGCGGCTGCCCACCGCATCGATCAGCGCGGGCTCCTCGGAGGGCGGGACCGGATCCCATTCCCCTGGCCGGCGAATCCATCCGGAGGGTACAGCCTCGCCGGCGATAGCAGCGGCGGCAGAGGCAGGCTCCCTCACCACCGTCGGAGCACCGGCAGGCACTTCCCATCCCTCGGCCGGACGGTCCAGAATGCCCGCCGGACGCGCTGCCATCCATGGTGACGGATGCATGGCGGACAACATGCGGCCCGACCGGAACGCCGCCAGGGCGCCCGTGCGCTCCGGCTCGACCGGGCCACGCCACCCGGCAGGGTACCGCCATGCCACGCACCCTGGATCTCATCACCGCCTACTACGATGCCTTCAACCGCGGCGACCGGGGAGCGATGCTCGCCCTGCTCACCGAGGATGTGGCGCATGACCTGAACCAGGGCGGCCGGGAGATCGGCCGGGACGACTTCCGGGCGTTCCTCGCCCGCATGGACCGCTGCTACCGCGAGCGGCTCACCGACATCGTGATCTCGGTCTCGGCGGATGGCGGCCGGGCGGCGGCGGAATGGGTCGTCCACGGCACCTACCTGGCGGACGACGAGGGGCTGCCCCCGGCCCGGGGCCAGACCTATGTCCTGCCCGGGGGCGCGTTCTTCGCCATCCGCGACGGGCGGATCGCCCGGGTGACCAACACCTACAACTTGGCGGACTGGATCCGCCAGGTTGCTGGGTGAGCACATCGTTTCGAGGCCGACAGGAGATCGGGAGAGCACGGAGGGCCGCGGAGGACCAGCAGGCAGGCTCCGCGGCCCTCCGCGACCTCCCGACCTCCTGTCGGCCTCGAATCCCTGTCATCCGCGCTCACAGCGCGGATCGAAGGCGGTATCCCGACTCCGGCCGGGCGTCTGCCAGGGGCGTGACGGTGCCTGTGGTCCGGGCCCGGCGGATCGCCGCCAGATCGATGGCGCCCACCACCACGGTGGCGTGGTCCATGGGGCCCGCGGCGGCGATGCCGTCCGGCGGCCAGCCGGTGTCGCAGGGCGTGAGGATGCCGGCGGCGCCGCAGGCCTGCTCGAAGCCCGGCGGATCGTCGAGGCCGCCAACCAGCGGGGCATGGACCACGGCACAGGCGTTCTCGATGCAGCGGGCGGCGGCGCAGCGGCGGACCCGGTGGAAGCCCTGGTGGTCGTCGGTCCAGCTCGGCACCAGCAGCAGTTCCGCCCCGGCCCGGGCGGCGGCCCGGCAGGCTTCGGGAAACTCCACATCGTAGCAGGTCAGGACCGCGACCCGGGCCCCGGCGGCCTCGGCCACGATCAAGTCGGCGGTCGACGCCAGATCCCAGCCCCGCTCCCAGGGCGTGGGATGCAGCTTGTCCTGGTCCCAGCCGCCGCCGTCGGGGCGGACCACCGCGACCCGGTTGCGGGGACCGGCGGGGGTGCGGACGAGGTGGCTGCCCAGGACCACGGTGCAGCCGTAGTCCCGGGCGGCGGCGACGGCGGTGGCGCGCCACAGATCATCCCAGTGTTCCCAGGGGCCGTGGGGGAGCAGGCCGGCGGTGGCGTATTCCGGGAACAGCACCAGGGCGGCGCCCTGATCCACCGCCGCCCGGACCCGGGCCCGCACGGCGGCGGCCCAGGCGTCGCCGGTCATCGGCGCGAGCGGGAAGGCGACGGCGGCCACGCGGATCATGGCGTCCACTCCATGAGCAGGGCGCAGTCCCGGGAGTCCTCGTCGGAGAGGTAGCCGCGGATGACCGCGCCGGGACGCAGGCCGAGATGGAGCTGGGGGGTGACCACCGGATCGCAGAGCCGGCCCGCAACCACCTCGGCGGCATACGCCTCGGGGCTCAGGCGGTCCGCGTGACGGCCATACCCGCTCAGGCGCGACCCGGCCACGAACCGGCGCAAACCGATGCGCCGGACCAGGGCGAAGCGGGCCTCATACAGGGCCCGGGCCACGCCATGGCCGCGGAACTCCGGCCGCACCGCCACATCAATCCCGTACAGGGTGTCGCCGGCGGGATCGTGGGTGCGGATGAAGCCGTGGTCGCAGACCTCGGCCCAGGTGTGCTGCGGGTGGGCGGGATCGAAGCGCACCACCAGGGCGGTGGCGGAGCCGGCCAGGATCCCGCCGGGACCCTCGGCGCACAGGGCGCCGGCGGGAAAGACCGCGACATGGGACGCGAGCTGGTCCCGGCTCCACCACAGGGATTCCGGGAACGGCGGTGGGAAACAGGCGGCCTGGATGGCCCGGAGCGGCTCCAGGTCATCCAGGGTGTACGGCCGGACCCGCCACACGGCTCAGGCCTTCTGGGTACCCTTGAGCTGGCCGATGGCCGGCAGCTGGCCGACGATCGGACGCAGGTAGGGCAGCAGCTTCTCGGCCACGATGTCGTTGCCGGCGGCGTTGATCAGCTCCCGCGGCATCGGCTTGGTCTCCTTCGCCACCGTCGGCAATGGGGTGACGAAGGTGCTGATGGCGTAGGGCGCGTCGGTGCGCTTGAAGGCGATGGAGCCCGAGCGCACGCCGGCCAGGGCGGCCTCGACCGCGGCGACGCCGGCGAGCCGGGCCTCGCGGGCATCGACCTCGCTGACCACGCCGGGGAAGCAGCGCTGCAGGTAGCCGAAGGTGTCGGCACGGATGCGGTGCTTCTTCTCGGGCATCACCTTGGCCAGGTGCTTCTTGAGAATGTCCGCCAGGGCATCGCCCAGGGCGCCGGAGCCGGAGAGCTGCTTGTTACCGTGGCTGTCCACCTCGCCGATCGAGATCAGCTCGGCGCCGTTGGGACCGTGGATGCCCTCGGACACCGCGATCACGCAGCGGCCGAGCTTCCGGTACACCGCCTCGACATCGGCGCAGAACGCCTGGATCGAGAAGTCGACCTCGGGGCAGTAGATCAGGTGCGGGCCGTCCTCGGGGTGGACCCGGGCCAGGGCGCTGGCGGCGGTCAGCCAGCCGGCGTTGCGGCCCATGACGATGTTGACCTTGATGCCCGACAGGGCGCGGTTGTCGAGGTTGTCGCCCATGAACGCCTGGGCCACGAACTTCGCCGCCGAGCCGTAACCCGGGCAGTGGTCGGTCACCCGCAGGTCGTTGTCGATGGTCTTCGGGCAGTGGAAGCAGGCCAGGTCGTAGCCGGCCTTCTCCGCCATCTCGTTGATGATGTTCGTCGTCTCGGCGGTGTCGTTGCCGCCGATGTAGAAGAACGCCCGGACGTTCAGCTCCTTGAAGCGCGCGAAGATCTTCTGGCAGTCGTCCGGGGTCGCCTTGTGGCGCACGCTCTTGAGGGCCGACGACGGGGTCTGGGCCACCACCTCCAGGTTGGCGGGGTCCTCGAGGGCGAAGTCGACGAACTCGCCCTTCATGATCCCACTGATGCCGTGGACCGCGCCCAGGACCTTGGTGAAGGTCTCGGGCCGCTGCAGGCATGCCTTCACCACGCCGATGAGGGTCTGGTTGATGACGGCGGTGGGACCGCCGGACTGGCCGATGACGACGGCGCCGGGAGTGATGGGCTTCATGGGGGGCGGACCCTAGCGGGCCGGACCGGGGGCGGAAGCCGGGAGCCGGCCGGGCCGGCGCGGTTGCCCGGGGCCCCGGCCGGGGATGCTGCGCCGATGCTCATCGTCACCGGCGGCGCCGGCTTCATCGGATCGAACCTCGTCCACGCCCTCAACCGGGCCGGGCGGTCCGACATCATCGTGGTCGACGACTGCAAGGATGCCGACGCCTTCCGCAACCTGAACCGCTGCGACTTCCTCGACCTGGTCGCCAGCGATGACTTCATCCAGCGGCTCGACGATTTCGCCGACTGCGAAGGGGTCTTCCACCAGGGCGCCATCTCGGCCACCACCGAGAAGGACGGCCGCGCCCTGCTGCGGAACAACATCGAGACCTCGAAGCGGCTCCTGGCCTGGGCCCAGGCCAAGGCGATCCCCTTCCTGTACGCCAGCTCCGCCAGCGTGTACGGCAACGGCGACGACGGCTTCCGCGACGACGACCCGCGCTGCGAATACCCGCTGAACGGCTACGCCTTCTCGAAATGGTGCTTCGATCGCCATGTGCGCCGGCTGGCGGGGACCTTCCGCAGCCCGGTGGTCGGCCTGCGCTATTTCAACGTCTACGGCCGGCAGGAATGGCATAAGGGCGGGATGTGCTCGCCGGTCCTGCATTTCCATCGCCAGATCGCCGCCGAGGGCCGGCTCAAGCTGTTCGCCGGCAGCGACGGCTTCCGCCGCGACTTCGTCACCGTCGAGGACTGCTGCGCGGTCAACCTGTGGTTCTGGACCCACCCCCAGATCTCCGGCATCTTCAACTGCGGCACCGGCCAGGTGGCGAGCTTCGCCGAGGTCGCCCACCTCGTCGCCGCCGAGCACCCCCAGGCCCGCATCGAGGAGGTCCCCTTCCCGGACCACCTCAAAGGCAAGTACCAAGCCTACACCTGCGCCGACCTGACCCGCCTGCGGGCGGTCGGGTACGAGGCTCCGTTCACCCCGGTGTCGATGGGTGTGCCGGCCTACGCCCGGGCCCTGAAAGGCCCCACCGGGGGCTACCTGTGAGCAACGGCCCGGTTGCCGTCGTCCTTCTCGACCGCGACGGCGTGATCAACGTGGACCTGCCCACCGGGGTGCTGCGTCTGGCGGACCTGTGCCTGGAGCCGGCGGCCCCGGCGGCGATCGCCCGCTTCACCGCCGCCGGCTGGCGGGTGGCGGTGTGCACCAACCAGGCCTGCGTCGGCCGGGGCGAGGTCTCCGCCGAGGAGATCGCCCGGATCCATGCGGCCATCGAAGCGGCGGTGACCGCCGCCGGCGGCCGCATCGATGCCTGGTTCGTGTGCACCCACCGGTCCGAGGACCGGTGCCCCTGCCGCAAGCCGGAGCCGGGCCTGCTGCTCCAGGCCCGGGACCGCTTCGGCTTCGATCCCGCTACGACCTGGTTCGTGGGCGACGCCGAGCGCGATGTCGAAGCGGCCGAGGCCGCCGGCTGCCAGCCGCTGCTCGTCCGCACCGGCAAGGGCCGGGCCGCCAGCGCCGCCTGCCCCGACATCCCGGCGGTGGACGATCTCGCCGCCGCCGCGACCCTTCTGCTTGGACCCGACCGATGACCGACCCCGTCGCCCGCTCCCTGGCCGAACACCTCGCCGCCGCCCAGGCCTTCGAGACCATGGCCGGCGACATCCGCGCATTGGCCTCCGCCTGGTGGCGCAGCCTGTCCGCCGGCGGTGCGGTGTGGTTCTGCGGCAACGGCGGGAGCGCCGGCGACAGCCAGCACTTGGCGGCGGAGCTCTCGGGACGGTTCGAGACCGAACGCCGGGCCCTGCGCGCCGGGGCCCTCACGGTGGATTCCTCGGCGCTCACCGCCATCGCCAACGACTATGGCTACGAGCAGGTCTTCGCCCGCCAGCTCCAGGGCCTCGCCCGGCCAGGCGACACCCTGGTCTGCATCTCGACCAGCGGCAACGCGCCGGCGATCCTGCGCGCCGCCGAGGCAGCCCGCGCCATCGGGGTGACCGTGTGCGGCATGACCGGCGCCGGGGGCGGCAAACTCGCCCCCCTGTGCGATACCGTCCTGAAGGTGCCGAGCAGCCGCACCGCCCGCATCCAGGAGCTGCACATCCTCGCCGGCCACTGCTGCTGCGAGCTGATCGACCAGTGGGAGGCCGAGCGTGTTCGCTGATCCCGCCGCCGTCCTCGACCGCGTGCGCGGCGGCTTCCGCGCCGCCCGCATCCTGGTGGTCGGCGACGCCATGCTCGACCGCTACCTGTGGGGCGAGGTGTCGCGCATCTCGCCCGAGGCTCCGGTGCCGGTGGTCCGCCTGACCCGGCGCAGCGCCGTCGCCGGCGGCGCCGCCAATGTGGCGGCGAACCTCGCCGCCCTCGGCTGCCGGGCCCGGCTCGTCGCGGCCGTGGGCGACGACGGGGCCCGCGGCGAATTGGCCGGCCTTCTTGCGGGCCAAGGCATCGCCGACGGCCTGGTCGCGGTGCCCCGTTTCCCGACCATCGTGAAGACACGGGTCCTCGGCGGCCACCAGCAGATGGTCCGGATCGATGAAGAAGAGCCCAGGGCCCTGGACGACGCGGCCCGGGAGCCGCTGATCGCCGCCGCGGTGGCCGCGGTGGCGGACAGCGACGCGGTGATTCTCAGCGACTACGCCAAGGGCGTGCTCGCCGGCCGAACCGCCCCGGCGATCATCGCCGCCGCCCGGGCCAAGGGCATCCCGGTCCTGGTCGATCCCAAGGGCACCGCCTGGGACCGCTACCGTGATGCGACCACCATCACCCCGAACACCGGCGAATTGGCGGCGGTGGCCGGCATCCCCGCCAACGACCACGACGGCCTGCTCGCCGCCGGCCGCGGCCTGCGTGAACGGCTCGGCCTCCAGGCCCTGACCTTCACCCGGGGCGAGCACGGCATCAGCCTGATCGCCGCCGACCGCACCGTGTCGGTGCCGGCCCAGGCGCGGGAGGTCTTCGATGTCAGCGGCGCCGGCGACACGGTCATCGCCACCATGGCCGCGGGCCTCGCCGCCGGGCTCGGCCTCGAGGACGCGATGCGTTTGGCCAACACCGCCGCCGGGATCGTGGTCGGCAAGGTCGGCACGGTGCCGATCCACGGCGCCGAACTCGAAGCCGAGCTGGTCCGCCTGGGCGGCGGTGAACCCGCCGGCAAGGTCCTGGAGCGCGCCGCCTGCGCCCGGCAGGTCGCCGCCTGGCGCGCCGCCGGCGAGCAGGTGGTCTTCACCAACGGCTGCTTCGACATCCTGCACGCGGGCCATATCCAGGCCCTGGAGACCGCCCGCCGCCAGGGCGACCGCCTGGTGGTCGGACTGAACAGCGACGACTCGGTACGGCGGCTCAAGGGCCCGGCCCGGCCGGTGAACGGCGGCGACGACCGCGCCACGGTCCTCGCCGCCCTGAGCTGCGTCGATGCCGTCGTGGAATTCGGCGAGGACACGCCTCTCGACCTGATCTGCGCCGTGAAGCCCACGGTGCTGGTCAAGGGCGCCGACTACCGCGAGGACCAGGTCGTCGGCGGCACCGAGGTGAAGTCCTGGGGTGGCAA
>CAMCAC010000098.1 GCA_945872305.1 Candidatus Kuenenia stuttgartensis | reverse complement strand
CGCTTCGCGGCGGCGACCACGCCTCAGCCCCTGACACCCGCAGCGCCCGGGGTCGCCCATCTGCGCGCCCTGGTGGATCGCCGTGACCAGATCATCGAGATGCGAAAGCAGGAGGAAAACCGCTTGGAATCGGTCGCCGATCCCCTGATCGCCAAGGACCTCAAGGGAAGCATCCGCCGATGGGTGGCCTCTGAAGAGGCCTACACCAAGCGCATCGTCGCCGCCATGGGCGCCGATCCGGAACTGCAGCGGATCAGCGACTGCCTGCAAAAGGAAACCGGAGTCGGACCGCAGACCGCTGCCACCCTCATGGCATACCTTCCTGAACTCGGAACCGTCAACCGCCAGCAGGTCGCCGCCCTGGCAGGCCTCGCGCCCTATGACCATGCCTCCGGAACCCGCGACGGGAAACGCGCCATCTACGGCGGCAGGAAACGCATCCGCAAAGCCCTCTACCTGGCCGCACTCGCGGCAGCTCGATGGAGCCCCTGGCTGAAGGACGTCTACACCGCTCTGCGGGCAAAAGGGAAATGCGCCAAGGTCGCCCTCATTGCCTGCGCACGCAAACTCCTGGTAAGACTCAACTCCCTGCTCACGGCTGCGAGAGGAGGCCAAACCGAATTGGCCCCTTGACCTCAACACAGTCACTCCTGTAAGCCTCGACTGTGGACCGTTGCTGAACGCCATTGCGGTTCACCCGCCGAACCGGCGCAGCCAGTCGTCCTTGGGCAGGAACTCGCGGCTGATCACGTCGGCGGTGAAGCGCTTGAGCAGTTCCTTCACCACCGGGTGGTCCTGGACGGCCTGCCAGCGGCGCCGGCGTTCGGCGGCCTCGTCCGGGGCCGGCGCCCCGGCCCCGGGCACCGGCCCTAGCGAGGGCGCGGCGAGGCCGGTCCGGCCTGGGCCGGGGTTTCGAGCCGTTCGAGGCGGCGGACCAGGGTCTCCAGGTCCACGAGCTGGGCGGTCTGGGCCAGGCGGACCACCGCCAGCTCGATGGCGAGCCGGGGGTCGTGGCCGAACTTGAGTTGGCCCTGGGCGTGCAGGAGCACCTGGGCCATGCGCAGGGCCCGGGCCGGATCCACGCTGCCCGCCTGGGCGGCGACCCGCTCCGGGTCCAGGCCGAGCCGGCGGACCAGGGGCGTGTCGTGGCCGCAGGCCTGGGCCAGGACCACGCCGCGCACCTGGTCGATGAGCTGGTCGAGGAGCGTCCCAGGCGCAACGCCGCCGACCAGGGCCCGGTCCAGGGATTCGATGGCCGACTTCGGGTCGCCGGCCACGACCCCGTCGAGCAGCGCGGCGACCTCGGCCGAGCGGGCGGCGCCGAGCAACAGATCCAGATCGGCTCCGATGTCTCCGCCGTCCGACACGGCGATGAGCTGGTCGAGCATCGTCTGCGCATCGCGCATGCCGCCGCCGGCGGCCCGGGCGACCCGGGCGAGCACCGGCTCGGGCAGGGAGCGGCCCTCGGCGGCGCAGATGTCGCGCAGCCGGCGCACGATGGTGTCCAGGTCCAGGGCCCGGAAGTCGAAGCGCTGGCAACGCGACACGACCGTGGGCAGCACCCGGTCCACCTCGGTGGTGGCGAAGATGAACTTGAGGTGCGGCGGCGGCTCCTCGACCAGCTTGAGCAGGGCGTTCCACGCCGCCGTCGAGAGCATGTGCACTTCGTCGAGGATGACGATGCGCAGCCGCGCCCGCACCGGCTGGAAGGCGGCATTGTCCGCCAGCTCGCGGATCGTCTCGACGCTGTTGAAGCGCGCCGCGTCGATCTCGACCACGTCCGGGTGGTTGCCGTCGGTCACCATCCGGCAGTGCTCGCACACCCCGCACGGCTCCGGCGTCGGCCCCTCGGCGCAGGTCAGCGCCTTGGCCAGGATGCGGGCGGTCGAGGTCTTGCCGACCCCGCGCGGGCCGGTGAACAGATAGGCGTGGTGGACCCGCTGGGCGCGGATGGCGTTGGCCAGGGTCCGTCCGATGACCTCCTGCCCGGCGACCTCGACAAAGGTGCTCGGCCGGTACTTCCGCGCGATGGCGACGTAGTCCACGCCGGGGATGATGGGCTCCCGCCCGGCGGTGCCAGCCCGGCGGCGTTTCAGGCCGGCCCAGCCGTCGGTGAAGGCCCGGGGGCCGGGCGGCGGCCGAGGGTGCGGGGTCCGGTGCTGCCGATGATGCGGCTCGGAGGTTGAGCAGAAACCCCGACCGGGGATCGGTCTGGCATCGTCGGATGGCGCCGAGGCGCCCGAAGCGGAGCGGTAGCAGCGCTACCGCGAGCGCAGGGCTACGACAGCGACGCCGGCGAGGACGGGCGGATACGACCGAGGGGTTTCTGCTCGGGCTCTCAGAGCAGTGGTGTGATCACCGCGCCGAAGGTCTTCATCCACCCCGCCGCATCCGCGTCGTCCTCGCTCGCCTCGGGCGTCGGTCCCGCATCCACCCAGTCCGGTCCCGGGAACGCGGGATCGGACGGGGCCCCGTCCCGGGGGGTGAAGCAGGTGGTCGGCTGCACCGGGTAGAGGTCGAGGGACAGCCAGTCGCCGGTCCATTCGCTGAGGTGTACGAAGGGGAGGTGCAGGGACGAGATGTCGCGCCGGCCGACCCGCCAGGCGTTGGCCGGCGCGGCATCGCGCTGCATCAGCCCCGCAAGGCCCGCCACGATGTCGGGCCCCCAGAGCATCAGGACCTGCTCGGTGTTGATGTGCTTGCTGCGCGGATCGAGATTGAAGGTGCCGATGACCGCGGCTTCCCCGTCGGCCAGCAGGCACTTCGCGTGCAGCGACAGGAAAGGGGGCCGGGCGCCGCCCTGGCGCAGCTCCGCGACCTCCGGATCGACGGACCACATGCCGACCAGATCGCCGGGCAGCGGCCGGGTCTCGCGCAGGTCGACACCGGCCGCCACCAGCCGGCGGCGGTCGCGCAGGTAGCCGCCATAGGCCCACCAGGCGTCGGTCGATGCCAAGCTATTGGTGAGGATCCGGATGGACATGCCCCGGGCGCGCAGGTCGCGGACCAGGTCGAGGGTGGCGCCGTTCATGACGCAGTACGGCGAGACGATGTCCACCGCCCGGGTCGCACCCCGCACCAGCCGCTGCAAGCCGTGGGCGGTGGAAGCGGTCGCGGCCTCCTCCGGCCGGCCGGGGACGTCCCAGAGGAAGGCGGCCCGTGCGACCGTCTGCCAGGCCGGGGGCGGCGCGGCCGCGAGGTGGCGGTCCACGACGGCGCGCAGGCGGTCCACCCGCCCGTCGGTGGTGTCGGGTGCCGGCGCCCCGGTGGCGGTCGCCACGGCGGCCAGCTCGTCGACGGGGACCACCAGCGGATGGAACCACCAGGCGGCGGCGCAGGACGCCATCCGCCAGACCACGGACCCGTGGACGAGGACCTCCCGATCCCGGTAGTTGAGTCCGGGGTTGATGTCGAAATAGGCATCCTCGTGGTTGCGGCCCCCGGTGATGCCGGAGATGCCGTCGACGACCAGCAGCTTGTTGTGCATGCGGTGGCTCAGCCCGGCGTCGACCTCGTCCTGGAGCTCCCGGCGCGCCGCGACCACCGCCGACGGCCTGGGGTTGTAGACGGCGACCGCCAGGCCCGGATGGCGGCGGCGGACCCAGGCGAGCCGCTCCGCGGGCAGGCCGTTGAACATGGCGTCGACCAGCAGGCGGACGCGCACGCCACGATCCGCGGCGTCGGCCAGCTCGGCGAGGATCAGCCGCCCGGCGGCATCGTCAGCGTAGATGAAGGTGTGGACATCGATGCGCGTCCGGGCCGCCCGGATCAGGCGGATGCGGTGGAGCAGGGCATCGAATCCCTGGTCGAGGATGATGGCCTGCTGCGGATCGCCGACGAACGGGTCCTGCTCGTGGGTGGTGCTGATCCGGGCGTCCTGGGACGGGGCGCAGCCGATACAGGCGAGGAAGGCCAGCAGGAGGACCGCCGCGCTGCGCATCATGGATCCCCGGCGGTCGGCTGCGCCAGCGCCCGGGCGACCTGCACCCCATAGTCGGCGGGCAGGGTCCAGACGGGCGCGTCGTCGGTGGCCACCAGCCCGCGTTCGCCAGCCGGCCGCCCCCACAGCAGGGCGAAGATCGCGTCGGTGACCACCAGGGGATTGGCGTACCAGGCGCCATGTCTGGTGAATCCGTCGGCGTCCTTGGGCCCCGGCAGGGCGGTGACGTCGACGACCTCGACCCGGTCGCGGTACCGCAGCAACGGTCCCCGCACATCGTCGTCGATGCGCCCCAGCCGGCCCAGCCGAGTCCCCTCGTGCCACCATCCGGACAGGCCCAGCGCCCGGTCGGTGCGGTTGCTGTAGACCACCGTCCGCCGTGCCGTCGCCGCCAGCAGGGCGATGTCGTCGGTGAGGAAGTCCCGCAGGGACACGTCGGGGGAGGCGAGGACGAGGGAGCCGATCCCGAGCCCCGCCATGGCCTCGCGGCCGAGGGTCCCGTCGAGCTGGTGCAGGGCGCCGATCAGCATCTGGGCACCGGTGGAGTTCACCAGGCAGTCGATGCGCTCGACCTTGCCGGGACCATGCAGGAGGGTGATGAGCCGGGCCAGGGCGTTGGTCGACTCCCGGGCCAGCTCCCGTTCCTCCACGTAGCGCAGGACCTCGGTACCGGCCGGCCACGAGAACAGCACCGCCGCCCCGCGCCGGCCCTGGTGGTGGTGCATGCAGGCCAGGGTGGCCGCGGCCTCGGCGAAGCTCGTGTTGTACCCGTGCACGAACAACAGCACCCGCCGGCCGCCATGCCCGTACATCGGTTCGAGGGCGGCGAGGAAACGGGCATCCGGTCCGGTCGCGGTGGGTGCGAGCCCGCTGTAGCCGAAGCGCTCCAGGCCGGACACGGCGACCCGGACCGGGGGGATCTGCTGCTCGTTCAGGCGCGCCCAGTCGACGAGATCCTCCCAGGTGGCGTCCGGCGGACCGATGCGCATCCCCAGCCGGCCGAGGTGCAGGGCGCCATCGCTCCGGTCGGTGAAGCCGACCTCCCCGGGCCGGCGGGTCGTGGCATAGGCGATGGCGACCTCCGGGGTGCGGAGGGACGCGGGGACGCGCTCCCCCAACACCCCCTCGATGGTGCGGAAGGCGGCGGGCGGAGGGTAGTAGGGAGTGCCGGTGTCCGGCGAGCGGTAGTGGACGACGCTGCCGCCGCAGCCGGCGAGCAGCAGGGCGAGCAGGCCCCACCCGTGTCGACGGCCCATGGTCATGGCTGGACGATAGATGCGACCGTGGCAGGGCAATCGCCCCGGACCACTGCCGGCTCACCCGTCGCCGAAGACCCGGCGGCGGAGCAGGCGCATGTCGATGGGCATGAGCACCGCGAGGAGGACCACGCACAGCCCGGCGCCGGCGGCCAGATGCCAGGTCGGGGTGCCGGCGATGAGCAGGAAGCGCAGCCCCTCGGCCAGGTGATGCAGGGGATTGAGCAGCACCACCTGGGACAGCACCGGCAGGTCCGGCAGCGGGAAGTAGGTGCTGCTGGCGAAGCCGATCGGCATGATCACCAGGAAGAACGGCAGGCCCATGTGGTCCATGCTCGGGATGATGGACGTGAAGAGCAGGCCCACCGCCGAGAAGGCGAGGGCGGTGAGGAACAGGAGGGGCAGCACCACCGGCAGCCACCACCAATGCAGGTCGAGCCAGCCGATGGCCCCGAACCCGCAGAGGACCAGGCAGACCATCCCCGCATACGCGGTGGCCATGCTGGCGGCCCACAGCGCCTCGCCCCACACCACGTGGTCGAGACGGACCATGGTGGTGAGCTGGCCTTCCCAGGATTTCTGGAAATGCATGCGGATGTAGGCGGAGAACAACGACTGGAAGAACGCGGTCATGAACGCCGTGTAGGCGAGGATGCCCGGCGCGAGGTAGGTCAGGTAGCCGATCGGCGCGCCGTTCCAGGTCAGTGCCGCCATCTGCGAGCCGAGGCCGACCCCGAAGGCGAGGAGCATGATCAACGGCTCGCACACCGGCGGCAACAGGGCGGTGTGCCACTTGCGCAGGTGCACCCGCACATGGCGGCCGAGCACCGCATGGCTCTGCCAGGCGAACGCCGCCGCGAAGACGGATCGGTTCATGGCGTCCGCTCCTCGGCCAAGGCCATGAAGAGATCGTCGAGGGTCGGCGCCCGGACCTCGTAGCGCAGGTCCGGGAAGGCGGCCACGAACGCCGCCAGCCCCGCCGCATCCAGCGGCAGGTGCCAGGTGCCCAGGACCGTGGACGGCGTTGCGCCGCGGGCCGCCAGCCAGGCGGCGACCCGGGCTTCGCCGGCGGGCAGGACCACGATGTGCTCGCCGACCACGTCCCCGAGCACCTGGGTCGCCGGACCCTTGGCGCGCACCGAACCGGACTGCAACACCAGCAGGGTGTCGGACAGGCGTTCCGCCTCGTCCATGTAGTGGGTGGTCAGCACCACCGCCATGCCGTCGGCGCGCAGGCCGGCGACCAGCTCCCACACCGCCATGCGGGCCTGGGGATCCAGGCCGGTGGTGGGCTCGTCGAGGAACACCACCCGGGGCCGGTGGAGCACCGCCCGGGCGATCATCAGCCGGCGCTTGTAGCCGCCGGACAGGGTCTCGGGCATCTGGTCGGCGAACGGCGCCAATCCGAAGCGGTCGAGCAGCTCGTCGATCCGCCGACCCAGGTCCGGGATCCGCGGCCGGTAGTAGCGACCGGCCTGCTCCAGGTTGCCGCGCACGGAGAAGTCCGCATCGAAGGTGTCGTCCTGGGTGCACACCCCCAGGCAGCGCCGGGCGGCATCCGCCTCGGTCACCAGATCATGGCCGGCGATGCGGATCGTCCCCGCATCGGGGCGCAGGAATCCATAGCACATGCGCAGGCTGGTGGTCTTGCCCGCCCCGTTCGGCCCGAGCAGCCCGAGCACCTCGCCCGGCCCGCAGGACAGGTCCACCCCGTCCACGACGCGCTTCCCGCCCAGGGACTTCACCAGCCCCCGGGCGTCGAGCAGATTGGCGACGGCGACCGGCGTCGATGGCGTGTCCGTGGTCGTCATGGCGCGGACAGGTGTGCCGTCGGTCGCGGGCGGTCAACCGGTGGCGATGGGCAGAGGTGTCCTCACCCCGGCACCAGCCGGTACGCGAGCCGATGGCGGCCGGCGTGGATCTTGTACCGGTCCAGGGTGTCGGGGCCGCAGCTCTTGGTGCCCAGGCCGCGCTGGGCCACGTCCAGGTGCAGCCAGGTGAACGGATCCGGCGCCACATCGGTGGTGTGACGGGCGGCGCTCAGGCAGGCATCCGAAAGGTGGGTGGCCTTGCCGTCGATCAGGCCCTCGGCAACCGCAGTGAACGCCGCGCCCTTGGCCCCGGCCAGGCGCAGCCAGCGGAGCTGGTGGATGTTGCCGTGCTCCTGGGGCATGATGTAGGGAATGTACCGGTCGCCGACCGTCGATGCCCAGCGCCCGACCGGCGTCCCCAGGCAGCGGTCGTTGTAGGACTCGCCGGGGCCGCGGCCGAACCATTCCATCCGGTCGAACCCCTCCGGCGTGGTGAACGCCACGCCCAGGCGAGGCAGGTCGTCCAGGGCCGCGGGAACCAGGAAGCGGTGCTCGGCGTGGATCACGCCGTCCGGGGCGATGCGCAGGGTGCGCTCCTCGCGGATCGCCTGGCGCGGGTCCTTGCCCCACAGGCGGTGGCGGCTGGCGATCACCACCGCGTCGCCGTCCCGGCGCACCCGCAGGCTGTCGCAGGCCCGCTGCTCGTGGTCCAGGCCGAGGTGGGCCCAGCGGGTGAGGGGCTTCGCCCAGGAGGGATCCGCCGGCATCTGTTCGTGCCAGTTCCACGCCCGCACGCCATCGTTCTGGGTCGGGGCGCGCCAGCAGGTGGTGACCGGGCCCGCGGTCAGCAGGGTGCGGCCGGCCGCCGCCCACTGCACGAGGGCGCCGGTGGCGGGATCGATGGCGACCTCGACCCCGTCGCCGATGACGCGCAGGGTGTCGCCGCGCTCCACCGACAGGCTTCCGGCGGCGATGGCCGGGGCGGCGGCCGGGACGCGCCACAGCTCGATCTGGGCATGGCCCGCGGCGGCGTGGCGGCCGACCAGGGGCTGGTCGCGGCGGTCGGTCCAGGCGAGATCCAGGTGGACCTCCTGGCCCGGGCGCCGCTCCGGCAGCGCTATGGGCAGGCGGTGGGCGCCCGCCGGCGGATGGACCCCGATGGCCAGGATCGCCGAGCCGCCCGGCGCGAGGTCGAGCGTCGGCAGGGCGCCCTCGGCGACCACTGCGCCATCCACCCGCAAAGCCCAGCGACCGACGAGGTGGCCGCTGCGGATGAACGAATAATCGCTGGTGACCTGCACCAGGCCCTGGCCCATGTCCTCGACCTGGAGGGGCTGGAACAGGCGGGCGACCTCGGTCAGGGCCGGGTGCGGGGTGCGGTCCGGCCACACCAGGCCGTCGCAGACGAAATCCACATCGTTCGGGGTGTCGCCGTAGTCGCCGCCGTAGGCGTAGAACTCGCGGCCCTGGGCGTCGCGCTTGACCAGGCCGTGGTCGATCCACTCCCAGATGAAGCCGCCCTGCAGACCCGGCGTGCTGCGGATCGCCGCCCAGTAATCCGCAATGCAGCCGTTCGAGTTGCCCATGGCGTGGGAGTACTCGCACATGATGAACGGGCGCGGATCCCGGGTGGTCTTCGCCCAGTGGACGATGTCGTGGATCTGCGGGTACATCGGGCACACCACGTCGGTGGCGGCGTGGCCGGAATCCCAGTCGGAATTGGCGCGGCAGATGGCGCCCTCGTAGTGGATCTTGCGGGTCGGGTCGGCGTGGCGGATCCACGCCGCCATGGCGTCGTGGTTGGGCCCGTAGCCGGTCTCGTTGCCCAGGGACCACATGATGATCGAGGGATGGTTGCGGTCGCGCAGGACCATGCGCTGGGCGCGGTCGAGGAAGGCCTGGGCGTAGCGCGGATCGTGGGCGCTGTCGGCGTAGGTGTGGTGGGCTTCGAGATCGGTCTCGTCGATGACCAGGAAGCCGAGCTCGTCGCACAGGTCCAGGAACGCCGGATCGTTGGGATAGTGCGAGCAGCGGATGGCGTTGATGTGGTGCGCCCGCATCTGGCGCAGGTCCGCGAGCCAGTCCTCGCGGGTCATCACCTTGCCGCGCACCGGGTGGTGGTCGTGGCGGTTCACGCCCTTGATCCACACCTTGCGGCCGTTCACCCGCAGTTCGCGCTCGGCGATCTCGATGGTGCGGAAGCCGATCCGGGTGCGGGTCGATTCCACCGCCTTCCCCTCGGGATCCACCAGGGTGGCGACCACGGTGTACACATCCGGCGTCTCGTGGGACCATGGGCGGACCCGCTTCAGCTCGGCGCGCACGGTGCCGATGCGCTCGCGTTCCCGCTTGTGCCCTTCAAGGCCGAACGGGATGTGGGATGACAACGGGGTGCGGAACAGGGGCTTGCCGTCGGGGCCGTGGACCTGGATCCGGAACGACCAGCCCGTGGCGATCGGGCCGCCGGCCCGCAGGTCGGCGGTGAACACGCCGGCGCCGGTGGTGTGGTCGTAGGAGCCGCGGCAGAACAGGTCCTCAATCCAGCAGACGGGGGTGCCGCGCAGTTCGACGCTGCGCACGATGCCGTTCAGGCGCCAGTGGTCCTGGTCCTCGATGTAACTCGCGTCGGACCATTTCACGATCTGCACCGCGAGCAGGTTGCGCCCGGGTGTGAGCAGGGCGGTGATGTCGAACTCGGACGGCAACCGGGAATCCTTGCCCAGGCCCACCGCCACGCCGTTCAGCCACACCGAGAAGCAGCCGCCCTCGACCCCGTTGAAGGCGATCACGGTGCGCGCCGCCCGCCAGTCCTTCGGCAGGTCGAAGGCGTGGCGGTAGAGTCCGGTCAGGTTCGCCCGCGGGACCTTGGGCGGATCCACCGGGGTGAAGGGCAGGCGCCAATTGGTGTAGTGCGGTCGGTCGTGGCCGTGCATCTGCCAGCAGGCGGGCACCGGCAGCTCGCCCCAGCCGTCGCCCTCGCGGAAGCCCGCGGTCATGAAGTCCGCCGGAGTGGACTCCACCGCGTCGACCAGGGCGAAGCGCCAGGTCCCGTCGAGCACCAGCCGGCGCGGCCGGCGCCCGGCCAGGGCATCGGATGCGCTGGCGAACGACGCCAGGGTGGCGCGGCCCGGCAGGCGGTTGATCCCGGTCAGCTCCGGCGCCATCCACGGCACCAGGGCATCCCGGGCAGTGACGGCGGCGGTGGCGGGGACGACGGCGGCGGTACGGGCCATGGCTGCTCCGGGCCTGCGCTGGGTGGCAGGGCGATGCGGGGAGTATGGGCACCGGATCCCTGGATTCCATACGGTGGGTGGCTGGCAGAATATGTAAAATGGTACACGGTCTACACACGGAGCGCCCCACGCCGTGGGGCGCGCATACGCGCACCGCGGAGCGGTGCGCTCCGGGGCGCGAAGAGCGCGTGGCGCGTGCACGGTGCGCAC
>CAMCAC010000097.1 GCA_945872305.1 Candidatus Kuenenia stuttgartensis | reverse complement strand
ACACCTGGTTCTCGCCGCCGCGCCATCCCCGTTCGAGATCCACCGACAGGACACGGACCGCTTCAGCCATCATGGGGATTCCACGGCCACCGGCGATCGGCGCAAGCCGGGCGGGTGGGCCTCAGCGCCGAGCCGGGCCGGGCCGCAACCACGCCATCGCCGCCGCACCGGTGCGCCGCCGGATGGCCCGGGCCAGGGATTGCGGCGTGCTGAAGCCCACCGCCCGGGCAAGGGCTTCAAGGGTCATGGCGGGGTCCGCGGCCATCTCCCGCGCCGCCTCGATGCGCAACCGCGCCAGGTGGTCGTGGGGCGTCGTCCCGATCGCGGCCCGGAACCGGTCATGGAAGCGGCTCGGTCCCAGCCCGCAGCGGGCGGCGAGCTCGGGCACGGCCCAATCCCGGGCGGGGTCCCCGGCCATGGCCTCCAGGGCGGCGGCGACCCCCTCATCCCGGGGCGCCTCGGTACGGAGGTCCAGGCAGGCCGCCGCCAGGGGCA
This sequence comes from Candidatus Kuenenia stuttgartensis, assembly GCA_945872305.1. GTDB lineage: Bacteria > Planctomycetota > UBA11346 > UBA11346 > UBA11346 > CAMCAC01. The sequence goes on along the minus strand of CAMCAC010000097.1, from coordinate 9,984 downwards.
CCGCCCGGCGCCACACCGCCAGGGCCCGGTCGACCGGCGAGGACGGTGGCTTGGCGAGCAGGCGGTGGAAGTCCGCCGCAGCGGCGAAGAGATCCGGCGAAGCCACGAGGCGTCGGCCCCGCAGACCCTCCAGACGATCACGGAAGTCCGCCACGAGATCCGGTGGCAGCGATCCCGGGCGCTCCGGGGCGAGGCCGATCCACCAGACCAGACCGCGGGTCTCGGCCCGGGGGCCGTCGAGCCGGGTGCCCGGAGCCATGATCACCGCCTGCCCGCCGGCGATCTCGGTGTCAGCGCCATCGATCTGGCAGACCAGCCGTCCGGACTCCACAGCCGCGACCTGCCAACCGGGCAGCCGATGGTCGGGGATCACGGTCGGGGCAGCGGTGCGATGCCGGCCGAGCCAGGCGATCGGGTGGCCGCGCTCCGCGCGGAGATCGGTCCAGGTCAGGGCTCCCATGCTGGCAGTTCCTCGCCGGGGTTGATGTGGCGGTCAAGCTCCACGCCATGCTGCCGGTCGTGCAGCCGACGATAGAGACCGCCGGCGGCGAGGAGTTCCGCATGGGTTCCCCGCTCCACGATCCTGCCGCCGTCGAGGACGCAGATGAGGTCCGCGGCGCGGATGGTGGACAGCCGGTGGGCGATGACGAAGGCGGTGCGCCCCCGGCGCAGGGTCGCCAGGGCTGCCTGGATCTCGTGCTCGCTCTCGCTGTCGAGGGCACTGGTCGCCTCGTCGAGGACCAGGATGCGCGGATCCGCGAGCAGCGCCCGGGCGATGGCGATGCGCTGGCGCTGGCCGCCGGAGAGTTTGACCCCCCGCTCGCCGATCCGGGTGGCAAAGCCCTCGGGCAGGGCCTCGATGAATCCCAGGGCGGCGGCGGCGGTGCAGGCGGCGCGCAGCTCGTCGTCCGTGGCCTGGGCCCGGGCGAGGCGCAGGTTGTCCGTCACGCTGCCGTCGATCAGCCAGTTGTCCTGCTGGACCACCCCGAGCTGCCGGCGGTAGCCGGGGAGATCGAGCCCGGCCAAGTCATGACCGTCGATGAGCACCGTGCCGGCCTGGGGCCGCATGAACGCCTGGATCAAGCCGACCAGGGTGGTCTTGCCGGAGCCGGACGGCCCGACCAGGGCGATGGTCGTGCCCGGATCCGCCACCAGGTCGATGTCGTGCAGGACCGGCCGGGCCGGATCGTAGCCGAACGTCACCCCGCGCAGCTCCACCCGGCCGGCGAGGGGCGGACAGGGTGCCGCGCCGGAGCCCTCCGGGGCCTGGGACAGGACTTCGCGGATGCGGTCGAGCCCGGCGAAGGCCTCGCTGATCTGCGGTGCGATCGAGGCGAGCTGCCCGACCGGCCCGGCGAGCAGGGCCACGCACAGCACATAGGTCATGAACTGGCCCGGGGTCATGGTGCCCGCGGCCATCGCCGACCCGCCGATGGTGATGAACAGCACCGAGGCCAGCCCGAGCACGACCACCGTGCCGGCGGAGACCAGCGAGAAGCCGGTCATGGTCGTGCGGATCAGCTCGAAGAGACGGCCGGTATCGGCGCGGAAGCGCTCGCGCAGACGGGGCTCCGCGGTCGCCACCTTCACCACCCGGATCCCCTGGAGCACCTGGCCCAGGTGGCCGCTGATCTCCCCCTGGGTCTTCTGGCGTTCCTTGAAGAGCGGCCGCAGGCGGCGGAAGGTCACCCCGAGCACCGCGCCCCAGATCCCCAGCAACACCAGGATCCCCAGGGTCAGGCGCCATTCGAGCACGAGCAGGATCCCGACCACCGCGACCAGGGTGATCAGCCCGCCGACCATCTGCACCAGCCCGTTGCCGACCAGGTTCCGGATCCCCTCGGCGTCGGACATGATCCGGCTGATCAGGGTGCCGCTCTGGGTCGCGTCGAACCGGGCCACCGGCAGCGACAGCACGTGGTCATGGACCTTCTGGCGCAGGTCGTTGATCGCCTTCTGGGCCGCGATCCCGAGCAGCTGCGACAGGGCGAAACTGCTCACCGCCTGGACCAGGGTCGCCGCGAGCACCACCCCGGCGATCCACCACAGGCGCTCCTCCATCCCGAGATCCACCAGCGATCCGACCACCGGCCGCAGAGCCTCGGGCAGACCGTCGATCAGCCACCCGGCGCTCGCCGGCAGCACCAGTCCCACCAGCCGGTTGGCGGTGAGCACCGCCAACCCGGCCAGGAGCCGGCGGCGGTGGGCGTGGACCAGGGTTCCGGCTTCCCGCCATACGGCATCCAAACCCAAACGAGGCCGGTGCACGTCCTGAGACGGGGGAGTGGTCAACCGGGCCATGATATGTGGAGCATGCCGACCGCAGTATCGAGGCCATGGGGGAGCATTCCCCCCTTGGCGCCCGGGGGGCGGACCACATCCTGCGCCGCTCCATGGCCAAGCCCGCCCGCATCTACCGCATCTACCGCGCCATCCGTGACAATGCCGCGGAGCTCCAGGACTTCATCCAGGCCATGGGCCAGAAGAGCGGGACGGTGTCGATCCTGTGCGCCGGGGACCCCCTCAAGCCGTTGAAGCGCTGGGGCGAGGAGATGGGCGAGCTGTGCGGGGTGCTCGACGGGACCCACGACGACAGCTACCTGATGGAGGCCCAGCAGACCTTCTACTGGGCCAGCCTGTACGGGGCCCTGAAAGGCGCAGACTGGGATGGCATCGGATTCGAGCAGGCGCGCATCGACGCCTCGGCCATCGACGGGACCGAGTCCCTGCGCGCCGCCGTGGACCGGCTGGTGGCGATGGGAACCGAGGCGCCCCCGGCCAAGCTGTTCCTGTGCTGGCAGGCCGGCGACCGGATCTACCGCCGCAGCACCCCGCCGGACAAGCAGTGGTCGGTGGAGCAGATCCTGGAATCGGATTACCAGGAGATGTGCAAGAAGACCTATCTGGAACCGCTGCTGCGGATGGTCCGGGACTGATCTGCTCCGGGTTCTGGGTTCCGCGCGCGTTCCGGTGAGCGCAGCAAAGCCCCGCAACCGCGAGCGCCGGCGAGCTACAGGTCGACCCGGAACCGGGCGCCGCCCCGGGGGGAGTCTTCAGCGTGGAGCTGGCCACCGTGGCCCTGGACCAGGACCAGGCTGACCGCGAGGCCGAGGCCGGTGCCGTTTTCCCGGCCGGTGGCGAAGGGCTGGAACAGCCGTTGCCGGATGTCGGGATCGATGCCCGGGCCGTCGTCGTCGACCAGGATCCGGCAGCCCCCCTCGCCACGGGGCAGGACGGTCACGGTGATGGTGCCGGTGCCGCGCTCGGACTCGGCACAGGCATGGATGGCGTTCTGGACGAGATTGAGCAGCACTTGGCGGAGCTGGGCCGGATCGGCGTCGATCACGCCCCCCGGCCAGCCGGGCTGGGCGGTGACCACGACCCCCTCCGGGCGATCGGCGGCGACCAGTGCGACCACCTCGGCGACGAGCCGTGCAGGATCCACCGCTTGGCGACGGGGCGGGCGGGGGCGGGTGTATTCGAGCAGGCCGCTCACGATGGCGTTGAGGTCGCGGACGCCGTCGCTGATCATCCGTGCGTAGCGGTGGCCGGTGCGTTCCCGGGGCGTGCCGTCCGCGGGCATCTCGCGCAGGAGCAGCGAGGCGAAGCCCTCGATGCCGTTGAGGGGATTGCGGATCTCGTGGGCGACGCCGGCGGCCATCTCGCCGATCTGCTTGAGCCGGTCGGCGCGCTCGGCCTCCTCGCGCAGGCGGCGCAGTTCGGTGACATCCTCGCTGACTTCGACGGCGCCGGCGATGCGGCCGTCGACCCCGACCACCGGTGCCCCTTGGCAGGCGAGGATGCGCTGGCGGCCATCGACCCCGGGCAGGCGGCGCTCGTAGCGTCGCTGGCGGCCGTCGGCGAGCACCTGAAGGAGCGGGCTGTCGGGAAAACGCTGGCGCCAGTCGGCTCCGGCGGGGTCGGGCAGCACCCCGTAGAGGGCGGTGCGCGCCGCCGGATTGGCGGTGGTGACCTGGGCCCGGTCGTCGATGGCGACGACGCCGGTCGAGGCGGCACCGAGCACCAGTTCGAGCCAGCGGGTGAGCTGGTCGAGCTCCTGGACCTTGGTCGCCAGGGCGCGGTTGGCCTCGACCAGTTCCGCCTGCTTCTGGGTGAGGACCTCCTCCAGCCGGCGGACCTGGCCGCCGAGGGCGTTGGTGGTCTCGTCGAACAGGCGCAGCACCTCGGCCAGGGGCGGCAGGCCGGAGGGCGTGGCGGGATCCATGACCGGGTCCTAGGGCCGGGGCCGACAGCTCAACCGCTGCGGTCGAGGAAGCGGGCTGCGCCCTGGTCGGGGGTGCCGCCATAGGCGTCCATGGCCCGTACCCGGACCGCGGTGCCGGCGGCGTCCGCGGCACAGCGGTCACGCCAGGTGGCAAGCCGTGCAGCGAGTTCCCGGTGCAGCCGCTCCGCCTCGCGCACCAGCGGCAAAAGGGCCGCATCCCCACCCGGCGCGGGCTGCAGGGCGAATGCCCGGTCCGCGGCGGCGGCGACGCTGGCCGCATCCGCCCCCGGATCGTCGGCGGCGATGACCGCCGAACCGAGAGCCTCGATCAGTGCCACCCAGGCGTCGGCGGTGCTCATGGAAGTCCGGCGAGGAGCGCGGCGGCGGCGGGGGCGAGATCGCTGTCGGGATGGCGGGTCAGGAACGCCTGCCGGGCAGTGTCGGCCAGGGACCGGCGACGGGGGTAGTCCGGGGCGCCCTGACGCTGACCCAACCGGGCGTCTTCGGCAAGGAACCACAGGTCGAGATAGGCGGCGCGGACCAGCTCACCCGGCGTCAGGACAGCGGGATCGGCCGCAGCCAGGGCCTCCTTGCCGGCGGCGAGGTCGGCGGCGATGGCGGCATCGGCGGTGCCGTCCACCGCGGCGGCGGCGACGAGTTCCCGGAAGCACTCGGCGATCTGCAGGCGGTTGCCGGCGGCGATGGGCGGCATCTGCACCGCGTGCCGGCGTGGATCGGCGCCATCCAGGATGTCCGCCGGCCGGCGGGCGGTGGCGGCGCTCTCCGCCAGGGCCTCGGCAAGGTCCCGGGCGGCCCGGTCGCGGTCGCGCCGCGGCCGTTCCAGCCGCTGGTCCTGGACCACCAGGGCCATGGGCCGGCCGCCGGCGCGGATGCGGGTGCTGATGTCCTGATCGAGCCGGCGCAGACGGTCCTCGAGCCGACGGCGCAGATCATCATCCTGGGTCAAGGCCTGGGCCGGGACGGCGTCCGGCACCGCAGGAGCGGTGCGCGGCAGGGGATCGCGGCCCGGCGCCTCGGCGGCGACCAGGGCCCCGGCGAGGACCAGGGACAGGATGGCGCGGATCACTCGGACACCTCCCCTCGATAGGCTTGGATGGCCTCGCGCAGCAGACCCTTCTCCCGATAGTGGCCGCCAAGGAGCTGGGCGCAGAATTGGCGATCGCGCTCCGACATCACCGGATCACGGAGGATCTCCTTGAGCAGGCCCACGGCACGCTCCTCCTGGCCGGCCGCCAGGGCGGCCCGGGCCAGTCCCAGCCGGGCCGCCTGGGCCAGTTCCGCCGGTGGATTCTCGTCGATCACCCGCTGGTAGAAACCCGCCGCATCGGTGGCGGCGGCGGCCCGCTTGGAGCGGTCGCGCTCCGCCAGGCGCCAGCTCGCCTGGCCCATGTAGAACAGCACCTTGGCGCGCACCGGCCCCGGGTATTCCCGGGACCGGCCGATGAGATCCCCGACCAGGCGGTCGACTTCGATGCGACCGGCGGCGGCATCGGGTATGCCATCGCCTTTGAGCAGTTCCCACAAGGCGGCGACCGCCTGGTCGTCACGTTCGATCTCGGCGTAGCAGCGGGCGGTGGCCACCAGGGCCTCGGCCGAGGGCGGATGGGCGCGGAACTCGCGGCGATGACGGAGGAACGCGAGGAGGCCTTCGACGCTGCGCGGCTCGTCCCGGGAGACCAGGCACAGACCGAAACGCTCCAGGGCTCCGGCATAGGCCGAGGTGGGCAGTTCCGCCTGTCCGGCGCGCCAGGCGCGGACCAGCCCGTCATAGACCACCGCCGCCTGGTCGAAGCGGCCCTGGTGATAGGCGCAGTCCGCCAGCCACAGGTGGATCTGGTGCCCGGCCTTTCCGGCGGCGGCCGCGTGGCGGTTGAGCTGGACCTCGGCCTCCTGCCAGCGGCCGGCGCGGACGAGCAGGCTGCCCAGGGTCAGGCGGGCCTCGGCGGCGGCCGCCGCCAGGGCGGGGTCGTCGCCATAGAATTCCAGGAACTGGTGCAGTTCGTCGGCGGCCTCGTCGAAGGCCACGGGATCGGCGCGTTCCTCGCCAAGCCGGCGGGCAGCGGCGGCGCCGCTCAGATAGACGGTGGCCAGGTCAGGGAACAGCCGATGGCGCTCCGCGTGGTCGCGGATGGCCACCGCACGCATGCGGTAGGCGCGATAGACGGTGCGCGCCTCGGCGATCTGGCCGAGGGCGACCATGGCGTCGCCGGCGGCGACCATGCCCTTCATCGCCCATACCCGGATCGTGGGTTCGCGGTCGCCGGCGAAGCGGTCGACCAGGGCCGAGGCCCGGCGCAGGGCCTCGACCGGACGGTGGGCGGCCTGTTCGCGCTGGGCGAGGAGATAGAGGGCCTCGGCGGCCCGGGGGCCCTCGCCGGCGGCGGCCCGTTCCAGGGCCGCCCGGGCGGCCCGGTCGCGGTCCGCGGCCGAGGGCGGATCGCGCTGGGGATCGATGACGATGATCGCGCCATCCGCCTCGCGCCAGCCATAACCCGCCTGGCCGAGCAGCCGGTCCAGCGTCTCATCAAGGGGCAGGTCGCGGACCCGCAGGCTCACCGGCCGGCGGCCGGCGGCGCCGGGAAGCTGGTCCACCGCCCGACCGAGGAGCTGGGCGAAGGCCACCAGGACCTCGTTGAGGGGTTCGCCCTCAAGATCCGCGTCGATGATCGGCATCTGGCCTGGACGCAGACGCAGCCGCTCGCCGAAGCGCTGACCGATGCGCGGCTCGCCGGCGTGCTCGTCTTCTGGCGCTGCCCTCTCGGTCCAGGCCCGCAGGTCGGCCCGGGCCTGATCGTCGCCGGCATGGCCGGAAGCCACGGCGCTGCGCACCCGTTCCAGGGCGCGCTTGAGGGCGGTGACATCCTCGGCCAGGGCCTTGGTGTCCGCAGCGGGGCGCTCACCGGTGGTCGGCGCATATTGCAGGGTACGTGGTTCAGGACCGCGCGTGGGCAGCGGTTCCGCGTCACCGGCCCAGGCCAGGGCGGGCAGGAGGGCGAAGAGGACGCAACGCATCAGTGGCCACCTCCGTGCGCACCATGGTCCGCCGCCGGGGCGGCGTGATCGCCGCCACCATGCCCGGTGCCGGCATCATGCCCGGCGACGGCGGCCGAAGGCCGGTCGGCACTCGCCACCAACGGCGCGTCGGCCAGGCGGCCGATCATCAGCCACGCCTCCGCCACCGCGTCCTGGCCCACAGCCCGGGCGACCGCGGTGCGCGGCATCCCGCGGCGGTCCTTCTCGCCGGTGTAGGCACCTTCGGCGGCAAGCAGGCTGTAGAGCTGGCGCAGGGCGCCGGCCCGGTCGCCGACCCGGTCGAGGCTGTCCGCATGCTCGATGAGGATGCGCGGATCGTCGACGATCGAACCGCTGTCACCCAGGGCGGCATACTCCCGGGCCGCGGCGCGGTGGTCGCCGCGGGCGCGGAAATGCCGGGCCAGCGCCAAACTGATCTCGTCCACATGGGTCGGATGGCGCTTCTTGAGATCCATGAGGAAACGCTCGGCCTTTGCCACTTCCAGATCATCATGGTCACCCAGGCGGCCGAGGGCGGCGCCCAGGTCGTCGGCATACGAATCCGTTGGAGCGAGCTGTGACTCACGGGCGGTGCGCACCTCCTGGACCAGGGAGCGCAGGGAGCCCACGGTCATCGCCATGGTCGCTGCGGCAGCGGCAAGCATCACGACGGCGGCGGCGAGCAGCCAGCGGGCACCACGCAGCTCCCGCGGGGTGACCCACGGCACCTGGCCCTGGAAGACGACCTGGGTCGCGGCGGGGGCCGCCACCATCGACGACGTGGTCGCATTGGCACCGATCAGGGTCGGCGCCGCCGAAGCGAGGACCTTGCTCGCATCCACGGCATCCAAGGTCTGGTCCGGGGCCGGTGCACCGGCCTGGGCCGCCTTGATTTCCGCCTCTTTCGAGGCCAGCGCCTGCTGCAGGGCCGGCTGGGCATCAGCCCCGTCGGCACCGGCGGCTGCAAGCTGGTTGAGCAACGCATCGATGTCGCTCTGGTCGATCATCACCGGCGCTTCGGTCTCGGCGCCGGCCTCGTGCTTCTTGACCAGATCCGCCAGTGCGTCCTGGGTCAGGCCGATGGGGGTCGGGCTGCCGTTGGCGGCGGGCGCGGACGCTTCCGGCTCCGGTCCATTGAGCTGACGGAGGAGGACGTCGATGTCATCCTGGCTGAGGGGCCCCTCCTTGCTGGCCGGATCGGCGACCGCCGCCGGTGCCGGCGCGGGCGCCACCGCGGCCGGCGGATCGCCTCCGATCTGGGCAAGCAGCGCGTCGATCTCGTCCTGGCCGAGGGCTCGGTCGGCGGGAACCGCCGCAGGGGAGGCCGGCGCAGAAGGCTTGGATCCCACATCCGACAATCCGCCAGGGGCGGCAGGGCCGAGGTCCCGGGCGATGCGCTCCGATGCCTCGGGGTCGATCATCGCCGTATCGCTGGCGGCCCGCTGCTCCGTCTGGGCATCGATCCCGGCAAGCAACCGGTCGATCTCATCCTGGTCGAGGGAGGTCGATCCGCTGGCTGACGACGGCGCCGCCGGCGCAGGAATGGCCGGCGACGGAGCCGCCGCGACCGGCGCCGCTGTCGGGGCCGGCGACGGAGCAGGCTCGTCCATCGCCGCCAGCAGGGCGTCGATGTCATCTTGCGACAGAGGTTTATCGCCGTCAGCCATGGTGTTGTCCGGCGCCACGCGGCACCGATCCCAGCCTACACGACGCAAGCCCCGCGCCAATACGGGCTTCCCGGTTCCGGCGCGGCTTGTCCAAGGACCCCGGCGGTCCACGGTGCCCCCATGTCCCTGCTCTGCTACCGGGCCGCCCGCAAGACCTACGGCAGCGTCACCGCCCTGGCGGGGCTCGATCTCGAGGTCGCCGCCGGCGAGGTGATCAGCCTGCTCGGCCCCAACGGCGCCGGCAAGACCACCACCCTCCGTCTGGCTGCGGGGCTGGTGCGGCCGGACAGCGGAACCGTGACCGTGGCCGGCCACCCCGCCGGCAGCCTGCCGGCCAAGGCCCTCACCGCCTACGTCCCCGACGAGCCCGCGGTGTACGACCGCCTGACCGGCCGGGAGTTCCTCGCCTTCACCGCCCGCCTGCACGGCATCCCCGACGCCGCCGCGCGCATCGCCGCCGCCGGGGAACGCTTTCACATCGACGGCTTCGCCGACCGCCTGTGCGAGGGCTACTCCCACGGCCAGCGCCAGCGGCTGGTCCTGGCAAGCGCACACCTCCTCCAGCCGAAGGTGCTGATCGTCGACGAGCCCCTGGTCGGCCTGGACCCGCAGCACATCCGCATCGTCCTGTCCTGGCTGCGGGAGCTCGCCGACGCCGGCGGGGCCGTGGTGGTCAGCACCCACACCCTCTCCACCGTCGAGGAGGTCAGCGACCGGGTCGCCATCCTCAATCACGGCCGCGTCGTCGCCCTGGGCCCGGTGGCCGACCTCGCCTCCGGCGACGGCCTGGAAGCCCGCTACCTGTCCCTGACAGGATGATGGCGGCGCCCCGCCCCCGCGATCCCTGATGACAGCCGGACCGGCGGCCTATGCTGCCGGCCCACGTTCAACGGGCCATTAGCTCAACGGTTAGAGCAGGCGACTCATAATCGCTCGGTTGTCGGTTCGAGTCCGGCATGGCCCACCACTCATCCCAGCCGGCGGCTGCTCCCCCCGGGGGCTTGGCCCCCGGGGGCGTGGCCCCCGGAACGCGCCTCCGGCGCTCCCCCTCGCAGCCTG
>CAMCAC010000096.1 GCA_945872305.1 Candidatus Kuenenia stuttgartensis | reverse complement strand
CCGGCGGCCCGGGCGCCGGCGATCAGGGCGTCGGATTCCGTGCCGGGGTTCAGCCACAGCAGGGGGGTTCCGGTGGCGACGATGGCGGGCAGCAGGGCCTCGGCGGCGGCGGGGTTCACATAGAGGCAGACGATGTCCGGCCGGCCGGGCAGGGCGGCGAGGTCGCGGAACGCGGACAGGCCGTCCACCGGCTCGCCCTTGGGGTGCACCGGCCACACGGTCCATCCGGCCCGGCGGTAGGCCTGGACCGCCTGGAAGGCGTAGCGGTCCGGATTGGGGGAGGCGCCGACGATGGCGACGGTCGGGATCATGGCAGCAGCATCGGCCGGGCCTTGGCCGTGCCACCGCGTGTCGACGGCCGCCGGGTGGGGTCCGCTGCCGCCGGTGCATGGGGAAGCCGGTGGACCCCGGTGCACCTTGAGGCCGCCATCCGGAAGCCACCCTGACAGCATGGACAGCGCACCCTCCCTCTGGTTCGATCAGCATGACATCACCCGGGTCCAGGAGGCGCTGGCCTTCGGCGAGCCGCACGCGACCGGGATCCTGGAACTGGCCCGGGCCACGGTCGCCGGCAAGGGGCCCGAGGACGCGCCGCTGCCCGCCGCCTGCGCCATCGTGGCGGCGGTGGATGGCGACCCGGTTGCGGCGGCCCGGGGACTGGCGTGGATCGCGGAGCAGGCTTGGCCCAAGGCGGACCTCGGCCTGGCGGGCCTCGGTTTCCGGATCGCGGTGATCAGCGAAGGCTGCGCCCCGCTGTGGTCCGCCGCGGACCGGGCCCGGGTGCGCGACCTGCTGCGGCGCATCGCCCTCGGTCTGCGCCAGGTGCGCGGCGGCAATCCGCACACCGTCACCAACAACTGGTGGGCGGTCACCCACGGCGCCGGTCTGATCACCGCCCTCGCGGCGGGCACCGCGGAGGATCCCGAACTGGGCCGCATCGCCGAGTTCCATCTCCGCCGGCTGCTCGCATTCAGCCAGCACTTCGGGCCCGAGGGCCTGTACCACGAAGGACTCGGCTACCAGGGCTACACCTGCTCGCATCTGGTCCCGGCACTGGAGGCCGCCCGCCGGCTCGGTCTCGCCGATGCGGTGGCGGCGCATCCGGGTCTGGCGCGGATGGCGCGCACGATCTCCACCTTCACGGCACCGCGGCCGGTGCTCTCTGATGACAGGCCGGAACCCCACGGCAGCGCGAGCCTGTTGAGCTGGAACGATGCCGGGTTCGGCTGGTGGTCCGACGGCACCCTGCCCATCCTCATCGGCTGGAGCGATCCCGCCGAGCGCGGGATGCTGCGCAGCTGGTACGACCGGCTGAGCGGGGTGCACAGCCGGGAGCGGCTCTTCGGTCCCGGCTGGGAGGGCTGGCTGTTCGCACTGTTCCGCTATCCCTACGCCAGCGTCGCCACGGACCCCGCCGCCCTGCCGCGCTTCGTCTGCGATGGCCGCCAGGGTCTGGTGGCCATCCGCGACCGCTGGCGGGACGGCGACGACACCATCCTCGGCTGTTATGCGCGTACGGCCCACGCCGGCGGCCACAGCCAGGACGACGCGGGGTCGATCCGACTGTCCGCCTTGGGCCGTGACTGGATCGCCGGTGGCGGCCAGGCCCGGGGCGAGCCCCAGTGGCAGAGCAAGATGACCGCGGTCGAGCCGCCGGCCGGGCGCAAGGCATCGCTCGGGGCGGTGATGTGGGCCGAGGGCGGCCATGGGGCCGGGATCGTCGGCATCGATCTGCGCAAGGACACCGTGGGCTACCACGAACGGTGGATCGCCGCGGATTTCACCGAGGCTCTCGGCATGCCCGCGGTGCTGGTGCTCGATCTGATCGACGACCATCTGACCCGGGACTGGGACTGGAACCTGAGCGCGGGTCCGGGGATCGTCGTGGAGCCCGGGGCCGATGGACGGTCGTTCGCCATGCGCAGCGGCGATGCGACCCTGTCGGGCTGGTTCGCCGGTGCGGCATCCGCGGGCCTGCGTGTCGAGACGATGCCCGCATCGAAGCGCACCTACAGCAGTGGCGAGACCGTCCACTATCCAGGCCGGCCGTATCTGGCCTTGCGCCTGCCCCAGGCAAAACCCCTGGCCATCGCCGCGCTGCTCATCCCGCACCGTGGCCCGGCGCCGGTGGTGGCGATCGCCGATGACCTTGCGGTGACCATCAACGGGCGGCGCTGGGAGCGTCCGTTCGGCCACGCCCTGCCGGTCGGCTTCCGGCTCTCGGTCGGTGGTGGAACCTCTCCGCATCCCGGCGGCATCGGCTTCAAGGCAGATGCCCGGGGGCTGTGACGGCTACGGAGTCGGCATTCGCGGCGGTATGAGCGTCCGGTCGAGTTCCCCGTCGGGTCCGACCGCGGTGGCGGCGGCGGTGGCGGAGCCGATCTCCAGGAGCCAGGCATGGTGGGCCGCGGCGGTGTGGGCCAGCCATGGCCGCTGGGCCGGGGTCTTGGGCGGGCGGAGGCCCACGCCCCAGGCCCCGTCGCCCAGGTACAGCACCCCACCGGGCGTGGGGATGCCGCCGATCAGAGGATGGCTGCGTTTGAGGGCGTGGTCGTGGTGCTCGAATGCCGCCGCCAGTCCGTGCCGCTCGAACAACGGGACCCAGGCGGCGCGGATCCGGGGCGCGTTCCAGTCGTCGGGCTCGCGCACGCTGGCATAGGCCGGCACATGATACGCGGCGAAGCGCCACTGCCGGCCCGCCCGCTCGCGCAGCGCGGCGGCGAGCCAAGCGGCCTGGATGCCGTCGATGGGTGCCAGATGGCCGGTGTCGAGGAGCAGCACGCTGACCTGGGAGCCGATGTCGAGGGCCCGGTAGGTCGGCTCCGGGAACAGGGCTGCCCAGGCGGTGCCGGCGCGGCCGTCCTTGGCCACCTCATGGTTGCCGATGGCGGCGATCATAGGAACGCCGGTGCCGTCGGCGCGGACCATGGTCCGCGCCCAGATGGCGAGGAGGGCGATCCATCGTCCGGCGTGGCGAGGTTCCCCGTTGTCATAGGCCCAGTCGCCGCCGATCACCGCGGCCTCGGGATCGCGGGCGGCGACCGCCCGGCAGGTCGCTTCGAGGAGGCGCGGCTCATGCATCATGTCGCCGCCCATGGCCAGGCGCAGGGGCGGATCCAGGCGGTCGCGCAGGGTGCGCCAGCGGCCGTGGTCCTCGACCTCGACCACGGCCCCCGGCGCGAGCCCGGTGGCGGTGATCTCGGCCACCGTGAGCGGGGTGCCGGCGACCGCGCGCTGGGCGGCGGTGGCGGCGGTCCATGCCCCATCCCCGTGGCGCCAGCGCAGCACCGCCGGCGCCGGGGCGCCGACCACCCGCACGGTCAGGGTCGTGCACGGGTCGGCGGTGAAGGTGGCGAAGGCCACGCTGTCCGCGGCGGCGGCAAGGGCGACGAGGAAGAACAGGCACAGGACGCGCATGGGGCCTCAGGCGGGGCAGGCGGGGGCGGATACGCGCCAGTCGCGGTCGGTGCAGGCGGCGTGCAGGGCCGGAACAAGAGCCTCCACCGTCACCCCGAGCCGGCCGAGATGGTCGCAGAATCCCCGATGTCCGCGTTCCCCGCGATAGGCCGGTCGCCGGCTCGGCGCCGCGAGCCAGCGTTCCATGAGCGGCACCGCATCGTCCACCAGCAGCACCCCCAGGTAGTAGGCCCCCGCTGCGTTGTGGCGCAGGCTGGCACCCAGGATCTTGCGCCGCTCGCCGCCATGCGGGTCCGCCAGGGTCAGATCGCCGTGGCCCCGGCACTGGGGCGCCTCGCCGGCGACGCCGGCGATGGCGGGGATCAGCGCCGCATTGACCCGGGCGAAGTGGATGTCGGGATCCGTGGTGTCCCCGGGCAGGCGCAGGGCGACGACCACCATTCCCGGCGCCAGCACCACGGCCCCGCCGCCGGTGGCCCGGCGGTGCACCGGCACCCCGTCGGCGTGGATGGCGTCGAGCCGCAGTTCCCGCTCCGGATCCTGGCCGCGGCCGATCACCACCCGGGCATCCCGGGGGGCGAAGATGCGCACCGCCGGCTGCGCCGGATCGAGCACCGATTCGCCAAGGGGATCCGAGGGCCCGCCCGGATTGGGCTGCACCAGATCCGGCCGCGGTTCGTTCCAGCCGCTCATTCGGGCAGGATCTCGAAGGTGGCGGTCACCACCACCGACAGGTCCTTGGGGATCGTGTCGGTATCGTAGGTCCCGCCGTAGCCGCCGCCGGCCTCGCCGTCGGGCTCGGTGATCTGCAGGGGCCCCGAGGCGACGCCGGTCACCGGGCCGAGCCGGCCGCCGGCCTGGCGGGCGATCTCCTCGCCGCGCCGCCGGGCGTCGGCGGTGGCCAGACCGATGATCCGCGCCTTGGCCTCGGAAGCCTGGGTGAACAGGAAGCGCGGTGGACGGGACACCACCTGGTGCCCTTCGCGCAGCAGTTCGGTGATCCGTCCGGAGGCGGTCGCCACCCGCTCCACATCCGCGGAGCCGACCGCGATCCAGCGTTCCAGGCGGTAGCCCTCGACCGCGTTCGTCTCGTAGCCCTTGTCCGTGCGGGTGCGCAGCTCGGTGGTGCCGATGGCCCCGAGGGCCATTGCCTCCGCCGGGAATCCCTGGGCGCCGAGGAAGTCGCGCACCCGGCCCAGGGCGTCGTCGAGGGGCGTGTAGGCCGCCGCCAGGGTCGCCCCGGTGCCGACCACCTGGATCTGCCACTGGGCGCGGTCGCTCACCACCCGCTCCCGGGCGCTGCCTTTCACGGTCACGGTGCGCTCGGCGCGCAGGCGGGCGGTGCTGGCGTCCCGGGCGATGACCGCCACCCACACCGCCGCGCCGCCGAGGAGCAGGGCGAACACCGCCGCAGCGCCGGCGAGGTTGATGCGGATGCGGAGATCCCGGGGCTGGTCCATGGCGTTGCGCTCCTTGGCGGATGATCGCATCGCCCGCCCGCGGGCAACTGCGCCCGGCCCGCCTTGAGCGCCCGGCCATCCGGGCGACCATGCCGCCATGCCCTGGACCAGCCCGTGGGACGAAGAACGGGTGGTCGAGGACGGGGATGCCTGGTTCGCCGGCCTGGCGGCGGCGATCCACGCCGCCCGGGAGCGCATCGACCTGGAATCGTTCATCGTCCGCGACGATCCGGCGGTGCGGCCGGTGCTCGATGCGCTGGCTGCGGCGGCGGCCCGGGGCGTGGTGGTGCGCATGCTGGTGGACGGCTTCGGCTCGGCGGCGTGGCTGGCGCGTCTGGACGGGCGGCCGGATCTCGGGGACCGGCCGGTGGAATTGCGGGTCTGGCATCCGCTCCCCTGGGCGGTGCGCCGGCTGGCCCGCCATCAGCCGGTGGGGTGGCTCGACCGCTGGCGCTGGCTGCGCGGGATCAATCGGCGCAATCATCGCAAGGTGGTGCTCATCGACCATGGCCCCGACGGCGGTCGGGCCTGGGTCGGATCGCTCAATCTCGATGGCCGGCACGCCAGGTCCCAGGCCGGGGCCGAGGCGTGGCGGGATTGCGGCGCGGAGGTCCGCGGGCGGCCGGTGGTGCTCCTGGCCGAGGCCTTCGAGCGGGCCTGGGCACGGTCCTGGCGCATGGCCGCGGGCCGGCTGGTGCCGCGCCTGCCGGGGCTGCCCAGGCCGGTCGATCCGCGCAGCGCCGAGGCGGTGCGCCTGAACCACGGACTGCGTCTGCGCCGGGCGGCGTATCGTGACCTGCTTGCCCGGATCCATGCCGCCCGGGAGCGGATCTGGATCATGAACGCCTACTGGCTGCCCAAGGGCTCCCTGCTCAGGGCCCTGGCGGCGGCCGCCCGGCGCGGCGTCGATGTCCGGGTGCTGACTCCGGAGGTGAGCGACCATCCGATCACGGTGTGGACGGCCCTGGCCCTGCACGATGGCCTGGTCCGCGCCGGGGTCCGCGTGGCGGCCTTCCCGCGGCGGATGCTCCACGCCAAATCCACGCTGTTCGACGACCACGCCCTGGTCGGATCCCACAACCTCAACCACCGCTCCCTGATCCACGACCTGGAGGCGGAGGTGGTCCTGCGCCATCCCGCCAGCCTGGCCTGCCTGGCGGCGTCCTTTGCCGCCGACTGGGCCGAGGCGATCCCGGTCCGTCCTCCGGTGTGGGCCGGCCGTCCCGCCTGGCAGCGTTGGATGGCCGGTCTGGGCCTCTGGGCGAAGCGGTGGCTGTAGGCGGCGGGCATAGGTCGCGGACCGGCGACGATGGACGGCACGGATCCTTGCGTCCGTCCGGGATCCGCGTTCCAGGTGACAGCCCGGGCCGCCCAGGAGGATGCCGCCATGCGCATCCTCCTGCCCGTCTTCATGGTCCTGTCCCTGGCGGTCGCCGCGCCCGGCGCGGATGATCCCCTTCCCGCCGGCTACTGGGCCGTGGATGCCTTGATCCTGCCCCAGCTCAGCCAGGTCTCGACCAAGGACCAGGGGCCTGTGGTCCGCCGCTATTACTTGAAGGATCCGCGCAGCGTGCGGATCGGGGAGCGCACCCTGCTGGTGGGGGATGGGGTCAGCGAAGGCCAGGTCGGCGGCTCGGTGGCGGTGCCCGTCGACACGGTGGTCGCCATGCTGCGCTACGCGAACAACCAGGAGTTCGCCCGGGCCACCGGACGCGGGGATCAGGCCATCGGGCGCTGACGCGCCGTCCTCAAGGGGCGGGGTCCCCGATCCGCTGGCCGTGGGGGCGGGCGACCCGGGTCAACGCGATGGTCCCCGTCCAATCGCCACCGATCCACCAGGTACCGTCAAGCCGCGTCCCATCCGGGGAGAGGGTCAGGCGGTTGTCCACCGTGTGGGCGACCCCGTTCCGTCCGTCGTAGGTGAACGCGAGGGTGGCGATGGTGCCGCTGCGTCCGCCCGCCACGGTGCTGGTCAGGGCCGGCCACCGTTGGGGTCCGAAGGTGTTCGCTTCCAGGATGGCCCCGTCGATGGCCCCATCCCGGTCCGCCAGCACCAGGCTCACCACCACCGGCTCGTATCCGGGCTGGTCGTAGGCGTAACGCCCGATCCAGGTTCCTGCGCAGTCGCTGCCCGGCACGGGCGCCAGCAGGGGATCGGCGGCGGCGGTCGCCACCGCAAGGGGGATGAGCAGGGATGCGCGCAGCAGCATGCCCCCCATCACAAAACGGCGCAGCCCGGCCGCAAGGGCCGGGCTGCGCGGGATCCGCTGGTTCGGGCCGGAATTACTTCCGGGTCTCCTTGGAGTCGATCCACGCCATCATCTTGCGCAGCTCGCGGCCGACCTTCTCGACCGGGTGCTGGGCTTCGGACTTGCGCATCTTCTCCATCCACGGCTTGCCGGCGGCGCACTCGGCGCGGAAGTTCTTCGCGAAGGTCCCCTTCTGGATGTCCTTCAGGATCTTCTTCATCGCCGCCTTGGTCTTGGGGGTGATGATCTTCGGGCCGGTGATGTAGTCGCCGTACTCGGCGGTGTTGCTGATCGAGTAGCGCATGTAGCTGATGCCGCCCTGGTACATCAGGTCGACGATGAGCTTCACCTCGTGGAGGCACTCGAAGTACGCCATCTCGGGGGGGTAGCCCGCCTCGGTCAGGGTCTCGAAGCCGGCCTGGATCAGGGCCGACAGGCCGCCGCACAGGACGGCCTGCTCGCCGAACAGGTCGGTCTCGGTCTCGTCCTTGAAGGTGGTCTCGATGATGCCGGCCCGGGCGCCGCCGACGCCGTTGCCGTAGGCCAGGGCGCGCTTGAGCGCCTTGCCGGTGGCATCCTGGTACACGGCGACCAGGCAGGGCACGCCGCCGCCCTTCAGGTACTCGGAGCGCACGGTGTGGCCCGGGCCCTTGGGGGCGATCATGGTCACATCGATGTCCTTCGGCGGCTTGACGAAGCCGAAGTGCAGGTTGAAGCCGTGGGCGACCATCAGCATCATGCCCTTGCGCAGGTTGGGCAGGATGTCCTTCTCGTAGACCGCGGGCAGGAACTCGTCGGGGACGGTGCACATGACCACGTCGGCGGCCTTCACGGCCTCGGCGACGGGGACGACCTTGAAGCCGTGCTTGAGCGCGAGCTTGGCGTTCGGGCTGGTCTTGTTGTGGTTGCCGACCACGACCGTGATGCCGCTGTCGCGCAGGTTCTGCGCGTGGGCGTGGCCCTGGCTGCCGTAGCCGATGATGGCGACGGTCTGCTTCTTCAGGGGGTCGAGCTTGGCGGTCTTCGCGTAATGGACCTTGATGGCCATGGGGGTTCCGTCTCCGGTAGGAAGGCGGGTTTCTAGGTGGGGTCGCCGGCCGTGCAATCGGTGCGGCGTGGGTTTCCGGCCGCGTCGCGGCCGGAAGCCCGGCGGGCGCTCAGGGGATCAGGCGCGGCGCCTTGCCGGCGGCGATGTCCTGGATGAGGGCCTGGGCCTTCTCCTTGCTGGAATAGTCCGGGTAGGCCACTGGCGCGGTCACGCCCCTGGTGGCGAGCAGGCGCAGGGCCAGGACCCGGGCCTGCTGGGCCTGGTCGAGGGCGGCGGCGAGGATGCGCTGGCATTCCTGCGGGGCGTGGAAGCCCATGCCGTTGTTGGCGGCGACGTAGTCCCAGCGCATCTGGCTGCGGCGGATCAGGTCGCGGACCGGCTTCAGCTCCTCGTCGGTGGCGCCGGCCTGGATGCAGGCCAATGCGTCGAAGTGGACCTGGGCCAGGGCGAGCTCGGCGCGGTGGCGGCCCTCGGCGACCTTGTCCTGGATCGCGGTCACCCGGCCGCGGATCTCGGCCTCGCCCCAGCGGTGGCAGACCGCGCAGGAGTTCTGGATGTTGTTCAGCGGCGACTGGATGTGGTGGTCGGTGAACTTGGCGCCGCCCTCGGTCTTGTAGGGCATGTGGCAGTCGGCGCAGGACACGTTGCGGTAGGCGTGGATGCCCTGGCTGTACACCTCGTAGTCCGGGTGCTGCATCTTCACGATCGGGGTCTTGGAGATCGGGTGGACCCAGTCCACATGGCCGTTGGCGTCGTAGTACTTCTCCATGTCCTCGATCTTCATGCCCTCGGACCACGGGAAGGTCAGGTAGTTCTTGGGCTCCTTCTTGAAGTAGTACTCCACGTGGCACTGGGCGCAGACCAGGGAGCGCATCTCCTGGTGGCTGGCCTGGCGGATGTCCTTGCCCTGGGAGGCCCAGGCCTCGACCAGCGCGGGGCGCGAGATGCGCAGGGCCATGGTGTCGGGGTCATGGCAGTCGAGGCAGCCGATCGGGTGCTGGATCTCCGTGTGGAGGTCCTTGGCCTTGCTGGCGTAGAACGCCGCCGGGCCCATCTCCGCCATCAGGCGTGGCACGTCGGGGCTCTTGCAGGTCCAGCAGGTGGCGGGCTTGGTGCTGATGTCGCGGCCGGTCTTCTCCACATCCTCGACCGCGTGCATGTGGCCCCGGGCCTGGTTGTAGTCCACGCTGAAGGCGTAGCCGGCGAACAGGATCACGTTGGCCGGCGTCTCGGCGAGCAGATCCCGGGGCTTGGCGCCCCCGTGCTTCGTCTCGCTGGTGCTTTCCAGGGTCTTCTTCCAGCTCGCGTGCTCCCGCGGCCAGTTCACCGCCCACTTCCCGTTGTCCGACTCGTAGGCATTGATCTGGACCAGAGGGGTGCGGATCTGCGCCTCGACCCGGCGCTCCATCACCGAGGCGGTGAGCAGGCCGAGGGCGAAGACGGCGACGATGGCCACGGCGAAGCCGAGCCAGGCACGGGCGGGAGAGGGGGCGGAGTCGCTCATGGGATGGTCGCGGTGCTGGCGGCCCGGGGAGTGCGGCCACCGATGGTGAGGGTGCGGGGATCGGACAGGATGGGCGGCAGGGTGGGCTGCATCACATTCGGGATCGCGGACAGGCTCTGGACCCGGCCGTGGGGCGTCTCGCGGTGGCAATGCCAGCAGCGCAGATCGCCGTCGGCGTGGGTCTTTGCGGCGACGCGGTGGACCGTGTGCTCATGGCAGCGGACGCAGTTGGCTTCGACCACCGGCACCGCGCGTTGGGAGAGCTGGATCACCTCGGGTTCCCGGCGCAGGGTGAACACGGTCGAGTGGATGGCGCCATCCTCGGCCTTGAACAGGTACTTGGACACGAGGTTGTCGTGCGGCACGTGGCAGTCGGTGCAGGTGGCGACCTCGCGGTGGGCGCTGTGGTTCCAGCTCAGGTAGGCTCCGGTCATCACATGGCAGTTCATGCAGGTCTCCGGCGCATCCGACAGGTAGGACGGGGCGCGGGAGATGTGGCCCAGGGCCAGGGCCAGACCCACCGCGACCCCGGCCACGAGCAGCAGCGGGATGCGCAGGTGGGCGGGGCACCAGTCAAGACGGACCAGGGCGAGCAGGCTGTTCACCATCGGAGCAGCCCTCCGGCGGCGGTGAGCAGGACGAGGGCGGCCAGGACGGGGATCTCCTGGAGGCCGAGGGTGCGTAGGCCGGCGTGGCCATGGCGCAGGCCGAGCACGGCGCGCAGGCCCGTCGCGGCGGCGGCCAACGCCGCGAGCCAGGGCAGGAGCGCCGCGGCGGCCAGGGCGGCGACCAGCGCGAGCCAGCCGCCGTGGGTCGCCAGCACCA
>CAMCAC010000095.1 GCA_945872305.1 Candidatus Kuenenia stuttgartensis | reverse complement strand
AGGCCGCCTGCGCGGCCTCCGGCCCGACGAGCTGGCGACCCGCCGCGGTCGACAGGGGGCAACCCACATCCCCTCGGGGATTTGAACCTGAGGAGGGTACGCCGCAGGCGTAGGAGGCCGCCTGCGCGGCCTCCGGCCCGACGAACTGGCGACCCTCCGCGGTCGACAGGGGGCAACCCACATCCCCGTGGGATGTGCCAAAAACAGAAGACCCCGGCCGCCAGGCCGAGGTCTTCTGTTTTTGGCACTCCCACGGGGATTTGAACCCCGGTCGTCGGACTGAGAATCCGATGTCCTAGGCCTCTAGACGATGGGAGCCTGCGCGGACGGGCGGGACGATCGCAACCACGACAGGGTTGTCAAGAGGCCGGATCAGGCCACCAGCCAGGCGACGATGACCAACAGACCGCCGGCGGTGGCGCAGGTCAGACGCTCGACCGATCCGAGAGGGATGTAGGCGCGGAACATCTGGCCGAGGCGATGACGGAGCAGGCCGACCGGCAGGAGGGCCGCCAGAAGGAGGGTGCAACCGACGGTCAGGGCCATGGTGAGCCAGGCGAGCAGCCCCAGCCGGTCAAGGCCGCGCAGGTCGGTCATCGGGCCGAGACCGACCAGAAGCGCGGCGGCGAGGGCGACTCCGACCCAGGCGAAGGGCAGACGGGCGTGGGCCGGTGGCTGGCCGTGGGGGATCGCCGCCTGGATGCGGTTGAGCAATGCATCGTCGGCAGGGGCGCGGACCAGTCGGGCAGCCAACCGGTCGTCAAGGTCCTCAAGCCGGGCAGCCAACCGGTCGATGGCCGGATCGCCGGCCCGAACCGCCGCGGCGAGCCGGGCGGCGTCGGCCCCCTCGCCATCGATGGCCCGCTGGAGCAGGCGATCACTCGGGCTGGGACCGGATAGCAGGCGCAATCGGGGAATCATGGCGGCTCGCTACCGAGAGACGCCGGCCGCTCCGGGATCCGGACAAGGAACCGCCGAGTAGGCGGTCCGACCCGCCGGGCCCGGCGCCAGTAACAGGCTGCCATCACTGACCAGCACCTCTTGGGCGGTCCCGGGCACACCGTCCATGGACCAGGCGGTCAGCAGCCAACGCCCAGCGGGGATCCCGGTGACCCGGACCTGGGCGCCCGGCCGAGGAGTGTCCGCCCAGACATATGCCCGGACAAGGTTTGTGCCGACGGCGGCGACCCCGCGGGCGCCTTGGAGACCGGTGACCGCCACCGGCCGCAAGCCACTGCCCCTGGGATCCGCCGCCCGGGCGAAGCGGGCGGGACCGGCGAACTCCGACCAGCGGTCCTCGGCATCCAGCCACAGCCACCACCAGAAGCCGGTATTCCCGGCAACGGGAAGAACCGCCTGGACCCATGGCCCATGCCGCACCTCCTGGCGGAGCACCGTCGGATCGTCTTCCGACCAATGCCCGCCCCATTCGCCGATGAGGGTCGGCCGGCCCAGATCCCAGGGTGGGAAATGCGTGCGCAGATACTGGTCACAGGCCCGGGCGATGTCGGGCTCCCCGCCGCCCAGCTGATTCAAGAGATTCTGGAAGGCCGTGTACGCGTTGCTGTTGCTGAATCCCAGGCCGGGCATCTTCCACAGATCGGGTGCGGCCCACGGATGGCTGAAATGGACGCTGACCGGGCGCCCTTGGGGGTCGTTGGCCGCGAACCAGTCGAGATTGCGTCGGACCCAGCCGAGGGTGGTCGGGCTGCGCCCGAGATCGCCACGCGCCTCCTGCTCCCAGGCCCCGGTGAACTCCATCTCGCTCGACAGGACCCAGGCGGCGATCGCGGTGCGCCAACCCCAGCGGGCCAGGACATACCGATGCCGGTTGACCAGGCCGATCCATGCCTGCCCTTCGGCGAAGGTCTGCGCCGGGTGCTCGAAAGGTCCGCCGTTGCGGGTGTACCAGGGACTGTCCCGCCACTGGCTGTCGACACCGCGCCCGCCGTTGCCGCGGGTCAGGGGCGAGGTCATGCCGTGGTTCTGAAGCTCGATCTGGAGGTGGATGCCGTTTTCCTCGGCCAGGTCGCAGATGCGGTCCAGGCGGGCGGCCGCATCCTGGTTGTACCAGCCGATGCCGTTGAAGCCGGGCCAGTCCCGGCGCCATTCAAGGCCACACCACCAGGGCGCCATCCAAACGCGGGCCCAGTTCATGCCGGCGGCCCGGGAACGGGCGAACCAATGGCCGAAGGCAGCGGTGCCGAGTGGTTCGACCCCCTCGCTGCGCCATCCGGCCGGCAGGACCCAGCGGGCCGGCGGACCGCTGGCGTCGAGCAGGGCGTTCTGCCGGCCATCCCCGGGCGACCGGAGATTCACCCCGACCGGATAGAAAAAGGTCCCGTCCACCGTCTCGAACCAAGCGGGATCCCGGGCCGAGACGCGGATCGGCAGTTGAACATCCGGGACGCCCTGCACCTCGACCGCGAGCCACGATCCGGTGGCCGATACCATGCGATCCTGCCAGCGCAGGCGGGCCTCGGGACGGATCCGCCACGTCCCGGTGACCGGGGGTGCAAAGGTCCACACCCAGGAACCCGGCCCGCTCGGGCGCACCACCTCCTGACCTTGTTCGATCACCAGGGTCCGCGGCTCGATCCACGCCGCCGGCCAGAACCGTTCCCGGCCATCAGGGCCCTGGATCGTGCAGCCGACATCCGCCGTGGCGGGATCGTAGGGATTGAAGGCGTCCGGGGTCGCCGCCAGGCCGATCCGGATCGGCGACCAGGGCCGTACGCCGGCGGGCGGCGGACTGGTCACGCTGATGGTCGCCTCCGGCGGGTTCTCCAGGCGCGGCCAACCGAAGCGGCGCAGACGGTCGATGCTGGCGGTCCATTGGCCGCTGGCCCCGAGCGTGTACACGCTCAAGCCGACCTGGCGGATCCGGCGCAGACGGTCCCGCCGCCAGGGCTGGTCATGGCCGGAGGCGGTCCACCCATCCCCCATCTCGATGGTCAGCGTGGTCCAGCGCCCTTTCCCCGGAACCCAATCGATGCGCCGCTGGAACCAGCGGTGGCCGTCGTCGGTCACCCAGGCGAACCAGGTGGCGCCCTCCAACCCGGGACCGTCGATGCGCACATCTGCCCGGATCTGGTCGAGATTCCAGAGCGGCGCATCAAGGTCGAGGACCGCGGCCGCCGCCGGTCGCTGGGGGCCGTCGCCCGTGAGCACCAGGGCCGGCGAGCCATCGCTGCCCGGTACACCGGTGCGAACGGGAGCGAAGACGCCGCGCCAACCGCCGGTCCCGCCGGCGAAACTTTCCCACTCCGGCCGGCGGCTGGCATCCTGGTCGGTCCGGTCCCAGGCCCCGATGGCTGGATGATCGGTGACGAGCGGCCGCCCATCCATCTCGCGCAACCACGCGGCGGTGTCGCCGGCGAGCCGCTGCAACCGCGCCTCGCTCGTCGGATCCACGGCCCCGCGCAGGCCGAACCGCCAGCGGCGCAGCCCGGGCACCGCCCGGGCCCGGGCGACCACCTCCCGCTGGTGGCGGACAAGCGATGCGACCCGGTCTTCACCGGCGAGCAGGTGGGCGGGCCCGTCCGCGGCCGCCCACGGACTGGCCCCGGCCCGGAACACGCCGCGCTCATCCCCGAGCCACGCGGGCAGGAGATCGATCTCCACCGCACCGGAGGCGAGCCGGCGATCCTCGGCCGCGGCCCGGGCATGGGCGGTCAGGTCGCCACCCCGGGATCCCCAGGCACCCCAGATCCAGCGGAAGACCGGCGCCACGGACGGGCCGGACAGGGGCGGACCCGCGAAGCGGACCGCCGTAGGCCGCCAGATCCACCCGGGATCGCTGGCGACCGCCGGTTCCGGCATCGGCAACGCCGGCCCATCCGCCAGCGGCACCCGGCGCAGCGGCGCCGGCGGATCCCACGGGCCGGTCCAATCCCGACCACCCTGCCGCCAGCGGATGGTCCAGGGTCCCGGTGCGGCCTCGTCGGGAGCGAGGCGGAGCACCCACACGGCCGGGCCCCGGGCCCGCCAACGGTCACCGGCGACCCGTCCCGGCTGGGCCAGGAATGCGGGGCGCCGACGGCCATCGGCGGCGACCACGTCGGCCTCGCCGGTCTCGACCGGCGCACCATCAGCGGCAAGCAACCGCCAACGGACCTCATGCCATGGCCCACGGTCAAGACGGGCGCCGTCCTGGCCGCGCACCAGGTCCGGGGACGCCGGAGCGCCGGCGTCGTACCGCCAGGGCGCAGCGACCCCGAGGGTTCCGCCCCGGGCATCGCGGAGCACCGGCCGGAAGCCGGACACCGCCGCCAGGGCATCGGGACCCAGCGCACCGTCCCCGGTCCACGCCGACGGCAGCAAGCGCACGGCGATCTCGGCGCCCTCGCCGGGCGGGATGCGCACCGGATCGGCGACCGAAAACCAGCGGTCGTCCGCCAGACGCAGATCCCCATCCAGCCAACGCTCCCCGGAAGCCACCGGCACCGTCACCCGGACCACGCCCCCGGCGGACCAGTCGGCGGGCAACGCCACACCGTCCGCAGCGGCGAGACAGCCCGCCACCAGCCAGCAGCACCACAGGGAAATCCTCATCGCGGACGCTCCATCCGCGACCAGACCTGGGCGGCAGTCGGCCAACGGTCGCCGGCAAGCAACGTGACCCGGCCTTCCAATTCCGGCAAGGGCCGGCGGGCGAGGACGACCACCGGTGCGCCGGTCAGGGCGCCGAGATGGGCGATGCCTTCATCATCGGTCACCGTGGCCAGGGCGCGGACGACCATCGCCGCCGTCGCTCCGGCGCCCAGGCCGGCCACCAGCACCCCCTCGGGCAACAGGGCCTGGATGGCCGCCGGATCGCCGCCACCGGGCAGCAGCACCACCCGCCGGCCGCCCTCACGGAGCAGGCGCAGGAGCAGCGGATAGGCTGGCCACACCCCCTCGCGACCCTTGCGGCCGGCGAGGACCCGGGGCGACAGGATCGTGAACGGACCGAGGACCCCCGCGCCCCCCAGGGCGGCGGTGGCCTCTGCATCATGTCGCGGATCGATCGGCAGTGCCTGGGCCGAGGGAAGTCCGGCAGCGACCGATTCGGTCGGACCCCGCCACAGCCGTCGGGCGCACCAGCCGCCGCCCCCGAATCCCGGCACGCCCGCCAGACGCGCCGCCAGGGCCGGGCCGAACCCATGCCCGAGGACCATCGCCGCGCCGTCCCGGGCCGCCGCCGGGGTGAGGAACGGGATGGCGAGGCCAGCCACCAGATCCGTCGCCCAGGCGGGCCCGCTGATCCGCACCTCGCGCCCGGCAGCCCGCAGCCGCAGGGCGGTGGGGATCAGGGCGCACGCCGCGGGAAGATCATCGGGCAGGAGCACCGCCACAGGTCCCTCACCCATTCCTGCCCCCATCCACGGCGGCGAGCACCACGGCGGGATCGATCGCAGCGTCCACCTCCAGCCAACGGACTCCGGCCGCCGCCGCGGCTCCACCATCTTCCCGGCGGGAGTCGCCGACATGGAGCAGCGCCATCGGTGGCACCCCCAGCGCCCGCGCAGCGGCGACAAGCGGCGCTGGGTCCGGCTTGGCGGCACCCACCTGGGCCGAGGTCACCACCGTCGCGAACGGACCAAGCCCCAGACCATCCAGCAGCGGTGCCAGCCGGCCGTCGAAATTGCTCACCACCGCCTGGGGCAGCCCCCGGGCGGCCACCGCCGCCACGGCGGCGTGGACCCCGGGCAGGACCTCCCAGGAAGCGGGACGGGCGAAATGGTCGAACAGATCCCGCTGCAGTGCCGCCGGCACCACGAGCGGCGCAAAGGTCGCGGCCACCACCCGGGCCCAGAACGCCCGGGCATCCACCTCGTCCCGGCCATAGGGCACCGCCCAGGCAGCCACCGCCGCCTGAAATGCCCCGGGAAAGGCCGCATCCAAGGCACCCGGCTCGGCCCGCAGACCATGGGCCGCTGCCCTGGTCGCGTAGTGGAGACCGACGCTGCCCGCGACCCGGATCAGGGTCCCGGCTGCGTCCCAGGTCACCGCCCGGATCGTGGTCATCCCAGTCCGAGCACCTGGGCCATGGTGTAGCGGCCGGGCCGGGCCCCGGCCACGAACCGGGCCGCGCGCAGGGCGCCCTGGGCGAAGATGTCCCGGTGATGGGCCACATGACCAAGCAGGATGCGCTCGCCGCCGCCGACAAAGTACACCGTATGGTCGCCGACGATGTCCCCCAGACGCAGGGCATGCATGCCGATCTGGCCCTTGGGCCGGGCGCCGGTGATGCCGCTGCGCCCGTCCACCAGGTCCGCCCGGGTCCGCCCGGTGGCGGCCAGGATGCTGTCGGCGATGGCCAGGGCGGTGCCCGACGGGGCGTCCTTCTTCTGGTTGTGGTGCGCCTCGACGATCTCGATGTCGTAGTCCGGGCCCATGGTCCGGGCCAGGGTCGCCGCGGTCGCCAGCAGCACGTTCACCCCCACGCTCATGTTGTGGGCGTGGACGACCGGGATGCGGACTGCCGCGGCATCGAGCGCCGGTTCGAGCACCGCCGGATCGACGCCGGTGGTCCCGCTGACCAGGGGCATGCCATGGCGGGCGCAATGCTCCGCCACCGCCGGCAGGCAGGAATGGTGCGAGAAATCGATCACCACCGTGCCCGGCGCCACGGGCAGCGCCGCGAGAACCGGCGCATCCGACGGCAGGTTCAACGAACGCAGGCTGCCGGTCTGGCGGTCGATGCCGCCCTGCACGGAAAACCCGGCATCGGGGGCGAGGGCGAGGGACAGGATGCGCTGACCCATGCGGCCGGCGGCGCCGTGCATGAGCAGAGGAACGGAAGCGGACATGGGCGGGCATGCTCCAAGCAACAGGCGCGGGGCCAGCGGTGACCGCCGGCGGCCCGGCCTCCCCCGGCGATGACGCCTCCCGGTCCCAGAACCGGAAAGCCGCACCGCCGGGGCCGCGCGGGGGGACCCGTCTCCGGAGTCCCCAGACAGCAGACGGCGGCGGGGCGCGGACCTGTCCGCGCGACCCGTCACGCCATCGTGATGGCGCCGGACGGGCACGCGCTTTCGCACGCGCCGCAGTCCGTGCAGCCGTCGCCGACCTTCGCCTTGCCATCGACCATGGCAATGACGGAACTCGGGCACTCGCCGACACAGGCTTCACAACCGGTGCAGGACTCTTCGTTGACGGTGGCGGGCATGGGAGCCTCCTTTCGGATGTCCGGATCCTATGATCCCCCGCGCCAGCACACCCCAAGACGCTCCCCAGCATGCAGACATGCAGGATCAGGAGGGCCATGCATGCGCTGACGGACATGACCACCGGGGTCCCATCTGATGAGAATGATTGTCATGACCACGTATCGATCCCCTGCCCTCGCAGGCACGGACGCGGGCCGCCTGCATCCGGATGTGCTGCCCGCACGGCATCACCCGCGCCGCCATGCCCCCGGAGCCCTGCCCGTGAGTCGGCGCAGCAACTTATTGAAGTGCTGCGGATCAGGCCACCCCACCAGGGCACCGACCTGGGCGGCACGCAATCCGGTCGAACGCAGCAGGTGGACGGCGCGGGCGGCGCGGCGATGGCGGATCTCCGCCTGCAAAGGGCGGCCGGTGGCGGCGACACACAGCCTGCCGATCTGGCTGGCAGACAGGTGCAAGGCACGGGCGGCGTCCGCAGGACCGACCGGTTCGGCGAGATGTTCGTCGATCCAGCACAACAATGCGCGAACCAATGGGGGACGATCCTCCTCCTCGCCCACCGTCTCGGCAAGGCTGCACAGCAGATCCCACAAACGGGCCTGCCGGCGCACCCCGCTGGTCGCGATGCCATCCATCGCATCGGCGAGAAACCGCGGCCAGCGCGTTCCCAGCTGGATCACCACCGGAATCGCGGCGACCGCCGCAGCAGGATCAGGGGCAAAATGATACCACGTCTGCCGGGTGGGGCCGGGGAATCGGTAGGTGTGGTCGGTGTCGGCCGGCGTGATGACGGCGCTGCCGGCCGGAATGGCATGGCGCTCGCCGAGCAATTCCAACTCGGCGGGATCATGAAACAGATTGAGGCACCAGAAACCATCCATGCGGTAGGTCTCCTCACCCTGCGTGCCGTGCAGGCTCTGCCGGAAGCAGTCCACCAGACGCGGCGGCAACGAGAGCGGCAGGCGGTGCATGCGCGTGGCATACCACGAGTGATTGCGGCCGCCAATCGACGGCCACCGGTCGACCCCCATGCTGGTCGACATGCCCCTCATCGCCTGCACCGCCGACGGCGCCGTCGCGCCGCTCGGACTCGCCAACCCGCCGCAGCTCGCCTGGCGCTTCGCGCCCGCTGAGCGCCCGCTGATGCAACATGCCTATCGCATCATCGCGGCGGGCAGAGCCGATGACCTTGCTGGCGGGCGTTACGACCTGTGGGATTCGGGCTGGGTCGAGGACAGCCGCCAAAGCGGCATCGCCTGGGCCGGGCGGATGCCGGGGCCGCAGGGCGATGCGCATTGGCAGGTGCGCGTGCGCGACCAGGACGGCACCGAGCATACCGCACCGGCGCAGTGCTTCGAGATGGGGCCGTCGGCGGAACAGTGGGCCGATACCGACTGGCTCGGGGCCGGCTGGCTGGCAGCCGGGCGCGCCATCCTCTTCCGCACCACCTTCCAGTGCGCGGCCACGCCGCGCCGCGTTCGCCTGCACATCGCCGGCGCCGGCGCGCACCTGCTGCGCTGCAATGGCCGGCCGATCACCGACGCGGTGCTGCTGGGCGGTCCCTTCGATCCCGACCAGCTGGTGCCCTACACCAGTCATGACCTGACGCCCTTCGCCCAGGCGGGCGAGAATGCCGTCGGCGTGGCGGTCGGCCATGCCTGGTACGGCCATCCGATGATCCGAGCCCTGCTTGAGATCGAGCACGCCGATGGCAGCCGGTGGACGACCCGCAGCCAGCGCATCAATGGCCACGACCTGTGGCTGTGCCGGCCGGGCGGATGGATCACCGACCAGCTCTATGACGGCGTGGACTTCGACGCCCGGCGCCAGCCGCCGGGCTGGGACGATGTCGCCATGCCCGATGATCATCCGGCGCGCACGGAGCGCTGGTTCGGCCCTCGCCGCATGAGCGGCCCCAGCGGCCGGATGTGGCCGCGGCCTGTGCAGGCCGGCCGCCTGCCGGCGATCACACCGCGGCGCGACGGGACGGTCGATGGCGTCCAGCGCCTGGATGTCGGCCAGAACATCGCCGGCTGGGCGCGCATCGCCGTCGATGCCCCGGCCGGCACGCGCATCGCCGTGCGCTATTGCGAGCTGCGCGACGCCGCCGGCCGGCTCAACCAGGAGCCGCTCTACCTGGCGCGCGCCGCCGACACCTACATCTGCCGGGGCGGCGTTCGCGAGGTCTTCGAGCCCCTGCTGGCCTACCACGGCTTCCGCTTCCTGGAGGTCGAGGGCCCGCCCGAGGGCGCCACGGTCGAGGCGGTGCCGGTGGGCAGCGACTGCCCGGTGCGCGCCACCCTGACCTGCAGCGAGCCGCTGGTCGAGCGGCTGTGGGAGGCCTACCAGCGCAGCGAGCAGGGGAACCTGCTGCATGTGCCCACCGACTGCCCGAACCGCACCGAGCGCATGGGCTGGATCAATGACCTGACCGGGCGCGGCGAATCGATGATCTGGGCGCGCGACACCGCCCGCCTGCTCGCTGGCTGGATGGAGCAGATCGCCGCTGCCCAGGACACCGCAGGCCGCATCCCTGACACCGTGCCCTACCACTGGGGCCACCGCGCCGGTGATCCGGTATGCATCGGCCCGGCGAGCATCCCCTGGCGGATGTGGCGGCACTACGGCGACCGCCGCACCCTGGAGCGCATGCGCCCGGTGGCGGAACGCTGGCTGGCGTACTGGCTCGGCCAGCGCCAGGACGATGGTCTGGTGCATACCCATTTCTGGGGCGACTGGTGCCCGCCCGAGGTCTATGGTTGGAACAACGGTCCCAACCCGCGCCTGCCCGCCAATGACCTGGTCGCCAGCGCCTGCATCGCGCGCTTGGCGGGATTCCTCGCCTCATCTTGCGAGGCCTTGGGCGATGCGGCCACGGCCGAGGCCCATCGCGGCACGGCTGCCACGATCGCCGCCGCGATCCATGCCAAGCACTACGATGCCGTCCGCGGCCGCTACGGCGGCGGCGACCAGTCCAGCCAGGCCCTGATGCTGGCCTGGGACCAGGCCCCGGCCGGCGAGCGCGCCCGCATCCAGGCCGTGCTGGTGGCGGATGTCG
This sequence comes from Candidatus Kuenenia stuttgartensis, assembly GCA_945872305.1. Classification (GTDB taxonomy): domain Bacteria; phylum Planctomycetota; class UBA11346; order UBA11346; family UBA11346; genus CAMCAC01. The sequence continues at coordinate 311 of CAMCAC010000095.1, read as the reverse complement.
CCGGACGCGGCCACCTCACCACCGGCACCATCGCCACCCTGCCGTGGCTGCATGCGCTGTCCGACGCCGGCCGCCATGACCTGGCCTGGGGCCTGGTGGTGAAGCGGGACTATCCCTCGTGGGGCTACATGCTCGACCACGGCGCCACCACCTTGTGGGAACGCTGGGAGGGCGGCGACACCATGAACATGAACAGCCACAACCATCCGATGCTGGGCGTGTACCCGAACTGGCTGATCGAGCGCGTCATCGGCCTGCGCGACGACGAAGCCCTGGCGCCCGGCCACGGCTTCATCCTGCGTCCCGACCTG
>CAMCAC010000094.1 GCA_945872305.1 Candidatus Kuenenia stuttgartensis | reverse complement strand
CCGGCGCAGCACACCACCGACGCCCACAATCCCGCCGGCCACCACGCGGCGCCGCCGGCCACCAGGCCGAGCGCCACAGCCGGGATCTGGAGCCCTTGGACCACCGCCATCCGGGTCCAGGCGGCAGTCCGCCGGGGCGGGGGATTCATGGCTCGGGATCGGCCACCACGGCGGCCAGGTCCGCCGCGGCCCGCTCGGGATCCGCCGCCCGGCACACCGCCCCCGCCACCGCCACCCCGTGGGGCAGCCGGGGGCGCAGGGTGCGGATGCGCTCGCCATCAAGTCCGCCGATGGCGTAGCTCGGATGGCGCAGCCGGTCGCGCACCGCATCGAGCAATCCCGGGCCGCGCTCCGGCTCGTGGGGTTTGGTGCCGGTGGCGAACATCGGGCCCAGCCCCAGGTAGTCCGCGGGGCCGACCTGGGCGGCATCGACCTGCTCGGCCGTGTGGCAGGACACGCCCAGGGCGCAGCGCGGCCCGACCACCCGCCGGGCGTCGACGGGGTCGAGGTCGTCCTGGCCCACGTGCAGCCCGTCCGCATCCAATGCCCGGGCCACCGCCGCATGGTCGTTGACCACGAACAGGCAGCCCCGGCCGGCGACCGCATCCCGGACCCGGGCGGCGAGATCGCGGTAGGCGCGCACCCCCAGGCCCTTGGCCCGCAGCTGCACCGCCCCGGCCCCCCCCCGGGCCGCCGCCGCCGCCACCGCGGTGGGGTCCGCGCACAGGCTGGTATCGACCAGGACATACAACCGGACACCCCACAGGCGCCAAGCCGGAATCCGGGCCAGGAGCCGTGATTCCAGGGTGTAGGCGTGGTAGCGCACCGCCTCTCCCGCCGCCGCCAGGGCGGGCAGACCCGCCGCCGCCGCCTGCTCAGCGAGGGACCGGCCGCCCTCCTGGACCCGGGCGGCGTTGGCACGCACCACATCGACCAGCCCGCCCCGGGGGGTCGGTGTCGGGGCCAGGGCCGCCACATCCCCCGGCGTGTCCCGGGCATCGATCAGGGTCGCCGGCGCCGCCTGGCGCACCTGATGGCGCAGCTCCCGCAGGCGGGCGCTCAACTCCCGGTCGTCGAACTGGAAGCGGGCCACGTCCTCGAGGGTGCGCAGCCCCTCGGCGATGCGGTTCACCACCGCATCGAGATGCCGGTCCGCGGTCATGGGGACGACGGCGGCTGGACCGCGTCCATCCCCTGGGCCGCCCAGGCGCGCAGGCGCGGCCACAGGTAGACCCGGGCGAGGATGCGCACCGTCGCGGCGATCGGCACCGCCAGGATCAGTCCGAGCACCCCGAGCAGCTTGCCGCACAGCAGCAGGGCGACGATCAGGGTCACCGGATGGAGTTCGATGTCCCGGCCCATGACGACGGGGATCAGGACCGCCTCCACGGCCTGGATCGCCGCATAGATGCCGACCACCATGACCAGATCCCAGGGTCCGGCCCCCGGCTGCAGCCAGGTCAGGATCATCGCCGGGACGAGCAGCAGGATGCCCGCCAGGGGGATGATGGTGGCAAGGCCGATAGCAATGCCGAACAGGACGCCATACGGTGTACCGACGCCGACCATGTCGCTGACCAGGAAGCCGATGATGCCGGTCAGGGCGCAGGCCGCGCTGATGATCAGGCGGCCGCGGAAGAAGGCCGCCACCGCCTTCTCGATCTCGCCGGTGATGCCGAGGATCTGCTCGCTGTGCTTGCGCGGGATCGACTCGCGCAACCGGGTGCGGATCGCCGGCATGGCCAGGACCAGGAAAAAGGCGTAGATGGGCACGAGAAGGGCATCGATGAGCAGGCCGATGGCCCGCTGCACGCCACCGGCGGCCTCGCCACCGGCGGTGGCGAGCTGGTCGGGCAGACGATCAAGCCAGCCACGCAGGCCGCGTTCGATCCCCGCCACCGCATCGGCCAGGGATCTTCCGGTGGCGGAGTCCTGGTGGGGGATGAGGTCGAGGATCTCCCCGGCGAGGCGATCGCCGGTCCGCTCCGCCTCCATCAACCGCATGACCACCGCGACACCGGCGCTGGCGCTGACCCCCGGGTCGGCGGCCACCGCCCGCAGGCGTTCCACAGCGGCCGGGTCGGGGCTGCCGGTGGCGGCCATGCCCAGCACCACCGCCATGGCCGAGGCCACCCGGGCGTGGGCGGCCTGGGTGGCGGAGCCGGCGGCGATGCGGCTCCGCATCTCCTCGTCATAGACCGCGGCCATGGCATGGCCCTGGGGCGACGGCGAGGCTCCGGCCATCCGCTGCACCCGGTTCTGCATGGCCTGGACCCAGGCCACCGCGTTGGCGAGAAGCGGGCCGTCGCGCAGCCCGTTGCCGTTATAATCGTCGAAATCCTCGCCGGGCTGCCACAGGCCGTCCTGGTTGGCATCCCGGAACGGTTCACCGGCGGCGGCCTGCTGGGTGAGGGCGGAGCCCTGGCGGAACAGGGGCGGCACCGCCAGGACCACCGTCGCGACCAGGAAGGCCGAGACCACGAAGAACAGGGCAAGGGTGGCGATGAAGCGGGTCATGCCCACCCGGCGGCTGATCAGGTCGACGACCGGGGTCAGGACATACGCCACCACGAAGCCGATGGCCACCGGGACGAGCACCTCGTAGACGGCGGTGATCACCGGCCCGACCACCGGGCCCGCCTCGCGCAGGGCCATGCTCACCATGGCCACCGTGGTGGCGATGAGCAGGACCCGGAACCAGGGATGGCGGAGGAGGTCGTTCATGCGGCGCTCCCGGCCAGGCGGGTCTCGACCAGGGCCTGGATCCGCGCGTGGACGGTCCCGGACAGGTCGAAGTCCTCGATCCGGTCCGAGTCTCGCTTGCTGAACACCCCGTGCGCGATGAGCAGGAAGGTGATCTCGCCGATGTCGAGGACCCGGACCACTCCCCAGGACCGCAGGAGCGGCGTGGCGAGGGTCGACCACCGCTCGGCGGCGAGATCGAGGACGCCATCGACCAGTTCGCTCGCATGCAGGTGGCGGTCCGGATGGTCAGGCCGGTCCTTGCCAGTCTTCTCCGCGGCCCGGCGCAGACCGGCCCCGACCAGACGGAGGGCCTCGGGATCGTAGCGGCCGTCGCTACGGGCGATGTCGGCAAGATCCTGGGCGCGGGGCATGGGGGGATGGTCGATGGCCCCGGCCCGGGGCAAGACCTTCAGCCGTTGCCATCGGGCGTGCGGATCTGGATCGGACCGACCCATCCCGAGGTGTGCCAGAACATCAGGCCGAAGCCACGCTGCTGGTCCCCGGACCAGGTCTGGGCACCCGGATCGGGGTCCACCGCCTGGAGGACCGCATTCCCATCCACGGTCACGGACATCCGTCCGCCCTGTTGGCGGATCTCGACCTGATGCGCGGTCCCCTGGGTGAAGACCGGTTGGCGGTCGCGGACGATGGCCCAGCCGCCTTCCTTGTAGGCCATCTCGTCCCGACCCGGTCCGCCGAGCTTGAGTTCGTACCCGGACCAGGATCCGGTGATCGGACCGTTGCCCCGGCTCTCATGGGGGCCGGCGCCCCAGAAAGCGGTCACGTCCGGCCTGCCCTCGGGGGTGGCATCGAATTCGATCTCGAAGGCGATCTCCACATCCCCGTTGCCCGGAATGGTGAGCCGGTCCATCAACGACAGCCAGTCGCCTTCCGCATCGAACCGCATCCGCTCCCCGTCCTTGGAAAAGCGACCATTGCCATCGGCCACCCGCTCATCCGCGGACGGCCGCAAGGGCTCCAGGGCGAGCAGGCGGTCGACATCGATCTCGGCCACCGGCACGCCCCGGGACATGGTCGCACCCCGCTTGGGCGGAGGGAGGACCCGGACCAGGGGCGCGACGACCGCGCCGGCGGTGGACGGAGACGGAACCGCCTGGGCGGCGACCGGCGCGACCGGAGACGCAGCAACCGGCACTCCCGTCGATGCGGATCCGGAGGCGACAACCGTCGTATCAGGCACCGGCTCCCACGGCCCGGACTCGGGCGGCGGTTCCAGTGCGGATGGCACCGGCCCCGGATCCGGTGCACGCTCCGCCCGGACAGCCTCGACGGCGGTGGGCTCCGCCGACGGCTCGGGCATCGCACCCGTCCCGCCGCCGGCGGTCGCCAGGATCATCACCGCACCGGCGGATCCCAGGCTGAGCATCAGGAGTGCAAGCCAGGTCGTCACCGACCATGGCTCAGAACGGCGCCGTCCATCCATGGGGCCATCGTTGACAGGGACCCCCGGACGCAAGGCCGCCCCCGGTCACCCGGGGATGGCAGGCCGGCGGTCAGGCCGCCGGCGGTCCGGAGCGCAGGCGTTCGACGATGCGCATGGCATTGCTGCGGTGCTTGACGAGCACCACCGCGGCGGCCAGGAGCACGAAGAGGGTGAGGGCGATGTTCGCCCCGGACCAGGGATTCGGGTAGATGGCGAGGTGGGCCACCGGCACCGCCGCGGCAGCGACGATCGAGGCGGGGCCCACCGCCTCGCTGGCCGAGAAGCGGGCCAGGCGGGCGATGAGCCAGATGAGCAGCCAGACCGAGGCGGCGACCAGGGCCGCCTTCCAGACCAGGCCGATGAGCACGCCCAGGCTGGTGGCCACCGCCTTGCCGCCCTTGAAGCCGTGGAAGCAGGGCAGGACATGGCCGAGGATCGCCGCCGCGGCGGTGGTCAGGGCGAGTCCCACGACCCCCTCCCGCTCACCGATCCCGGCGATGAGCACCGGCACCAGGCCCTTGAGCAGGTCGGCGGTGAAGACCACGGCGAACCAGCGGCCGCCGAGGACCCGGCCGGCATTGGTCGCACCCAGGTTCTTCGAGCCGTGCTCACGCAGATCGATGCCCTTGGCGCGGCCCGCCCAATAGGCGAACGACACGCTGCCGGCGAGGTAGCCGGCCACCGGCATGAGCCACCACAGCCACTGCATCAGCCGTCCTCCTCCTGGTCGTCGGCCGCCGCGGGGCCCGCGCCATGGGTGCCCCCGCCCTGGGGACCGCCGGCCCGCCGGCGCTGGCTCGCCCGGCTGCGCACCAGGGTCGCCCGGCGGTCGGCCTTGTGCTTGCCGAGGACCATCGAGTGCTCGTCCTCGAGGCCGTGGAAGCGGCTGTCGCGGCTCTTGAACAGGATGCGGATCGGGCAGCGGCGGAACGGCGTGCGCTCACGCAGGAAGTGATCGAAGTAGCGCGGCCAGGTCGCCTCGATCCAGTCGGTGCGGTTGACGAAGCAGATGATCGTCGGCGGGATGCCGTCCGCCTGGGTGGCGTAGTAGATCTTGGTCGGCGACGGGCCCATCTTGCGCGGCCGGCGCTTGGCCACCGCGTCCTCGAGCAGGCGGTTCATCTCGCTGGTCGAGATCCGTGCCCGGCATTCTTCCATCAATTCGACGGCGGTGCGCAGGCACTCGCCGACATGGGCGCCGGTCAGGGCGCTGGTGAACACCACCGCCGCGTGGGCATGGCCGGGCAGGCGGTCGCGCAGCCAGGTGGCGTAGTCCTCGCGGGTGGCCCGGCCCTCGGCCAGGTCCCACTTGTTCACCACCAGGATGGTCGGCTTGTTCTCCACCGCGCAGAAGTGGGCGATCTTCTTGTCCACGGTGCCCACCTCGTCGGTGGCATCGAGGACGAGCATGACCACATCGGCGCGCAGGATCGCCCGCTCGGTCCGGCAGGCGGAATAGAATTCCAGGTCCTCTTCGACGATCTGGCTGCGTTTGCGCAGGCCGGCGGTGTCGATGAGGGTGAACTTCCCCTCGGGCCGGTCGAGGGGCACGTCGATGGCGTCGCGGGTGGTGCCCGCGAAGTCGGCGACGATCACCCGCTCCTCGCCGCACAGGGCGTTGGTCAGGGACGATTTGCCGACATTGCGCCGGCCGACCACGCTGATCGCGATGCGCCCGGTCTCGGCCGGGCCCTCGGGCGCCGGCGCGGGCAGGCCCTCGGCCAGACGCTCGACCAGGCCGGAGATGTTGCGCGCCTGGGCGGCGCTGATGCCCACCGGTTCGCCAAGCCCCAGGCTCAGGAACTGGTGGATCTCGGTGTCGATGCCGTCGTGGTCGAGCTTGTTGACCGCCAGGATCACCCGGTCCTTGAGCGGACGCAACCGGGCCGCCACCTGGCGGTCGAGGTGGGCCAGCCCCTCGCGGCCGTCGACCAGGAAGACGATGCGGTCGGCGGCGCCGATCGCCCGCTCGACCTGGCGGTAGACATCCGCCTCCAGGTTGCTGGCGTCGACGATGCCGATGCCGCCGGTGTCGATGACATCGAAGTGGAGGCCGTCGCGGCGGACGGTGTGGATGAGGCGGTCCCGGGTGGTGCCGGGGGTGGGGTCGACGATCGCGATGGGGCGGCCGACGAGACGGTTGAAGAGGGACGACTTGCCCACATTGGGCCGGCCGACGATGGCCACCAACGGCCTGAGTGCGGGAGTTGTCACGGCAGATCCGGTTCCAGGGCCCCGCCGCCGGCAGCGACCGGCATGGCAAGGGCGAGCATCAAGGTTCTGTCCGGCCAGGGCGGGAGCAAGGCCCACGACGCGCTGCCGGTGGCGCACTCCTGGGCGGCGAGGGCCGCGCACAGGGCCTGGGCCGCCGGCAGCAGGTCGGGATCCGCGAGCATGGCCTGGGCCGGCGCATCCGGTCCGCCATCCAGGATCGAGGCCCAACGGTCCTCCACCGGCACGATCGGCGGCGGCGCGACGCCCTCCGCCAGGGCGGCCCGATGGCGGGCAAGACGGAACAGGGCGATGGCCAGGGGGTCGTCCGGCAGCTCGCGGCGCACGGCGGCCTCGTCCTCCCCGGCCAGGGCCCGGGCCAGGATCACCGCATCCCGGCGCACGACCCCGTCCCGCTCGGCCAGGGCCAGGGCCCCCACATGGGAGGCGAGGAGCAGCCGGGACAGGATCCGGGCCCGGTCCACCAGGGGCTGGCGGGCCGGATCCTGGATCAGTCCCGGAAGGCGTTCCGCCGCCCGCTGGGCGGCGACGAGCCGGTCGCGGTCCTCCGCAAGCACCCCGGCCAGGGCGGCGGACAGGGCGACGGCACGCTCGGGGGTGATGCCGAGGCTGCCCATCAGCAGGCCGGCGGCGACCCGGGCCGGGTCCGGGGTGGATTCCCCGGGCAGCGGACCGTCTTCCCCGGGATCATCGCCCGCCACCGCCACCCAGCGGAACGCGAGCCAGGCCGGCGCCGCCACCGGCAGCGGATCCCCGGTCCCGGTGGCCAGGGCGCGGGCGGCATGGAGGGTGAGCCGGATCCAGCGTTCCTGGTCCGGAGAGACCACCGCCCGGGCCAGGGCTTCCCGGCCCGCCACGCGCAGGGCCTCCAGCCAGAAGATACGGCGGGCGGCCAGACGGGCGGGATCGGTGGCAACCGACGGCCTCGCCACCGCCCGCTCGGCCAGGGCCGGCAACAGGGCGAGGAGGAGCCCCGGGCCCTCGGCCTGGCGGTCGGCCGCCACGACCCGGACCAGATCGGCGACCTCGGACTGGACCCGCTCGGCGGCATCATCGCGCACCGCCGCGACGACCACGGCATAGGTCAACCACAGGCGGAACCGTGCGGCCTGGGCCGCCAGGGCCACGCCGTCCCCTTCCGGCGGGCGGCCATCGGCGGCGGCGGGGCGCCGCTGCACCTCCTGGCGCCAGCGCTCGGCGGCGCCGATCCCGGCCGCACCATTGCGCACCGCCCGCTCCAGGATCCCGGCCAGGGGATCCGCCGGCCGGGCCGGCAGGACATGGAGCGTCGCCGCGAAATCGTCGTCGCGCACCGCCCGCCGCACGCTGAACGCGGACGCCGCCGTCGACGCCGAGGCCAGGGGCGACATCACGCGCAGGAGCACCCGTTCGCCGGTCCGGATCTCCAGACGCGATCCGTCGCGGCGCAGGTCGAGCCGGCCGGGCGAGCTGCCCACGCGGACGGCACCGAGCAGGATCGGCCGCACGGGACCCTGGGTGCGGTCCGTCCCGTGCCAGACCTGGAACCCCGGCAGATCCGGGACCCAATGGATCGCAAATCCACCGCCGGCGCCACGGCCCTCGGACACCGACCAGCCCTGCTGGCCGTCCCCGGCATCCAGGCCGCGCAAGCGGATCCGCCACTGGTCCACCGGTGCCGGCGGGGTCAGTTCCGTGGCCACCGCACCGCCCGCACGCTCGCTGAAGGTGGCCTGCGGCTGCCACCGCCAACCGGCCCAGACGACCCCGACGACCCCACACACCACGAGGATGGCGGGCCAGCGGCGGCGACGGCGGCGGCGGGGGACGGGGAGCGCCACGGACTCAGGCTCCGCCGGGGTGGATCCGGCCCGGCGCCGGAACAGCGTGCGCAACCGCACCGGGGCGTTGGTCCCCCAGTGCACCCGCATCCGGATTCCGGCTGGTCCGCTTCCCGCCGGCCCAGGGTCCGTCCCCCGCCCCGGCCCGCAACCGCCCCCCCGCGGCGGCCGCCCGCCGCGCTTGGCGGCGGGCGGCGATGGGGAGACTGGATCCATGACCACCCCCCTGCGTGCCGGCTGGGCGCGGGTCGCCCTGCCGACCCGGAGCGACGAGAGCCTGCTCGGCTACGACTACCGCCAGGAACGCATGGCGCCGGGCAACGACGGGGAGCTCGACCCCCTGTACGCCCGGGCCCTGTGCCTGCGCCAGGGCGGCAGCGCCGCCCTGCTGGTGACCCTCGACCACTGCGTCGTCTCGGTCGGCTGGGCGGCGCACCTGCGGGCCCGGGCCGCCGCAGCCGCCGACATCCCGGTCGATGCGGTGGTGGTCGCCTGCTCCCACACCCACAGCGCCCCCCTGGCCGAGGACCCCGGACTGGACCACGATCTCGCCGCGGCCCTGCCCCATGTCAGCACCGCCGGCGACGCCGCCGGCGCCCGGGTCGCAGCCCGGATCGAGGCCGCCGTCGCCGAGGCCGCCGCCCGGGCCGCCGGCCTGACCGTGCCGGTGACCGCCGCCGCGGGCACCGCCCCGTGCGGTCTCGCCTACATCCGCCGCATCCCCGCCGACGGCGGCGTGGCGATGTGCTGGAACCCCCGGGAGCAGGACCATCTCCAACCACTGCCGGCCCGGGATCCGGCCCTGGCCGTGGTCCACCTGACCCGCACCGACGGCCGTTCCGCCCTGCTGTGGTCCCTCGGCGCCCACCCGGTGTGCCTGGGCAAGACCAGCCGGGTGGTCAGCGCCGACTGGCCGGGCGCCGCCGCCGCGACCATCGCCAGCCTGGTGCCGGGCTGCGATCCCCTGTTCGTCCTCGGCGCCTGCGGCGATGCCCATCCGTGGATCGCCACCCAGGACCGGGCCGACGGGCTCGCACCCCTCGGTGCCGCCGCCGGCGGACTGGCCGCCGCCCTGGCCCAGGCGGTCCGCCCGGACGCCCGGCCCCTGGCGGTGGCCGCGGAGCGGGTCCGGATCGGCCCGGCCGAGATGGATCTCGCCGCCTGGCGGGTCGGCGGCGCGGTGGTCCTCGCCGCCCCGGTGGAGTTGTTCCAATCCCTGGCGGCGGATCTGCGGACCCGGATCCCGGCGCCGGTGGTGCTCGCCACCAACGCCAACGGCTGGACCGGCTACTGGCCGGCCCGGGCGGACCACGCCGCCGGCAACTACGAGGTCGCCGCCGCCGAGGCCCGGGGCCGCCGGCCCGGGGACGGCGAGGCCCTGGTCGAGGCCCTCGTCGCGCTCGCCCACCGGGTGCTCGAGGCCCCCGGTGGCTGAGCCGCAGCGGGCCGTCTTCGCCCCCACCGCCCAGGAACGGGCCTGGTCCGACGGCCGCGGCTGGCACACCGCGGACCTGGTGGCGGTGATCTGCCCCGCCTGCCGGGCGGTGGACCGCATCCCCCGGAGCCGCCTGGGGATGGCGGCGGTCTGCGAGGCGTGCGGCCATGCCTTCCTGGCGCCGGAACCCCCGGAACGGGCAGCGGCGGTACGCTGGCGGCTGCGCGCGCTCACCGTCGCCTGCCTGGTCCTGGCGGCGGCCCTCCTGGTCTGGCGGTTCCTGATCTGACCCCCGCCGGGCGGGACCCGGCGCCGGGATGGCACCCGGCGTGCGTAGGTCCGGACCGGAGATCCCCTTGACCACACCGTCGTCGGGAAGGTATACAGAGGTGTCCAGATGATCACCATCGTCGGCATCCTGTTGGGCCTGATCTGCATCATGGCCGGTTACCTCCTGCACGGTGGGCAGATCGGCATCTTCATCGAGGCCTGGACCGAATACATCGTCATCATCGGTGGCGCCTTCGGCATCTTCCTGGCCGGCAACGGCATCACCGTGCTCAAGATGACCATTGCCGCGGTACTGGCCCTGCTCAAGCCATCGCCATACACCAAGGAGGAGTTCCTGAAGCTCCTGGTGATGCTCTACCAGATCTTCTCCGTCGCCCGCCGCGACGGCCTGCTCGCCATGGAAGAGCACGTCGAGAATCCGGAGAAGTCTCCCATCCTGGGCAAGAACAAGACCTTCGTCCACGACCATCACGCGGCCCACTTCTTCTGCGACACGATGAAGGTGATCATGTCCGGCGGCGTCACCCCGCACGACCTCTCGGACATGATGGAGATCGATCTCGAGAACATGCACAAAGAGGAGCATGTGGTCCCCGACGCGATCCAGAACGCCGCCGACGCCAT
>CAMCAC010000093.1 GCA_945872305.1 Candidatus Kuenenia stuttgartensis | reverse complement strand
GGGACGCCACCCAACGGGTCCAGACGGCGGTCCAGGAACTCACCCGCCTCGGGGCCGAGCTCCAGGGACTGGTCGCCGCCCGCTGATCACCAATCCGCCAGGCTGACCGCCCGCAGACGCTTGCGGACCTCCGCCAGACCGAGCTTTCGGGCTGGCTGGAGGGTGACGGTCCGCGCCTCGCGGCCGTCGAGGTGGAGGATGTTGTCGCTGAAGCGGGCGTCCTCGCCGGCCAGTTCCAGTCGGGTGAACAGGGCCGGGTTCTTGGCGGTGGCGGTGACCGCGAAGGCGCCGTCGCCGGCGCTCTTCACCGCCAGGCGGATGCCCGGGGCGCGCAGGTCCAGGTGCTTGGGCCGGGCCCACAGGACCAGGTTGCGGGACACGACGGTGCGGCCTTCCCGGGCCTCCAGCCAGATGAGGGTGTCGGCGTCGGCCCGGAACTGGCCGAGCACGCCGGTGCCGACATTCCCCATGTCCCAGCCGTTGGCGAGGTGGTCGCCCATCCGCCGGCGCAGGCGGGTGCAGTCGAGGAGCTTCACCTGCCGGTCCGCCTGGGCGGGCACGGTGACCGCGGCGCGGCCGGAGCCCAGGGCCTTGCCGGTGGCGTCGGTGATCCGCCACCGGACCTCGCCCCGGAACGGCTCGGCACGGTGGTTGGAGAGGTGGACGCCCACGGTCGAGGTGGCGGGGTCCTCGATGCCGCTGACCAGCACCGGGGCGAAGAAGCGGGCCGCCATGTACTGGAGGGCCTTCCACCGGCCGCGCCAATCGATCGACGACCAGGACGCGGTGGGCCAGCGGTCGTTGAGCTGCCAGTACAGGCAGCCTTCCTGGCGCTCCTGGTTGCGCCGGGTGTGTTCGGCGGCGACCTGGATGCACAGGCCCTGCACCACCTGGGTCGCCCACAGCAGCTCGTCGGGGTCCGCCGGCAGCCGGAACCAGTCGAGCAGGTAGCGCAGGATCTGCTTGTTGCCGATGGCGGTGGACCGCTGGTGGAAGTCCATGATCCGGCTGGTCAGGTTGCGGTCGCCGGGTTCTGTGAACTCCGCCACCGTGCGCGGCTCGGGGAATGACTGGAAGCCGAATTCGCTCTGGAACCGGTGCATCCATTTCCGTTGGCCCTCGAACGGCAGGCCGCCGAACCACACATCCCAGCAGTGGGCGTCGCCGCAGTCCGGATTGTTGAAATCCTTGCGGTCCCCGTTCGGGCTGTGCGGGCTGCACGGCCAGTAGGGGGTGGCGGGGTCCTCGGCGGCCAGGGCGCGCGGGATCAGTTCGTCGAACAGCGCCTTGTACTCCGGCCAGTCCATGCGCCGGTCGGTCCAGCCGTCGCCCACCAATCCCTGCTCCAGCTCGTTGTTGCCGCACCACAGGGCCAGGCACGGGTGGTGGCGCAGGCGGCGGGCCTGGTCGCGGATCTCCGCCTCGACGTTGGCGAGGAACGCGGGGTCCCCGCCGGGGTAGGTGCCGCAGGCGAACATGCAGTCCTGCCACACCAGAAGGCCGAGCTCGTCGCAGGCGTCGTAGAAGGCGTCCTGCTCGTAGATGCCGCCGCCCCACTCCCGGACCATGTTCATGTGGCAGGCGGCGGCGTCGGCGAGCAGCCCGCGCACGGTGGCCGGGGCCACCTCGCTCGGCCAGACATCGCAGGGGATCCAGTTGGCGCCCTTGGCGAAGAAGCGCACGCCGTTGCAGCGGAAGGCGAAGCTCTCGCCGAAGCGGTCGTTCTCGCGGACCAGCTCCAGGGTGCGCAGGCCGATGCGCCGGCGCCAGGCATCGATGGGCCCGGCGGGGCCGATGAGCTCCACCCGCAGGTCGTAGAGCGGCTGGGCACCCAGGCCGTTCGGCCACCAGAGCTGCGGATCGGCGACGACCAGGGAGAGGGCCGTGCCGGCGGCGCCGGTGGCGGCGGCGACCTGGACGCCGTCCTTCTCCAGCACCGCATGCACCCCCAGGGCCCCGGCCCAGCCGTCGAGGTCCGGAGTCACCTCCAAACGGACCGAGCCCGCCGCGTGGTGCTGGCGGATCCGCACCACGGCCAGCCGGCCGTGGTCCGCGGCGTGAATGGCGATCGGCTGCCAGATGCCCGACGACGGCGCCGCCGGGCCCCAGTCCCAGCCGAAGGAGCAGTGCTGCTTGCGGAGGTGGCCGCGCCCGGCGTAGGCGGGGTCGTAGCAGTTCCACTGGGGCAGCGGCCGGACGGCGTTGCGCTCCGCCATCACCGGCAGGGGCGAGCGGATGGTCACCCGGATGGTGTTGCGCCCGGGCTTGAGGACCGGCTTCAGGTCCGCCTCCCAGGTGCGGAACATGTTGTCGGCGGTGATGACCGGGGTGCCGTTGACCGCCACCTCGGCGAGGGTGTCCAGGCCCTCGGCCCGCAGCCACACCCGGTCCCGGGCGAGCAGGGCCTTGTCCGTGGTCACGGTGCGCTCCCACACCCAGTCGTGGCGGATCGGATCCCGATGGGCGATCTCGTTGTCGCGCCAGGCGATCGCCGGCAGCTTCCCGGCCCGGACCAGATCTGCGTGGATGCAGCCCGGGACCTGGGCCGGGATCCGCTTCGTCTGGTCGGCGCGGCGGACGGTCCAGCCGTCGCCGCCGAGGTCGATGGCCAGGGTGGAGGGGGCGGTCGGGGCGGTCCGGGGCATGGCGACGGGATCCTGGGGCCCGCCGGGCGCTGCAACGGTGGGCCCGCCACCAGCCGGGCGGATGCCGGACGGGCATTGAAAGGTCCTTGCCGGAGCATCGTCTGTGCCGACGAGGACCCCATGCCCGCGAATCCCGTCGATGCCGTCGCCCCGCTCCGCCAGGTGGAGGCCGAGGTGGCCAAGGTGGTGGTCGGTCAGCGCGACCTGGTCCGCCGCCTGCTCATTGGCCTGCTCTGCGACAGCCATCTGCTCCTGGAGGGCCTGCCCGGCCTGGCCAAGACCACGGTGGTGAAAGCCCTGGCGGCGGCGATCTCCGCCCGCTTCAGCCGCATCCAGTTCACCCCGGACCTGCTGCCGGCGGACATCATCGGCACCCGCATCTACGAGGCGGGGACCTTCACCGTGCGCCAGGGGCCGGTCTTCGCCCAGATCGTCCTCGCGGACGAGATCAACCGCGCCCCGGCCAAGGTCCAGGCGGCCCTCCTCGAAGCGATGCAGGAGCGCCAAGTCACCATCGGCGAGACCTCGTTCCCGCTGCCCCGGCCGTTCCTGGTCCTGGCGACCCAGAATCCCATCGAGCAGGAGGGCACCTACCCGCTGCCCGAGGCCCAGACCGACCGCTTCCTGATGAAGGTGAAGGTCGGCTACCCGAGCGCCGCCGAGGAGCGCCAGGTGCTCGACCGGGCCCTGGTCCGGGTGGCCGCCAAGGTCGAGCCGGTGCTCACCCCGGACCAACTCATCGCCGCCCAGGAGAGCCTGGACGGGGTGCACATCGACGACCGGATCAAGGACTACATCGTCGCCCTGGTCCGGGCGACCCGGGATCCCAAGGCCGCCGGCGTGCTCGCCCTGGAGGGCATGATCCAGGTCGGCGCCAGCCCCCGGGCGGTGATCGGCCTGGCCATGGCCTGCCGGGCCCAGGCCGCCCTGGAGGGCCGCGCCTACGCCACGCCCCAGGACGTGAAGACCGTGGCGGCGGATGTGCTCCGCCACCGCCTGCAGCCGTCCTACGAGGCGGAGGCGGAACTGCTCGACAGCGACGCCCTGGTCGGCCGCCTGCTCGATCACGTCCCCGTTCCCTGATCCCTCCGCCATGGCCGACGTTCCCGACCTCGCGGGCCTGCTCGCCCAGGTGCGCCGCATCGAACTGCGCACCGGCCGGCTCGTCTCGTCGCTCGCGGCGGGGGCGTACCGCTCGGCGTTCAAGGGCGCCGGGCTGGAGTTCGACGAGGTGCGGGAATACGCGGTCGGCGACGATGTGCGGACCATCGACTGGAACGTCACCGCCCGGGCCGGCCGGCCCCATGTGAAGGTCTTCCGCGAGGAGCGCGAACTGACCATCATGGTCCTCGCCGACACCTCGGGCTCCATGCGCTTCGGCGCCATCCCCGGGGTGTCGCCACGGACCAAGCTCGCCCTCGCCGCCGAGGCGGCGGCGGTGGTGGCGATCACCGCCCTCAAGAACCGCGACCGCATCGGCCTGGTCCGCTTCTCCGGCCGGACCGAGGTCCACCTGCCGCCCCGGCGCGGCCGGGGCCATGCCCTGCGCCTGGTGCGCGAGGTGCTGGCGGTGCCCGCCGCCTGGGCCCCGACCGGGCTGGCCCATGCCCTGGATGAGCTCGTGCTGGTCGCCAAGCGCCGCACGGTGTGCTTCCTGATCAGCGACTTCCTGTTTCCGGACGGCGAAGAGCGGCGCCGCTTCACGGAACGGCTGGCCCGGGCCGCCCGCCGCCACGACGTGGTCGGCCTGCGGGTCTGCGACCCCGCCGAGACGACCCTGCCCGGCGCCGGCTCCTGGCTCGTCCGCGCCCCGGTGGCGGTGGTCGATCCCGAGAGCGGCGCCGAGCGGGTGCTGCCCGCAGGCCGCAGCGCCCGGGCCGCCTATGCCGCCGCCTGGGCCGGGGCCCGCCAGGATGCGGAACGGCTCTTCCGGGCCGCGGGCTGCGATCTCGTCGATCTCGATACCACCGGATCCGCGGCCACCGCGATCCAGCGCTTCTTCCGTGACCGGCGACGGAGGCTGCGGTGATCCGCGCCCTGCTTGTCGGCATCCTCGCCACCGTCCTCGCCGCCGGGGAGCCGGGGGTGGAATGGTCCGTGGACCGCTCCGCCATCGCGGTGGGCGACAGCGTGGTGGCGACCCTGGTCCAGCGCTGGCCCGCGGGCTGGGAGCCGGTGGGCGACCCGGATCCGGGCCCGGACCTGACCGGGGTGTTCGTCGCGGACCTGCCGCCTGCGGAGATCCTGGACGGCGGCGGCGAGCGGCACCGGCGCTGGCGGATCACCCTGGTGGCGGTCCGTTCCGGCGCCTGGGCCCTGCCCCGGCCGGCATTGCGCCTGCGCTCCGCCACCGGCGCCCTGGTCACGGTCACCGCCCCGGCCCTCACGGTCCAGGTGGGGCCCGAGGCGATGCCGGTGCGACTGCCCGCCACCCGCGCCCTGTGGACCCGGCCGCCGGCGGGGATTGCGCGCTCGCCCTGGCCGTGGATCGCGGGTGGGCTGGTTCTGATGACCGGGATCGGGGCGCTGATCCTCTGGCGCCGTCGCCGGGCGGTGCCGCCGGTACCGCTCATCGACCGCACCCGGGCGGCCCTGGCGGCGGCCCTGGCCCAGCCGGACACCCGGGCGGCGGCGAGCGCGGTGAGCCTGGCTCTGCGCCGCCACGCCGGCGTGGTGTGGGATTTCGACGGTGCAGGGGCCACCTCCCGGGAGGTCGCGGCTCTGCTGCGCCGGCTCGGTGATGCGGTGCCCGAGGAGGAACGCCGGGAACTGCTGCGCATCCTCGACGGTCTCGATGGCCTGCGCTGGGCGCCGGGCGACCTGGATCCGGAGCGGGTGCGGCCCTGGGCCGAGGCCGGCCGGCGCTGGGCCGAGGGGGTCCATGACCGGTTGGCCCAGGCGGCTCCCGCCGCGGGGGGCCGGTGATGGAATTCCGCTTCGAACAGCCGTGGCTGCTGCTCCTGCTCGTCCTGCCGGTGGCGGTGGCGTTGCTCCGGCTGCGCCGGGGCGGCGGCGCGTGGCCGGGGACGACCCTGGCGGCGGCCCTGCCCGGGAGCCGGGGGCCGCTGGCGTGGCATCTGCTCATGGCGGCGGCACTGGCCTGTCTCGTGGTCGCGGCGGCCCGGCCCCAGCACGGGCGGACGGTGGTGGAGCGCTCCCAGAGCGGCCGCGACCTGATGCTGGTCATCGACCTCTCCGGCTCCATGCAGGTGAATGACCTGGCCCACGAGGGCAAACGCAGCGACCGGCTCGCGGCGGTGGTGCGGGCGGCGGCGGCGTTTGTGGCCCGGCGGCCCGACGACCGCATCGGCCTGACCTTCTTCAGCACCCGGGCGGTGACCGCCTGTCCGCCCACCTTCGACCACCAGACGGTGCTCCAGTTCCTTGAGCGCATGGAACGACAGCAGCGGGCGGTGTGGGATCGGGGCGATGATCGCGGCACCCTGGGCGGGCAGACCAATCTCGGCCTCGGGGTGGCGATGGCGGCCCGGGCCCTGCGGGACCGCGGCGCCCCGGGCCGGGCGGTGGTGCTGATCACCGACGGGGCCGACAGCCGGGACATCCCCGGTTGGGTCGATCCGATCCAGGCCGCCCGCAGCGCCCTCGCCGCCGGGGTCCGGGTCCACGGCATCGGCGTCGGCGATCCCGAGGGCACCATGAGCCAGCGTGGCGCCTTTGGCCAGGTCCGGCTCGTCCGGGTACCGCGCAATCTTCTGCCGGACATGGGTCGGCTCCGCTCGGTGGCGGTGGCCGGCGGGGGCGAGTCCTTCGCCGCCGCCGACGCCGAGGGGCTGGAGCAGGTCTTCACCGAGATCGACCGCCTGGAGCCGAGCCGGGCGGTGATCACCGAGAGCGATGATGTGACCGACCGCTGGCGCTGGCCCCTGGCCGCCGGGGTCGCCCTGCTCCTGCTCGCGCTGCTGCTCGAACCGCGGATGCGGGGGGCGCCATGAGTTGGGCGGATCCCGGGCTCCTGGCCCTGTTCGCGGTGCTGGTCGTGGTGCTCGCCCTGCGGGCGTGGTGGACCCGGGCCATCCGCCGGGCCCAGGCGGGGTCCGGCGCCGGGCATCCGGTCCATGCGGCCACCGTGGGCCGCGGGCGCGGGCGGCTGCGTGCGGGACTCCTCGCCCTGGGCGTGGCCCTGGCGGTCGCCGCCCTGGCCGGACCCCGCTGGGGTGTGGACCTGCGCGAGCGCACCGGCACCGGCGCGGATGTGATGGTCCTGCTCGACTGCTCCCGCTCCATGCGCGCGGCGGATCTCGTCCCGGACCGCATGGAGGCGGCCCGGCGCAAGACCGCGGACCTGCTGCGCATCGCCCCGCATCTGCGCCTGGGGCTGATGCCCTTCGCGGCGGTGCCGGTGCTGCGCTGCCCGCCCACCGGCGACCAGCAGGTGCTTGGGGAACTCCTGCGGGATTGCGGGCCGGAACTGTTCCCGGCGGAGGAGGGGCTCCAGGGCACCGGCATCGGCGTGGCGGTGCAGGAGGCCCTGCGGGTCCTCGGGCGCAGCCGGGAGCCGGGCCAGGCGGTGCTGGTGGTGTCCGACGGTGCCGACCCGGACACCGCCGCGGTGGCCGCCGCCGCCACCGCCGCCCGGGCCGCCGGTGTGCCGGTGTTCGGGCTGCTGGTGGGCGACCTGGAGCGGCCCGCCAGCCTGACCATCGACGGCGAGGTGCGGCCGATGGTGGTGGACCGCTCGACCATCGATGCCCTGGCGGTGGCCACCGGCGCCGCCTGGTTCGGCACCACCCTGGACGATGCGGATGTGCGCGCCCTGGCGGCGGCCATCGACCGCGGGGTCGCCAGCGCCGGCTGGCGGGAACGCCAGCGCACGGTCGCGGCGGAACGCTACCGCTGGCTGCTGATCCCCGCCATCCTTGCCAGTGCGGCCGGGCTGCTCGTACCCATGCGGAGGCGGTCATGAGCAGGACGTTGGTTGCCAGCCTGCTCGCCGTCGCCCTGGCGGCGGCGGATCCGTGGACGGTGCTCACCGAGGCCGTGGCGC
Source organism: Candidatus Kuenenia stuttgartensis (assembly GCA_945872305.1). Lineage (GTDB taxonomy): Bacteria > Planctomycetota > UBA11346 > UBA11346 > UBA11346 > CAMCAC01. The sequence goes on along the minus strand of CAMCAC010000093.1, from coordinate 3,260 downwards.
TCCCGCCGGCGGAGCAGCGGGCCGCCCTGACCGCCCTGGTGGCGGAACGCCCGGCGTTCCTGCCCGGCCACTACAATCTCGGCACCCTGCTCATCGGGGTCGACACCCCGGCGGCGATCCGCCACCTGGAACTCGCCGCCACCGCCGAGGATCCCGCCGCCGCCGCGGATGCCTGGCACAACCTGGCCCTGGCCCGCTGGGCCGCGGGCCAGCTCGACGAAGCGGTGGCGGCCATGGTCGAGGCGGCCCGCCGGGATCCCGCCCTGGGTCCGGTCCGGGACGAACTGCGCCGGGCCGCCCTCGCCCGCCAGGACGAGGCCCGCCGGGCCGCGGAGGCGGCGGAGCGTGTGCTCCGTCTCGATCCGACCCCGCCGCCGCCGGCCCGCTTCGGAGAGCCCTACCGGCATCCCCTCGTCGCCAGGGGCGGTCAGGGCCCGTATCGCTTCGCGGTGGTCCCCGACGAGGGGGGCGCCGGCGGACTGCCCGCGGGCCTGCGGCTCGATCCGGATGGCGCCATCGCCGGGGTGCCCGCCACCGTCGGCCGGTGGCAGGTCGCGGTCGCCGTGCGCGATGCGGCCACCGCCTCGGCCCAGGGCACGGTGCCCCTGGTCATCCTGCCGCCGCCGCGCATCCGCACGACAGCCCTGGACGAAGCGGTGCTCGACCATCCCTACGCCGCGGCCCTGGTGGCGGACGGGCTGGACGCGCCCCGCTGGCGGATCGACGGCCTGCCCGAGGGATTGAGCCTGGATCCCGCCAGTGGCCGGATCAGCGGCATCCCCCGTCGGCCCGGCAGCGCCACCCTCGCGGTGGTCGCCGAGGACGGCCAGCGCCGGGCCACGGCGACCCTGCCGCTCACCGTGGCGGAGACCTTCGCGCCCAACCTGTCCGCCCTGCCCACCGCCACCGCCTGGGCGGCGTATGCGGCCCGGGTGACCATGCGAGGGCCCGCGGGGATCTACCGGTTCACCACCGCATCCAGCAACGGTCTGGTGCTGGCGGGCGACGGCACGATCAGCGGCGAGCCGGCGGCGGCGGGCAGCGCCACCCTGGCCACGGTGATCGAGGACGCCCGGGGCCGCCGGCGCCCGGTGGTGATCCCGATCACGGTGATGCCGCCGCCGATCATCGACGAGAACGCGCCGATCACCCTGAAGCGTGGCTCCCCGGTGGCCCGGCCCCTGGGCCGGCAGGGGGGCACAGGGCCCTTCGCCTGGACGGTGATCGACGGGGCGCTGCCCAAGGGCCTGCGCCTGGATCCGGACGGCACCCTGCGCGGGGCGCCGGCGGAAGTGGGAACCTCGACCGCCACTGTCGAAGTGCTCGACCGCTGGAAGGCCGCCGCCCGCCACGGGATCACCCTCCAGGTCGAACCGGCGGACGAGGAACCACCCCGGAAACAGGAACAACAGGAAGAAAAGAACGAGGACCAGCAGCAGGACGGCCAGGACGGCGACCCGTCGCAGACCGCGGACGGCAAGGACGGCAAGGACGGCAAGGACGGCCAGGGCAAGCAGGGGCAGCAGGGCCAGGACCCGGCCGCGGACGCATCGCCCCCCGGTTCCGCCGGGGCGAGCGCCGCCGCCCAGGCCATGGCCGCCGCGGCGGCCTCCGCCGCGGCCCAGGCGGAAGCGGAGGCGGATGCGTTGCGCGCCGCCGCCGCCGAGGGCTTCCTCGACAGCCTGCCGGCGGGGGATGCGGATGCCTTGCGCGCCCTGCTCCACGGCGGCACCGTGCCTCCGGCGCGGAGCGGACAGACATGGTGAGCCTGCGGATCATCGGGTGCTGGCTGGGCCTGGCGGTCCTGTGCGCCGGGGCCGAGGTGGAGTTCATCCTGCCCGATCCCTGGGTGGTGGGCGTCGAGCAGGCGGCGGAGCTGCGCGTGTCGGGGCCCCGGACCGTGGTGGCGGTGGATCCGCCGTCCGCGGAGGGGGTGCGCTGGGGCCGGGCTCGGGGTCAGCGGAGCAGTTTTGTCGTGGTCGGTGGAGCCGCTTCCCAGCGGATGTCCTGGGAACTGCCCGTGGTGGCGGAACGGGCTCCCGGTGCGCTGACCCTGTCGGCCGGGTCGATCCGGTTCGCGGATGGTTCCACGGCATCGCTCGTGGTCCGACCCGTGACCCTGGTCCCTCCGGATCCCCGGCTTGCCGGCGACGGATTCGCGGAGGCCCGCTTCGAGCCGGCGGAAGTGGTGCCCGGTCAGGCGACGACCCTTGTCCTTCGGGTGGCGGTGCGCGCCCGCCAGGACCTCAGTCCCGGGCTCGCTCCGCCGGCCGACGCCATCCGGCTTGGCGATCCCGAATCCAGCCAGGGGACCGCGGTCGGAGTCGATGGCGCCACCTGGGCCGTCACCACGTGGCGCTGGTCTCTGGCCTTTCCCGCCCCCGCATCCGCCACCGCTGCGGGTCAGCAGGCGATCCTGGTTCCCGTCGGTCGGCCAGACATCTTCGGCAACCAGCAGGGGGTGTCCCGGCAGTTGCCGATCCGCCCGGCGGTGGTGACGGTCCGGCCTCTGCCTGCCACCGGGCGACCCGCGGACTACACCGGGCTCGTCGGCGAGATCCGGGTCGGGGCGGCCCTGGACCGGGACCGCATCGCCCTTGGCGAGGGCGCCCGGCTCACGGTGACCATCCACGGGTCCCAGCTCGACCTCCTGCGGCCGCCGGCGTTCTCACCGCCGACGGGGCTTCAGGCCTATGCCCGGGCTCCTGAGACGGCGGACGGAGCCCGGATCTTCTCCTGGGATCTCGTACCGGTCCAGGCGGGACAGATCGCCCTGCCTCCGATCAGCGTGCCGTGGTTCGATCCGGCTTCCGGGGCCTACCGGCGGAGCGGCGGCGAGACCCTGGTGCTGACCGTGATCCCGGGCCGGCCCCGGGAGCTCGTCACCGGCGGGGCCCGGATGCCTGAGCCGTTGTCGTCCATCACCGCCGGTCCAGCGATGCCGCCACCGGTGGGGGATGGCGGCGGGTGGTGGCCCCATCCCGTCTGGTCGGTTTCCGGCGCGCTCGTCGGGTTGCTCATCACGGTGTCCGGGTGCCTGCTTGCCAAGCGGTCGCCCCGCCGGATCCACCGTGGCCAAGCCCTCGCCGCGGCCCTCGCCAACGGGGATGCGGAGGGGATCGCGGCGGCGGCGGCGGCCCTGGCCGGCGCCGATCTCGATGCGGCCGCCCGGACCCGGCTGGATGGGCTGCGGACGGCCCTCGACCGCCATCGCTTCGGCGGGGTGCCGCTGACCTCCCTGGATGTCCGCGGGTTGGAGG
>CAMCAC010000092.1 GCA_945872305.1 Candidatus Kuenenia stuttgartensis | reverse complement strand
AGCGGGGTCGGCAGCGTGGATGCGGACGGCCTGTACCGCGCCCCGGGGGTGACGGGCACGGCGGCGATCAGCGCCACCGCCGCCGGGTTCACGGCCACCGCCGCCATCACCATCGCCCTGGCCCCGCCCCCGGCGCCGGGCGGGGGTGGGGGTGGGGGTGGGGGTGGTGGCGGGGGGTGTGGAGCCGGGACCTTGGCCGCCCTGCTGGCCGGGCTGGGCCTGCTCCTCGCCCGCCGGCGGACCGGCTGAGTCGCTGTTGCCGTGATGGACAATCCGGCATGGCACGATGGAGGCTAAGTGCTAGCATCCACCCCATGCTCCGCCTCGCCCTGACCCTTGTGCTGCTCGCTCCGGTCCTGTCCGCGGCCCAGGTGACCGAGAACCATCCGGACGGGACCCGGGCCAGCACCGCAGTCGTCGACAAGGAGGGCCGCCGCGACGGCGCCTACACCGCCTGGTGGCCAGGGGGCAAGCTCCTCAAGGAGAAGGCGGTCTACAAGGATGGCGTGCTGCATGGCATCCGCGCCGTCTACGACGAGAAGGGCAAGCAGGCCGGCGAGGAGACCTGGATCCAGGGCCGTCTGATCTATCCCCGCAACCAGGCCCAGGTCGCCGCCGGACTGAAGCAGATCGAGGCGGAGTCCGCCGCCTGGGTCGCCCAGTGGCCCAAACCCAGCAACCCTGCCGCCGCCGGCCCCGCGGACCAGGCCAAGGCCCTGGCCCGGCTCCGCCAGTACCGCTGGCTGAGCGGGCTGGCGCACGACGTGGTGCTCGACGACCGCTACACCGACTGCGCCCAGGAGGGGGCCTCCCTGCTCGCCAAGCTCGGCAAGCTCGACCATCATCCGAAGAAGCCCGCGGACATGGACGAGGCGATCTTCAAGAAGGCCTACGAGGGCACCAGCCGCGGCAACCTCGCCATGGGGCTTGGGGATCTGACCGCCGCGGTCGATGGTTGGATGGACGACAGCGACCCGTCGAACATCGCCGCCCTCGGCCACCGCCGCTGGCTGATGAATCCGTCCATGGCCGCCGTCGGATTCGGGATCACCGGTCGCTTCAGCGTGGTCTTCGCCCATGACACCGCCCGCAAGGACGCCCCTCGCCAGCCCTGGCAGGCCTATCCCGCGCCGGGCTTCTATCCGGCCACCCACTTCGGCCAGCGGCATGCCTGGCATGTGTCGCTGAATCCCAAGGACTATCAGGTCGACCTGAAGGCGACGACCTTCCGCATCTACGCCCTGGACCAGAGCCTGCGTCGCCTGTCCGAGGAGCCGCTGCCCCTCGACTACGATAGCGGCAACGGCGACGGATACGGCGACTACCGCAACGCGCGCATCGTCCGACCCGGCCTGCCCAAGGATCCCGCCAAGGGCCAGAAGCCCGGTCCGACCTACCAGGTGGCCAAGGGCCGCAGCTATGAGGCGGTGGTCGCCGGGCTGGTGCCCAAGGGCGACGCGCCGGCGGAGATCCGCTTCGTGGTGACCTTCTTCTGATCCGGGACCGGCCGCTCAGACGAAGCGCAGCGTGACCCGTCGGGCCCAGCGGCGCTCCAGCACCGCGGCCAGGCTGCGCAGCAGGTTGCGCCGGATGCCCAGTTCCATCGGCAGGGCGGGATCCTGGTGGGCTTCGTTGATCCGTGTGCCGACCACCATGTCGATGCGGTCGCTGTCGAGGAGCAGATCCGCCAGCCGGGTGGCGGCGCTGAGCGGGACCGGCCATGGGCGGGGGCCTTCGAGCAGGCGCAGGCAGGCGGCGAGGGTGATCATCCCCTCGGTCACCAGATCCACGCCGCGCAGCGATGCGCCGGGAGGGATCGAGGGATCCTGGTCGGCGGGTCCGGGACCGATCGCCCGGTGCAGTTCCCGGGCGATGATGCGGGTGGTGGTGCCGCCGCACACCGCCACCCGGCCGGGGGCGTCCGAGACCCAGGCCGCCACCAGGGCGTCCTGGGTCTCGTCATAGGGCGGTCCGGTCACCAGCAGCAGCCGGCGGGGCCGGCGCAGATGGACCACCAGGCAGGTGGCGTCGTCCCGGGCGCGGCCGTCATCGATGGCGCAGGCCGCCTCGACGACCAGCCCCGCCAGGGGCCCCGCGGCCAGCCCGCGGTTGGTGGCGATGGCCTCGGCGAGGGCCGCATGGACCCCGTCCTCGCCCCACCCGAACGGCAGCGAGGTGCGGCCCATCCCCGCCTGGGTGACGCCATCGCTGACGACCACCAGACGGTCGTCCTCGGCCAGCCGGAACGACGCCATGCGCAGGGTCCCGTCGTCGCCCAGATCCACGATCTCGGCGGGGCAGCGGGCGGCCCCGCCGTCGCGGACCAGGATGCTCGGCGGATTGCCCCGGTTGACGATGCGCACCGCGCCGTCGTCCTGCAGGTCGAGGATGGTGAAGGTGGAATAGCCGATGCCGCGCTGGGAGCACACCGGCAGGGTCCGCGCCAACAGGGCCGCGGTGCGCTGCAGATCCCGGCCGGCGGCGGTATGCCGGGCGGCGATGACCGCGGTGAGCCCCGAGAGCACCGCCGCCTTGATCCCGCTGCCGAGCCCGTCGGCCAGGATCGCCACCAGCCGGCCCTCCTCGGGGATGCGGCGCACCACCACGGTGTCCCCGGCGGCGCCTTCGCCGTCCTTGGCCCGCTGCCGCCATTCCGCATCGAGATGCAGCCCCTCAGGCATCGTCCCCGTCCGGGCTGCGATAGGCGTCGACGATGCTGCCGAGCAGGGTCTCCACCTCGGCCGCGTTCTCGCCGAGCAGCCAGGCGATCTGCTGCACCGCGGTCAGGTGCTTGGCCAGGGCTTCGCCGGCCCGCTGGGCGACCTGGGCCCGGCTCATGGCGGGCACCGTGCGGTCGACCAGCACGGCGCCGACCACCCGGCCCGGGTCGATGGTGAACACCGAGCCATGCAGCACCCGCTCGCCGACCCGCAGGTCCCGCTCGACGAGATCGCCCAGGCCGTCGAGGACATGGCGGAACGGGTGGACGATCGGCGCCACCTCGCCCAGGGCCAACCCGGTCAGCGGCCCCCCATGCCCGACCAGCTCGGCGAAGCGCCGGTTGGCCTCGATGATGCGCAGGTCGTGGTCGACCAGCACGGCGCCGGCGGGCATGGCTTCGAGCAGGGCGTTGGCCTTGCGCTGGGCCAGCCGGCGCATCCAGGCCACGCACTGGTCCGATTCCGCCCGGCCCAGGGTGATCGCCCGGGCCAGCCCGCGGCAGGTGTCGTAGCCGCAGGCGCCGCAGTCCAGCTCGTCCTCCTTGGTCCGCTTGCCCAGGGTGGCCAGGGCGGCGGCCACCTCCCGTTCACCGATCTCCGCCACCGGTTCCGCCGCCGCCCGCCATGCCGCCCCGGTGGGCACCGGGGACTGGGGCTCGATCGGCGATGGATCCCGGGCCGCCTGGACCCGGGCCCGGCGGACCAGGATGCCGCCATCACCGTGCATGCCCGGCCCGTGGATGCAGCCGCCGGCACAGGCCAGGGCCTCGACCACGGTGCCCGCCCGTTCCGGGTCGGCGCCCGCCAGCCAACGGTCCAGGGTGGCGATGTCGGAGCAGGCCACCGCCGGCCGGGCCAGGGTTGCCGCCATGCCGCCTTCGTGGGCGTAGGATTCCCCGGCCCCGCCGGAACCGAGCAGCCAGGCCGCATCGATGTCCGCGACGATGGTCCGCGGGTCCACCCCGGCGGCGCCGAACCAGCGGTCGAGATCGGCAAAGGTGAGCGCGGCGGCGAGATCCGGACCCTCGTCCGCTTCCAGCTTCTTGGCGATGCATGGGGCGATCAGCACCACCCGGCAGCCGGGCAGCACCCGGTGCAGCATCCGGGCGTGGACTGCCGCCGGCGAGGCCACCGGGGCCAGGGCCGGCACCAGGGCCGGCCGGTGCCGGCGCACCCAGGCGGTCACCGCCGGGCAGGCGGATGACAGCCACAGCCGGTGGGGCGCATCGGTGGCCAGCACATCCATCGCCGCGCTCACGCTGCGGGCGCCCACCGCGGTGGGCGAGGCGTGGCGGAAGCCCAGCCCGCGCAGGGCGGTGGCCATCTGCGCCGGGGCGACCCCGGGAAACGCCGCCGGCCAGCTCGGGGCCAGGCTGGCCACCACCGGACCGGCCGCGCACCACGCCTGGACCCGGGGCAGGTCGTCGCGGATGCGCTGGGACCCGGTCGGACATGCGGTGACGCAACGCCCGCAGGCGATGCAGGCCTCGGGCCGGATCCGCGCGTGCCCCCCGCTCATGCTGATCGCCGCCACCGGACAGGCGCGCAGGCAGCGGGCGCAGTCCTGGCAGCGGGTGGTCTCGGTCATCACCGGCGGCATGGTCGCGGACATCATGGCGCGCTCCCGGCGTCATCCGCCGGCAGATGGGCGAGGAGCAGGGCGCGCAGGGCATCCCCGTCCACCACCCGGTGGTGCCTGCCGTCGATGCGCACCGATGGTCCCTTCGCACAGGCGTCGTGGCAGCGGCAGCCGACCACCGCGACCAGGGCGGGATCGCGTCCGGCCAGGACCTCGCGCACCACCGCGGGGAAGCCACCGGCGCCCCGGGCGAAGCACGACGAGCCCATGCAGATCTCGATGGCCATGATGGTCCAGCATGGGCGGACGGGACAGGAACCGCCGATGCGCCGGGGCGGATCCGCGCTGGCATGTCCGGTCCGTGCTCCAGGCAATGCGGCAAACGGCGCCTATGAGCCGGATGCATGCGGAATCAGCAGCATTCCGGCGATCATTCGTGAATCGTCCGGGCCGCATGGCGGCCCCGCCGGATGGCCCCAGTCTGGCCGCCATGCCCATCCCCGCATCCATCGGCATCCGCTCCCTGGGCCGCCTGCCCCGCTATGTGGCCCAGCTCGAGCGCTGGCGCGAGCAGGGGGTGACCCGGATCAGCTGCACCGACCTGGGTGACCGCTTGGGCCATGATCCGTCGATGATCCGCAAGGATCTCGCCGCGGCCGGCGCCCAGGGCCGGCCCCGGGCGGGTTACGACCTGGAGGGTCTGCTCGCCACCTTGACCTCGTTCCTCGGCCGGGACCGGACGGACGAGGCCTTCCTGGTCGGTGCCGGTCCCCTCGGCCGGGGTCTGGCCGGGCATCTGGCCGAGGGCGGAGCGGGACTGCGCGTCGTGGGCGTATTCGACCCCGAACCGCGGTCCGGGGACCGGGTGGGGGATCTGCCGGTGCTGGAGATGGCGGCATTGCCGGGCTTGGTGGCCCGGATGCACGTCCGCACCGCGGTGCTGGCGGTGGATCCGCAACGGACCGCCGCCGTCGCCCGTGATCTGTCGGCGGCGGGCATCACGGCCCTGTGGGTCGTCGGCCCCGGGATCGTCGACGCCGGTCCGGGCATCCTGGTCGAGCAGGTGGATGTGCTGGCATCCCTGCGCCGGCTGCGGGAGCGCATGGACGACGCCCGCCCGCGCCGGGAGCCCCGGCCGGACCGCACGCCGTGGCCCCGGCGGCGGTGAGCCGTCAGCGGGCCCGCTTGTAGAACGGCAGCGGTACCACGGCCGCGGCGACCGCGGTGCCGCGCACATCGACCTGGAGGGCGGTGCCCGGGGTGGCCAGGGCCGGCGGCACGAAGGCCATCCCGATGGCGGCACCCAGGGTCGGGGCCAGGGTGCCACTGGTCACCACGCCCACCGGCGTGCCCTGGTGCAGGACGGGATAGCCCTGGCGGGGCACCCGGCGGTCTGGAACGGTGAGCCCGACCAGCTGGCGGGCGACGCCCGCGGTCCGGCGCGCGGCGATGCCCGCGGCGCCGATGTACCCGCCGTCCGGTTCCAGGATCTGGCCCAGGCCGGCTTCGAGCGGGCTCACGGTGGTATCGAGCTCGTGGCCGTAGAGCGGCATGGCCGCCTCCAGGCGCAGGGTGTCCCGGGCCCCCAGGCCGCAGGGCACGCCACCGGCCTCGACGATGGCGGTCCACAGGTCCGCGGCGCGGTCCACCGGCGGCATGACCTCGACCCCGTCCTCGCCGGTGTAGCCGGTCCGGCTCACCCGCACGGTGCAGCCGCGCCAGGCGACGTCGGTGAAGCGGTAGTATTTCAGGGCCGAGCCGTCGAGCCCCAGCCCGGCCATCAGGGCCACCGCCTTCGGTCCCTGGACGGCGATCATCGCGTCGGTGTCCGAGAGGTCGGTGATGCGGGCGCCGCCGTCGCCGCGCAGGCGGGCGAGGACCGGGGCGCGGTTGCCCGCGTTGCAGACCACGTGGAAAGCCGCTTCGCCCTCGCGGGAGACGAGGATGTCATCGATCGCGCCGCCGTCCTCGCCCAGGACCATGGCATAGCGCACCTGGCCCACCGCCAGGTCCCGGGTCCGGCGGCAGACCTGGCGGGCGAGTAAGGCCGCCGCCCCGGGGCCGTCCACCCGGATACGGCCCATGTGCGAGACATCGAACACCCCCGTCGCCGTCCGCACCGCCTGGTGCTCGGCCCCGATGCCGGCGAACTGCACCGGCATCTCCCAGCCGGCGAAGTCCACCATCTTCCCCCCACGGGCCTTCTGGACGTCGAACAGGGGGGTGCGTGAGGGCATGGGCATGCTCCTGGGGCCGTGGTGGTTGCAGCGGCGCCCAGACTCCGTTCGATGTCCGCTGCCGCAAGCCGTCCCCCCGAGGTGCCAGTGATCGCCTTCCGACCCATCGTCCCGCTGCTCCTCGGCCTGGCGCTGACCGCCGCCGAAACCGGCCCGCAGGGCGATCCCTCCGCCGAGGTCACCGGCCGGGCCGCGGCCCTGATGGCCGCCGGCCGCAACGACGACGCGGCGATCCTCCTCGACGAGCATCTGCGCACCAATCCCGACGACCCGCGCGCCCGGCAGATGATGCTCGCGGCCAAGATCGCCGCCCGCGAAGCCGAGATCCGCACCCTGGTCGGCGAGCAGGTCGAAGCCCGCGGCATGCCCGGCTCGGCCCCGACCTACCTCGAGGCCAAGGCCCGGGCCGGCCGGGCGGTCGCCGCCCAGCTCGACCTGGTCGAGCGGCTGGCCGGGGACGGCCGGCTCGCGGAGGCGGTCAACGCCTGCAACGGCATCCTGCGCAACCACCCCCAGGAACCGGCGGTCCTCGACCTCAAGTACCGCCTGCTCACCGCCATCGTCGACCGCGAGCGCAACGAGCTGCTCAAGGAAAAGGACTACCGCCGGCGCGTGGCCATCAACGACGTCATCGAAGGCGGCCAGTTCCCCCTCGAGCGGGCCAAGGTGCCGCGCACCGTCTGGCAGTTCGACGAGGATGTCGCCGAGGCCGAGCGCCAGCGGGTGCGCGCCCGCCTGCAGGAACGGGTCGACCTGAGCTACGATGGCGTGCGGGTGCGCGAGATCATCGAGCCGCTGTTCGCCGCCGCCGGGATCAACTACGTCATCCTCGATTCCGCCCTGGGCGACGAGACCCTGACCATCCATCTCGTCGATGCGACCATCCAGAGCGCCCTCGACACCATCGCCAAGCTGGTGAAGGTCACCTTCAACTATGCCGGCGGCACCGTCTACATCGGCGGCGCCGACGACGCGGTCATGGTCACCGAGATCGTCCGCCTGGAGTCGGGCTTGGTGGATGTGGAGTCCGTGCCGCAGATGAATGCGTTCAATGGTGGCGGCAGTGGCGGACAGGGCGGCGGATCCGGAAGTGGAGGCGCGGGGGGCGCGGGGGGCGCGGGCGGACCGGGAGGGCCAGGCGGCCAGCAAGGCGGCGGCCAGGCCTCCAGCGAGCTCGAACGCTTCCTCGCCAAGCTGCCGGACATCGTCGTCGGATGGACCGGCGACTGCAAATGGTACCTCGACAAGAAGTCCAACACCGTCTACCTGCGCGCGCCGCCGAATGTGATCACTGAGGTCAAGCGCCTGCTCCGCGCCCTCGACTACAATTCCGTGCAGGTGCTGATCGAGACCCGGTTCCTGGAAGTCAGCGAAGAGGCGATGACCAGCCTGGGCGTGGATTGGAAGGGGGCGATGGCCAATCGCACCACCAGCCTGGGTGGACCCACCGACCTGGGCCTCCCGGTGCTGGCCCCGCCCAACGTGGCGGTGACCCCGGCGTCGGCGGGCTCCGGCGGTCTGGTGGCGCAGATCCTGAACGTGGGCAGCAACTACGGGATCTCGGCCCAGATCAGCGCCCTCGAGACCGACAAGAAGCTCGACACCCTCTCGGCCCCGAAGATCCTCACGGTCAACAATGCCATCGGCCTGATCGAGGTGAGCCGCGAGATCGCCTACGTCTCCGATGTGGAGAACCGCGCCTCGTCGACCTCCGCGGTGAACGACGGCACGATCATCAACTCATCGAACAACCTGCCGGTCCCCCGCTACTCCCGCGAGAAGGAGGGCATCTCCCTGCGCATCCGGCCGTCGATCGCCCGCAACTCGGACGTGATCACCCTCAGCCTGGCCCCGGTGGTGCGCGAGGTCGAACTGCTGCCCGAGAACGTCGCCCAGCAGGTGCCGGGGACGAACATCACCATCCAGCAGCCCACCTTCAAGGAGCGCTCGCTGGCCACGACCATGCACATCCGCAATGGGGACACGGTCGCGCTCGGCGGTCTGATGAACGAGACCGACCGCAAGGACCGCACCGGCATCCCCGGTGCGAGCAGCACCCCGGTGCTCGGCTGGCTCTTCGGCAAGCGGGAGAAGGAATCCAAGCGCCGCAACCTGGTCATCCTGGTCACCGCCACGATCATCGATCCGAATGGCGCCAAGGTCGGCGAAGAGATCCGCCGGCTGCGCGACGTGGCCCAGGTCACCCTGACCCCCGAGGCCCAGGCGGAGCTCGAGAGCCGCACCGCCGCCGAGGCCCAGGCGCGTGAAGCGGCCCGCGAGGAGGGCGCCCAGCGGCCCCTGCCTGGCGACATGACCAAGGGCCGGGCGCCGCGCTGACCGTGGCCACGATCCGCATCGGTTGCGACCTCGGGCGGACCCACGCCCGGGCGGTGGCGGTGGAAGTGCGCGAGCGCCGGCATGAACCGCCGGAATTGCGCATCCTCGCCACCGCCGAAGCGGTCCGCGACGCCGGTGACGGCGAGCGCCCGGTGGCGGCGGTGGCCGAGGAGCTCGTCGACCGCCTCGGCCGCAACGCCCGGGGCCGCTGGACCGTGGTCTCCGCCGACCTGCCCCTGGTGGTCAAGGTCGTCGCCGCCCCGGTCCTCGATGTGGCGCGGACCCGACGCCTCCTCCGCCTGGAACTGGAAGGGCTCGCCGCCGGCCTGTCCGGCGAAGGACCCCGCCAGGACCTGGCGGCGGATGCGGTGGCGCTGCCCGCCGGCGATGGCGATCCGCTCCACCTCGCCCTGGCCACCGACGCCGCCGCGGCCGGTCTGCTCCTCACCCAGCTCGCCAAGGGCGGGGTGCGGGAGCCGCGCCTGGCGGTGCCGGCGGCGGTCCTCGCGAACCTGGTGCTGCCCAAGCCGGACCTGACGGCAAACGGTCCGGTGCTCTTCGTCGACATCGGGCGCGACGCCTCGGCGGTGGCCCTGGTCGGTCCCGCGGGCCTCATCGGCTGCCGGGCGGTGGCGATCGGCGGCCAGGCGTTCACCGAGGCCCTGGCCGGTCCCGGCGCCGATCCCGCGGCCCTGGCGGATGCGGAGCGCCGCAAGCTCGCCGGCGAGGGCATGGCCGCGATGTTCACCCGTCCCACGGACGGTGGCGCCGGCGACCGGAGCGACGATCTCCTCTTCGACGATCCCCCGGCCGCCGCCCCAGCCCCGGCCGTCGCGCCGGCGGTGGACCTGTCCTTTGCCGACGATCCGCCCCCTGCGCCGGCCCAAGTCCCGGCGGCGGTGGAGCCGGTCTCCGCCGCCACCGAGACGGTGTTCGCCCCACCCGGGAGCATGACCCAGGCGGTCGGCGTGCGCATGCTCGGCCCGGAGCTGGCCCGGGCGGCGGAGACGCTGTACCTCCAGATCGCCACCACCCTGGCGTGGATCAAGGCCCAGTCCCGGCAGACCGCCGCCAATCCGGTGCGGATCGTCTTGACCGGCGGCGGTGCCCGGCTGTTTGGCCTGTCTGCCTACCTGGAACGCCGCTTCTCGGTACCGGTCGGGGAGTTCGACCCCAGCGAGGGGGTTGCCGGCAGGCCCGAGGCCCACGGTGGGATCTGGGCCATGGCCCTTGCCGGGGCCCTGGCCGACGCCACCGGCGCGGTCGCGCCGGACCTGACGCCGGAGGGGGTCCTCCGCCAGCGGGCTTGGACCCGGGAACTGGTCTGGCCCTATGTGGCCGCCGGCCTGCTCGCGGTGTCCGGCGTCCTGCTTGCCTGGGATCTTTCCGCCCGGGCCGGGGCGGCGACGGATGAGATCAAGGCGCTCAAGGATTTTTCCGGCGGCGCCAACCAGCGCCTGCGCGAGCTCGAAGGCCAGGAGGCGGTCCAGGCGGCCATGCAGGGCGACCTGCGGGCGATCGCCGGCCGCATCTATGCCGGCCGTGATCTCCTCGATGTGCTCCAGGCCGCCAAGCGGCAGGCCAAGGAGGCCGACGAGCTGTGGCTGACCACCCTGCGCACGATCCCCCCGGATTCGGCCGTGGCGGTAGCAGGGGTCGAGACCGGTCCCCGGGACCGGTTCAGCCAGGCGGTCCGCGCCGCCGGGCGCACCGACGCCACCGTCGATCGGGGTGGGGTCGAATTGAGCGGGTATGTGAAATTCGAAAAGGACAGGAATTACGACCAGATCGTCGCCTACTTCGACGCCTATTACCGGGCCATCCGCGCCGCCCGGGGGATCACCGGCGAGGAGCTGTTCATCGAGTCCGAAGTGCGCGCCATCGACATCAAGCGCGATGTGAAGGTCGAGGCGAACAGCCGCGTGCCGTTCACCATCCGCCTGTGGTTCCGCCCGACGAGCCTGGAACCGGTCGGCGCCCGGGCTCCCGAGGATCAGCCATGACCCCGGACCTTGCTACGGACCGCCTGCGTGCCTGGGGCACCTGTGCCGGGGCGGCGGCGGTCGCCGCCGGCCTGATCGCGGCGGTGTGGTACGGCGCTGATGTGCCGGGGGTCCTGG
>CAMCAC010000091.1 GCA_945872305.1 Candidatus Kuenenia stuttgartensis | reverse complement strand
GACCGCCTGGTCCATCAGCATCACCAACTACACCTACAAGTTCGCCATCGCCGTGGCCCTGACGCCGTTGCTGTACCTGATCCACGTCGCCGTGGACCGCTGGCTCGGCCGGGACGAGGCGGCGCGCATGGTGGAACAGGCGCACACCCGCTGACGGGGTCAGCCGGCCAGGCAGGTGCGGACCGCCTCGACGAGCAGGCGGAGGTCCTTGTCCCGGTGGCCCAGGGACAGGGACAGGCGCAGCCGGCAGCCGCCCGGTGGGACCGTGGGCGGACGGATCGCCGGGGCGTGGTGGCCGTGGCCGCGCAGGCGGTTGGCCAGGTCCAGGGTGGAGCCCTCGTCGCCGACCAGGATCGGGATGATCGGCGTGCGGCCTTCGGGCACGTTGGCGCCGACGGCGCGCAGCCGCCCACGCAGGTCGAGGGACCGTTCGCACAGCCGCCGGCCCAGGTCGGGTCGTTCGTGGAGCAGTCCCAGGGCCGCTTCCGCGGCGCCGGCGGCGGCGGGGGCGAGGGCGGTGGAATAGATCCCCGCCCGGCCGCGGTTGACCACCAATTCCACGAGATCCCGGTCCGCGGCGAGCAGCCCGCCCTGGGCGGTGAGGCTCTTGGAGCAGGTGGCGGTCCAGGCGTCGGGGGCCACGCCGAGTTCCGCGCACAGGCCGCGGCCCTCGGGGCCGAGCACGCCCAGGGCGTGGGCCTCGTCGACCACGAGCAGGGCGCCGTGACGGTCGCAGGCGGCGCGCAGGTCGCGCAGGGGGGCTTCGTCGCCGTCCATCGAGTAGACGGATTCCACGCAGACGATGCGCCGGCGGGCTGGCTTGGCGAGCTGGCGCTCCAGGTCCGCGGGATCGTTGTGGAGGAAGCGGACCACCTCGGCCCCGCACAGCCGGGCGCCATCGTAGAGCGAGGCGTGGCCCAGGCGGTCGAGGATGACCAGGTCGCCGTCCCCGGCGATGGCCCCGAGCAGGGCGAGATTCCCCTGGTAGCCGCTCGGGGTGAGCAGGGCGTCCTCGCGGCCGAGCCAGCCGGCCAGGCGCTCCTCGAAGCGGCGGTGCAGGCGCAGGCCGCCGCTCAGGAGCCGGGCCGCCCCGGCGCCGGGGCCGCAGCGGCGGGCCTCGCGCTGGGCGGCGTTGCGCACCCGCAGGTCCCGGGACAGGCCAAGGTAGTCGTTGCCGGCCCAGTTGATCAGGCGGCCTTTGGGCGCGCCTTCGCCCAGGCGGATGGTCCGGCCGGAGCGGCCCTCGACCACCGGGCGGCGGCGCAGGCGGCCGGCGGCGGCGATGGCCGCCAGCTCGTCCGCGATCCAGGATTGGCCCATCAGGAGGCTGCCTTCCAGCGGCGCAGCCACGCATACAGCGCATCGCCGGGACATTCGCTCGGGCTCAGGTCCCGGTGTCCGAAGACGCGCGCCTTGCCGACCTTGTAGAATGCGCGGCGATCATCGAGGAATGCGGCCAGGGCGCGCAGCTGTCGCTCGCTGGGCTCCCGGCGCATGAAGTCGCCGATCACCGAGATGCCCAGGTTGTTCGCGTTCGCGCCGCTGGTGTGGGCGCCCTGGAAGCGGGCCGGTCGGCCCTCGTAGATGCGCCCGTCGCGGCCGACCAGGAAATGGTAGCCGATGCACGCCCACGCCCGCTTGTGCGGGGTGTTCATCCGGTGGTAGTTCTCGATCTGGCGCACCACCTGCATGTCGGGCAGCTCGGCCCATTTGCCATATTCGCCGGTGTGGTGGACGGTGATGCGGGTCACCTCGCCCATCGGATTGATCTTGGCGCCGGGGGCACGCTCAGCCCAGGCGCTGCGGTCGACCACGGTGAAGGCCGGACCACGCTGCTCGACCACCGGGGCCTGGCGCGCCGAGGGGGCGGGCGGGCGGGGGGTGGCGATGGGCTCCACCGGGGCGGCGGCCGGGGTCCGGGCCGCCTCCTTGGTGCATCCGGCCAGGCCGCCCGCGACCACCGCGGCGGTGGCCCCGAGGAAGGCGCGGCGGGAGAGGAGGATGCGTGCCGGGTCGGCGGACATGCGCGGAGGATCCGCGCCGTGGGCGGAACGCAAACCGGTGTCGGGCGGCCCTACGGGATCAGGCGGAGGATGCGGCCGGCGTGGTAGTCGGCGATCAGCAGTTCACCCCGGCCATCGAGGCCGAACGACGACGGCCGGGCCGCCGAGGCGAGTTCCAGCCGGCGGTCGCCGGTGGCGGACACCGACCAGATCCGCCCGCTTCCCCAGTCCCCGAACACATAACGGCCGCGCAGGGCCGGCAGGGCGGAACCCTGATAGACCTCGCCGCCGGTGACCGAGGTGCCCTCGCCGCGCGGGTAGTCGCACACCGGGTCGATGAACGACGGATCCTTGGCGCCGTCCTTGTAGGCGATCAACCCCTCGCGCAGGTTCCAGCCGTAGTTGCCGCCGCGGACGATGAGGTTGACCTCCTCCCGGGCGTTCTGGCCGACATCCGCGCACCACAGGGCGCCGTCCGGCCCGAAGGCCATCCGCCAGGGATTGCGCAGGCCCCAGGCCCAGATCTCGCCGCGCATCCCCGAGCGGCCGACAAACGGATTGTCGGCGGGGATGCCGTAGCCCTGGGCCGGCGTCACATCGATGCGCAGGATCTTGCCGAGGAGGGTGTCCCGGCGCTGGCCGGCCTTCACCGGATCACCGCCGCCGCCGCCATCGCCGAGGGCGATGTACAGCATCCCGTCAGGCCCGAAGCGCAGATCCCCGCCGTTGTGGTTGGCGAAGGGCTGGTCCACCGTGAGGATGTCGCGTGGGGCATCGTCGAGGACGGCGAATGGGGCGGTCGCGCAGCGGAATTCCGAGAGCACCGTCCGCCGGGCCCCGCCGCGGGGCATCCACCACGCGAACAGGCGGCCGTTGGTGGTGAATCCCGGGTGGAAGGCCAGGGCGAGCAGGCCCTCCTCGGAGTAGCCGTCGGCGTTGGTGCGGGTGCGGCGGGCGAGGTCGAGAACAGTGCGGGACCGGTCGGAGGCGGCGTCGTCCGCCACCACGAGCACCCGTCCACCCTGCTCCGCCACCACCCATTCCCCGGGGGAACCGGGAAGCGCCGCCACCCATACCGGCCGGTTGAAGGTCGTGGCGGTGGCCGGCGCCAGGTCGGCGCCCGCGAGCACGGGAATGACAGCGGTGCAGAGGATGACGAGGTGGCGGAGCATGGCACCAGGATGGGGCGCCGCCGCCCGGGCGGAACCCCGGACCTCAGCGGCTCGCACGCAGCCGGGCCACCGGGAGCAGGCAGAGGAGACCGGGCAGACAGGCCGCCACGGTGATCAGGAAGAACGCCGACCAGCCCCATTGGTCCGCCACCGCCGCCACGAACGGCCGGACCGCCTGGAGCCCCACGGTCATCACCGCCGAGAGCAGCGCGTACTGGGTCGCCGCCAGCCCTGGCCGGCACAGGCCCATCAGCCAGGCGACGAACACCGTCCCGGCAAAGGCACCGCAGGCGGCATCCACGGACAGCACACCCATCAATCCCTGCACCCCCGGCGCCCATCCCTGGTCCGCGACCACATAGGCCAGGTTGCTCAAGGCCATCGCCACCCCGCCGATAGCGAGGAGCCAGCCCATGCCGATCCGCCCCGCGGCGACGGCGGCCAAGGCCGCACCGGCGCCCGCAGCCACCAGGGAGGTCCCCCGGCCCACCGCGAGCTGGTCGAGGGTGTAGACCTCGGCCAGGAACCGGCCGGTGGCGGCCCCGGCCATCTGATCGGCCAGTCGGTAGAGCACGACCGCGACGAGGATGCGAGCCAGCCCGGCTCCGCCGTGGTCGGTGGCCAGGGCCGAGAGGGGGGCGGTGACCGCCTCACGCCAGGTGGTCGGCGGGGTCGCCGCCGGTTCCGGCAGCAGGAGGGTGCCCACCAGGCCGGGGATGAGCAGGGCTGCCATGACGAGATACGCCCCGTTCCATCCCCAGGTCGCCGCGATGAGCGGTGCCAGGGTCAGGGCCGCCACCATGCCCAACCGGTAGCCCCACACCGACCATGCCGCTGCCAGGGTCAACCGGGCGGTGGGCTGGCTGGCGGTCACTGCGTTCACCACCAGATCCTGGGTCGCGCTGGCCAAGGCGGCCACCACCGCGGCGCCGATCAGCCATCCGGGCCGGCCATCCCCCGCCAGGGCCATGGCCGCCAGCGCCGCCATCGCCGCGACCTGGGTGGCTGCCAGCCAGCCGCGGCGGCGCCCGAGCCAGGGCATCGCCAGGCGATCCACCATGGGAGCCCACAAGGGCTTCAGCAGGTACGGCAGGGTGGTGTACCCGGCCAGCAGCACCGTATCCCGGGACCAGCCGGCGGAGGTCAGCCACGTCTGCAAGGTGGCATCGACCAGGGGATTGGGCAGGCCCGACGCCACACCCAGGAGGAGCAGGGCCGGCCAGGTCCGGGCCGGGACCGACGGTATCATCAGCGGCCCATCCGGCGGTCCCACCATGTGAGCACCGCCGGGACCAGCAGCAGGCACGGCAGGATCGCCGCGAGCAGCGCCGAGACCAGGGCGAGCAGGCCGTCGCCGGCATCCACCTGCCAGGCGCGCACCTCTGCCGGCGGGATCTCAGGCGGCGGTGCCCGCCGCGCCGCCCAGCCTGCGAGATCCGCAAGCAGCCGGCCGTTGGCCCACCGGCCGTCCGCCAGGGTTCCCTCGGCCCCGGCCTGGCGGGATCCCCACAGCACCGTCCGGGGCCCCTGCGGGCGCAACGACCCCGGCTGGATCGGCAGTTCCACCGCCGCGGCAAGGGCCGCCGGCGGGAGTACGGCGATATCCTGGGGCGGGTCCAACGGCGCCGTGCGCGGCGCGGCCCAGTGGTCGCCGGGGGGGCCACGGAGCAGGACCTGGGCCGGGTGCTCCGCGGCGATGGGCGAGGTCCAGGGGCTGAGCACGCTCACCCCACCGAGGGCGGCCCCCCGGGCGGCGGGGTGGTTGGCGGCGATGCTGTCGCCGCCGAGCAGGACGAGGCGGTGGTGTGGCAAGCCCCGCTCCGCGCCGGTGTCATGCGTGCGCAGGGCCCGGACCACCACCGGCGGCTGGTGGGTGGCGGCCTGGGGCAGGATCAGTCCGGTGGCCGCCAACAGGCGGGCGAGATCCGCCGGCGCCCGGTCGTCGGCGAGGACGAGCAGCCCGCCGCCGTCCCGCAGATGGGCGGCGATCCGGCCCAGGTCCGGGCCGAAGGGCGCCAGGGGCCCGGCGATCACCACCACGGCATCCGGCGGCAGGTTCGGACCGGCCAGCGCGACCCGGAATCCCGCCAGACGGAGCTGGTCGGCAAGGGGATCGAGACCGTCGTCGGAACCCCCACCGGGGCGCAGTTCGCCATGGCCCTGGGTGAACAGCGCGAGCGGCGGGCGGGGATCCCCCAGGGTCACCAGGGCCCCGGCCAATTCCCGCTGGAGGGAACGGGCGAGGTCCCCATCCAGCCCCAGCCGAACCGCCCGGGTCCCGGAGCGGACCACCACCGCCGGGGGGGCCAGCCGTCCGACGGATTCCTCCAACGCGGCCCGTTCCCCCGCCTGGAGGACCGGATCGATCCGGCGCAGGCGCAGGCCCGGGGCCGCCCCGGCAAGGCTGCGCAACCGGTCCAGGACCGGTCCGGCGGCGCCATCGAGTTCTCGCGGCCACAGGGCGACCACCTCGACCGGTCCGGCGCCCCGGGCGATCTCCACCAGGCGGGGATGGAGCTCGAACCGCTTGTCCGGGCTGAGGTCGAGCCGCCACCCGGTGCGGTCCGCGGCGACCACCGCCAGGACCGCCACCACCGCCGCGAGCAGCCCGGTGCCCCAGGGGACCCGCCGCACTCCATGGCGGAGGGACGACAGCCCGGCCCCAGCCATGCTCAGGAACACCCCGGCCAGGGCGAGGCAGAACACCGCATCCCCGAGCCCGAGCCGTCCACCGAGCACCGGTCCGATGCGCGGCCACAGGCCCACCGCCGCCAGGAAGCGTTGCCACAGGGCGCCCTCGCGGTCCGCGGGCACGCCCAGGAGCAGCCACACCGCCAACCCGGCAAAGGCGAGCACGAAGGCGGTCAGGGCGGATTCCGCCACCAGGCTCATCCAGATCCCCAGGGCGGCCCCGGCGGCACCGACCAGGGCCAGCCCCGCCAGCCCCGCGGCCAGGGCGGCCGGATCCACATCCGTCACCAGGGCGAGCACCGCCGCCTGGACCGCGGTCACCGCCAGCAGCAGCCCCACCAGCCCCATGGCCGCCAGCCATTTGCCCACCGCGATCGCCGCCGGCCGGGCGGGCAGGGCGAGGAGCAGGGTCAAGGTCCGCTGCTGCCGCTCGCCGGTGAATGACGCCATGGTCAGGGCCGGCAGCACCGGAAGCAGGAGCAGGGCGCCCATGCCCAGCGCCCCGGCGATGATCGGTTCCGCCGCCCCCGCCGTGCCGTGCAGCCGGTACAGGTCGATCGACAGCACCAGGCCGGTGATCAGGCCCCAGGCGGCGGCGGCGGTCCACGCCAGGGGCGAAGCGAGGGCGGCGCGCAGATCGCGCCAGCAGATGGCAAGGGCGGCGTCCACGGGCTGGCAGGATGGGCCCCCCCGGCCCGGCCGGAAGGGGCCGCCCGGCCGGGCCGGCCCCGTGTCACCCCCGTCCGCGGTCCACGGGGTGGGTTCCCGGTGGCGCCGGCGGGATCCGGTCCACCCTGGCGGCATGTCCACCGACCGCGAGCTCCCCGACATCCAGGCCGGCCTCCGCCAGCTTGGTGAGACCACCACCGCCGCCGACCTCGTCCGCCAGCGGGGCCAGACCAAGAAGGTCACGGTGATCTCGGAGCGCCGGCTCAAGGAATGGATCGAGGCCATCCTCTCCCAGTTCCGTGCCGGCCGCGAAGACAGCTTCTCGGATGACGAGAAGCAGCTCATGCTCACCCGCACCCAGGAGGAGCTGGCCAAGCGCATCAAGCGCGAACAGGAGGCCGCCGCCGAGCGCGACCGTCTGAAGGCGGAGCTCGACCACGCCATGCAGGTGGTGGCCGAGGCCCGGACCACCGGTGGAGTCGACAGCGAATCCGCTTTGAATGACCTCAAAGCCCAGCTCGAGACCTGCCAACGGGTCATCAACGAGCTGCAGGATGAGAAGTTCCAGCTTCAGGACGAGCTCGGCGAGCAGGTCGAGCTGATCCGCGCCACCATCGCCGAGAAGGACCGCCTGCGCGAAGACCAGCAGAAGCTGCGCGACACCATCAAGGCGCAGATGCTCCATTCCGGCGATCTGGTCCAGGGCGTGCTCGGCCTGGACGAGGCGCACTATGGTGGCCGTCACTCGACCGAGGTGCCCGAGGGCGAGGACGATGCCGCCTTCTACCGCGACTTCTCCGTCGGTGCCAAGGTCATCGCCACCCTCGGCCAGGATCTCGACCGCCTGCGCGAACTCGCCCGGGAAAAGGCCGAGCGCGGCGACCAGCCGGCGGGGCTGCTCGCCGAGGATCTCGCCCTGATCGCCGACCTGAAGGCCGGCAAGCTGGAAGCCACCGATGTGGCCGCTCCGGTCGAATCCCTGGCCGAGGCCCTGCGTGGCGCCCGGGCCGAAGCCATGGCCCTCGACCAGGCGGTGGCCGCGGCCACCGGCGGCGCCCCGGCCGCCAGCCTCCCGCCCGCCCCCGAAGGCGACGGCGCCCCGGCCGAAGTCCTGGCGGATGCCACCGCCCTGGTCCGCGACCTGACCGTGCAATTGGTCCAGGAGCGCCGACGCATCGCCGCCCTTGCCCAGATGGCAGCCGATGCGGACACCGCCCGCAACGACTCCGAAGAGGAGGTCGAACGCCTCCGTCAGGCCTTCAACGACACCACCGCCCGCCTCGGCGAGAAGGCCGCCGCCGCGCGGCTCGCCCTGGCCGAGAGCCTGTCCAACCGCGATGCCGATCCGGCCGAACGGGCGGCTGCGGCCATCCGGGTGGTCGATGAACTGGCCGCCGCCGGACCCGTGGCGGAAGCCGCCCTGGCCCAGATCGCCCTGGTCGATGGCCTGGTCCCCTCCGACGAAGCCGCTCCGATGGCCGTGGATCGCGGCGATTCCGCCGCGGTGGCGGAACGCCTGCGCCGCGCCGGCACGGCCCTGGAGGCCTATGCCCGCGAACTCGTCGACGAGAACGCCGCGCTCCGGACCGCCTTCGAGGACACCGTCGCCCGCCTGCGCGAGAAGGCCGACCGCGCCCGTCTCGCCCTGGCCGAAAGCCTCCTGGACCGCGAAGCGGATCCTGCCGAGCGGGCCCAGGCCGCGATCCGGCTGCTCGACCAGCTCACCGCCGACAGCCCGGTCGGCCAGGCCGCCGTCGAGCAGCTGGCCCTGGTCGACCGCCTGCTCGGTCGCAATGGAGCCGCCGCCCACGCCGCCGGGGTGGAAGCCGCCGAATCGGGCCAGGTCGCCGACCGTCTGCGCGATGCGGGGCTCGCCCTTGAGGCCTATGCCAAGGAGCTGCACGCCGAGAACAGCCGTCTGGTCGCCGATCTCGGGGACCAGCGCCAGCACCAGGCCCAGGCCGCGGCCAAGGCGGCGGAACTCGCCGCCGAGGTCGAGCGCATCACCGGTGAACGGGATGCCCAGCACCACCGTCTCGCCGAGGTCGAAGCGAAGGCCCGGGAGAGCCAGCAGGCCACCGGCGTCTTCCGTGCCCAATCGCAGCAGCAGGCCGACCTCCTGACCACGGCGAAGGCCGAGGCCGAACGCCTGCGCGGTGAGCTCGCCGCCCAGACCGCCGCCACCCGCCGGGCCGAGGACGACGCCGTCACGGCTCGTGCCGCCGCCCGCACCGCCGCCCAGGCCGTGGTCGCCGCCGCCCAGGGCGACCACGATCTGGTCGATGCCACCACCGACCTCGCCCTCGACCTTGATGGTGGGGATGCGGTGGCCGTGGCCGCCGGCCTGGCTCCTGCCGTCGCCGCCCTGGCCGGTCGCAAGACGGAGCTGGTGGCCCGGGTCACCGCCGCCGAAGTGGAGCGCAACGAGATCGCGGCCCGTCTCGCCACCGTCGAAGAGCAGCTCCGCGAAAGCGCCGCCGAGCAGGCGGAGAATGCCGCCAGCGCCAAGGAAGTGATCACCCAGCTCAGCCAGGCCCGGGATCAGCGTGAGCGCGAGCTGCGCGACCTGCGCGAGGCCCGCGCCAGAGCCGAGTCCGCCGCCGCCGACCAGGCGGCCCGCGCCGCCCAGGCGGAAAGCACCGCCCGCGCCCTCGCCGACGCCCTCGGCCAGATCGCCGCCGCGGAGCCCGAGCGCCCGGCGGCCAGCGGCGACTTCGAAGCCACCGTCGCCCAGCTCCCCGCCGATGGCGAGGAGGACATCCCGATGGCCGCCGCCACCGCGGCCGCCCTCGCCGAGAGCGGCCGCCGTCTGGCCGAGTCCCTCGTCCAACGCCGTCGCGAGACCGGCTCGGTGCAGGCCCGGGCCGCCGCCGACACCGGCCGGCTCCAGGAGGAGCTCGACCAGGCCACCGCCCGCATCGCCGAACTCACCGCCAAATCCGAGCAGCAGGCCCTGGCCGTGCGCAAGGAGCACGCCGAACGCGAGGCCGTGCTGCGCGAGCTGACCAGCCAGGCGGCGATCCTCGCTGCCAAGACCCAGGAAGCCGCCGCCGCCCGCAGTGGCCTGGCCGCCATGGAGGTCGATGTCGAGACCCTGCGCGAGCAGGTGGCCACCGCCCAGGCCCGGGCCGCCGCCACCGACCAGGATCTGGCCGCGGTCCGCGACCGCCTGGCCAAGGCCGAGCGGGAGCTGGGCGAGGCCCGGGCCGCCGCCGAGGCCGGCGAACGCAGCCGGACCGCGGTCTCCGAATCCCTGCGCCTGCTTCCCGCCGCCCCGGGCGATGCCGCCGTCGCGGCCCTCAACCGGGCCGAGGCCGCCGCCGCCGCCGGTGACCGTGCCGGTGCCAGCGAACGCATCGGCGAGGCGGTCCGCCTGCGCCTGGCGGCCCTGACCACCGACCTGGACCGCAGCCGCCAACAGGCCGAGAGCGCCCGGGCCGCGGTGGAATCCCTCCAGGCCGGCAGCGCCACCCTCTCCGCGGCCATCACCGACCGCGACCAGCGCATCGCCGCCCTGGAATCCACCGTCGTCGAAGATCGCCGGCGCGGCGAAGAGGCGGCCACCGCAGCCGCAGCGGGCGCCGCCCGGGTCGCCGCCCTGGAGGCCGAGGCCGCCCGCCTGCGCGAGGACCTGGACCATGCCCAGGACCGCATCGCCGACTTCGAGGGCCGCAGCGGCTTCGCCGCCGGCACCCAGGAAGAGGAGCTGTCGGGTCTGCGCAGCGCCCTTGGTGAAGCCAAGACCATGATCACCGGCTTCGCCAAGGAGCGGTCCGAACTCCGGGCCGCGGTGTCCGCGTCGGAAGCCCGCCAGCGCAAGCTGCGCGAGGAGTACGAAGCCCGGCTGGCGGAGCGCGACCGCCTGATCCAGGAGCGCGACCGCGCCCTGGATGCCCGGGGCGACCAGTCAGCGGACATGGCCGCCCTGCGCGCCCAGGTCACCGACCTGGAGGCGCGGCTGTCCACTTCGGCCCGCCGGGTTGCGGAATTGGAGACCGCCGCCGGAGGGAGTGCCGGCCTGGCCGGCCGCAGCGGCGACCTGGCGCGGGAGATGAAGCGCATGCAAGAGGAGCGCGACCGCCTGCGCGACGATCTGCGCCGGACCGAGGGCGAACTGGTCGATGCCCGTTCCCAGGTCGAGGAACTCACCTCGACCGTCGAGGAGCGTCGGACGGAACTGATCGCCACCGAGCAGCAGGCCACGGACCGGGTCCAGGCGGCGGTACGCACCGCCGACGAGTCCCGGGCCGAGGTCCGCCGCCTCCAGGAGGAGATCGCCGGCCTGCGCTCCCGCCTCCGTCGCACCGACAAGGGCTGAGGGAATCCGAAGGCCGGGCCTGAGCCTGGATCCGGCCGGGTGATGGCCTTGCAAAGCGGATGGTCACCCCACGGTGCCCGCCCATGCGCGACCTCGACCCCGCCGCCCTGGAAGCCGTTCTGCCCCACCGCGGGGTGAACCTGATCCCGGACCG
>CAMCAC010000090.1 GCA_945872305.1 Candidatus Kuenenia stuttgartensis | reverse complement strand
CCCCTGCATCTCGGCCTTGCCGCCTGGGCGGGGCTCGACGAGATCGCGGTGATCGCACCGGCACGCACCGTCATCCTCGTCCCGGAACCGCTGGAAGGCGGCGATGCGGCCGGCGCCGCCCTGCTTGCCTGGTCCCTGGGCTGGGGTCTGCCGGCAAGCCGCCACCGCCTGCCCGGGGAACCGCCACTCCGACTGGAAGCCTTGGGAAATGCCATCGATCGCGCCCGGGTGTTGGTCGCCGCCACGGATGGGGCCTGTCTGGCCGCGGGCATCCACGGCCTGGGATTCCAGGCGGTCGGGGACCTCCCCCTCTTTCCCGGATGCGGCATCGCCATCCGCCACTCCGGCACGGTGCTGGTCGATCTTCCAGCGGATCCCGACCTGGCCATCCCCGCGGTCCATCTCCTGCTTTGGCCGGTCCTCGCCCGGCTCGGATCCCTCCCTGCCCAGGACTGGCACCCGGCCCCGGAGAGCGGCGTCATGCCCATCCCCTGGTCCGGCGCCGCACCGGTCCACGGCCGCTGGTCGGCGGCCCGCGGCATCGCGTGGGAGGGTGCCTGGCTTCCCTGGAGCCATCAACATCCAACTCCGGCCGTGGGTGTGCCGTCCGTCTGATGGCGCCCTGCCATCGGTCGAGGCCCCTCGCCCGCGGCGCGCTTGCGGGGTATCCTCCCCCATGGCAGAGATCACCCGCACCCAGCTCATCCTCGCCCTGGCCGCCGCCGGCGCCCATCCCCGCCTGGGCGGGGTCGACCTCTCGGGCCTGGAACTCGAAGGCATCTCCCTGGCCGGCGCCGACCTCAACGGCGCCGACCTGTCCGGCTGCCGCCTGCATCGCGCCAATCTGGCGGGTGCCGACTTGAGCCGGGCGAACCTGACCGAAGCGGACCTGTCCCATGCGCGCATGCATGACGCGCGCCTGCTCCACGCCATCCTCTACAAAGCGGACCTGCGCGAGGCCGACCTGTCGGGATCCGAAGCGGACGAGGCGCTCCTCAAAGGGGCGGTCCTGGTCCGGGCCGAGGCGGCGGAGATGTGCTTGAAGCGGGCGAACCTGGAGGGAGCCGACTGTCGCGAGGCGAACTTCCGCGGCGCCAACTTCACCGACGCCCGCACCGACGGCGCGCGCTTCGAAGAGGCATTGCTCACCGGGGCGGTCGCCCCGCCCTACCTGACGGGCTCGGTCAAGTCGCGCCGGCGTTGAGGGCTTCCATCAGCGCCTGACGGGCACGCCACAGGCGTTTCTCGACCGCCGCCTCGGAGATGCCCAGGGTGGCCGAGATCTCGTCATAACGCAAACCGACCTCGTACTTGAGACGGAGGATCTCCCGATGGGCGGGGCTCAACCGGAGCATGGCGATGGCCAGCCCACGATCATCGTCCGGATCCCCCACCCGCTCTGCCGCCGCCGGTGCCGGGCCGGCGCCGGGTTCGGCAAAGGCCACCGTCCGGTTGCGGGCAAGCCGCCGGCCCCAGCTGATGGCCGCATTGCGGGCGATGGCCATCAGCCATGGCCCGAAGGCGGTTGGCGTGCTCAATTGGGCGAGCCGTCGCCAGGCGAGGACGAAGGCCTCCTGCACCGCGTCGTCCGCCTCTGGGCGGTCACCGAGCTGGGCACGGACCACGGCGCGGACCCGGGTAAGCCAGGCGGCGACCAGGGCCTCGTAGGCGGCGCGGTCGCCGGCGATCGCTGCTGTGACCAGATCCTCGTCGTCCACCACCCCAGCATGCCAGCCCGCCCGCCGGCCGCACCGGCTTTCCGGTTGGGGCCGCGCCGGTGCGCTTGAGACTGCCCCCATGCACGGGATCCAGGTCATCACCCTCGACTGGGGCGACACCCTCGCCGCCAACCTGGGCATGCCCTACCAGGCCACCCAGCGGATGGTCTTCCGTCACCTCGCCGAGGGACTGCGCGACCTGGGCGGCGATCCCGGTCCGGATCCGGTGGCCCGCTGGATGGCGGACCTGCGCGGTGAGTGGGAAGACAGCGCCGATCCGGCCCGCAACCCCGACGAGCGGGAGATGGATTTCAACGGGATGGTCGAGGGCTGGGTGCGCGATGCCGGTCTGGCCCCGGACGCTGGGCCGGTGCGGGAACTGGTCGAGGCCTGTCACGACCGCCAGACCGACACCGTGCTCCCCTACACCGAAAGCGCCCCGGTGGTCCACGCCCTCGCCCGGCGCGGCTACCGGATCGGCATCCTCTCCCATGTGCCCTGGCCGGGCCCCGCATGCCGGCGGTGGTTCGAACGCCATGGCCTGGCCGGAGCCATCGGCTTCTATTCCCTGTCCTGCGAGGTGGGCCGGATCAAGCCGCACCCGGCCCACTATTATGATGCGGTGCGTCAGGCCGGCTGCCCGCCCGCCGCCATCCTCCATGTCGGCGACCATCCTCGCCGGGACATCGTCGGCGGCCGGGCCGCCGGGCTGCGCACCTGTCTGCGCCGGACCGAGCGCATGCATCCCGAAGCGGAGCTCGACGCCTGCGCCCCGGACCTGGAGATCCTCCACCTGGCGGAACTGCTCGACCATCTGCCCGGGGCGGCGCCATGACCCGGCCATGGTGAACGATCCCGACCGCGACCGCCGGCTCGCCCGCCAGGTCCGCCACGGCCCACGCTGGCCCCAGAGCATCGAGGAGCTCGCCTCCCGCTGGGAGCGCAGCCCGGAAGCGCGCAATGCCCGTCGCTGCGCCCGGGCCACCACCGTCCTGCGCGAGCGTCTGCCCACCCTGGCGGCCCGGGTGAAGGCTGTCGGCCTTGCCGGAGGGGTGCTGACCCTGGAGGCGGCGGACCACCTCGCGCTTCATGAAATGAAGACCATCCACGGCCACGGCCTGCTCCAGGCGATGGTCGAGGCCGGCTGCGGCGTGCATCGGCTGGCATTCCGACTGCGACGGGGCGGCCCCCCCGGCACCCCGCCGGCTTCCCAGCCGGGGCGCGCCCCCTAGCGTGCGCCGACCCGAGGAGCCACACCCCATGGCCTGGATCCAGAAGCCCACCTCCCCCGCAGCCCCCGTCATCGGCCTGTTCGCCCCCTGCGACCCGCGCATCGACGATCCGTCGCGCGAGCGCGCCCAGAACATCGTCGCCATGACCGGCCGCATCCTGAAGGGCATCAAGCTGCCCCTCGGCGAGAAGCCCGGCATCTACTGTGCCGAACGCACGGTCGAGAACGAGGCCCACGCGGATGCGGTGGCCTACGACTTCCGCAAGCAGGGCGTCTCGGTCGTGGCCATCGTGCCCGA
The DNA here is from genome assembly GCA_945872305.1 of Candidatus Kuenenia stuttgartensis. Lineage (GTDB taxonomy): Bacteria > Planctomycetota > UBA11346 > UBA11346 > UBA11346 > CAMCAC01. The sequence continues at coordinate 7,894 of CAMCAC010000090.1, read as the reverse complement.
CACCTGGTTCTACCCGGGCAAGACCGCCATCGCCCTCACGTCCCACTTCCCCAACGCCCCGATCTGCTGCATCGCCGGCAACAACGCCCCCAAGCCGGGCGTGGTCGGCGTGGATGCGGTGGTCGGCGCCTACGCCCAGACCGGCCAGCTCTGCCACGCGATCATCGGCAACATGCCCGAAGTCGGCCAGGACCCTGAGTTCGACGTCAAGTCCAAGGCAGAGATCCTCGATCTCGTGTGGGCGATGACCGCCGCCGCCTACCTCAAGGGCAAGCGCTTCCTCGCCGCCGACACCGACTCCATGCAGATGGAGACCGCCCTCAACAACGTGCACGCCATCCGCAAGACCTTCGGCGTCGAGAGCGTGCGCGAGTCGATGAAGCTGTTCGCCGACATGATCCACAAAGGCGGCGGCTACGACGCCAAGGAGCTCAAGGACCTGGTGAAGTGGACGGTGGAGAAGCAGTGGAAGAACCGCATCTACCCGGATGTGGAGTCCATCTGCAAGGCCAAGAGCCCCATCTACACCGACCCGAGCAAGGTGAAGGCCAAGCCCCTCACCGCCGGCCACAAGGCCAAGCTCGAGGAAGAGCTCAAGCTCTACCTGATCCTCCGCAATTACATGGCAGACCTGAACTGCGTCGGCGGCGGCTGGACCAGCCAGCTCGCCTGGGGCTCGGACCTCAAGGGCACCCCGATGGCCTGCGCGGACATCGCCGAGGCGCTGTTCAACAGCACCTTCGACCACCAGGGCAAGAAGCACGCCATCCCGTTCGCCACCGAGAACGATGTCCAGGGCCTGCTCACCATGATGTGCTACGCGGCCCTGACCGGCGGCGAGCCGGTCCTGTTCGCGGACTACCGCAAGGTCTACGAGCCGTGGGAGATCCAGAAGAAGGCCGATGAGCTGGGCATCGCCGTCGATCCCAACTCCGCGTTCATGAAGCGCGGCACCATCGACATGGACAACTCCGGCTCCGGCTCCCTGGACTGGTGCAAGGACTCGTTCCTGTTCGAAGTCTACAAGCACTACTTCCCCGGCGGCGGCTTCTCGACCGGCTACATCACCCCCGGCGGCATCGACTGCCAGGCCGGCCGTCTCGCCTACAGCGACCTCACCGGCACCTTCACCATGATCCAGGGCGAGGCCGAGTCGGTCGAGCTGCCCATGCCGATCGCCGAGGCGTTCTGCCACGCCAGCTCGTACTCCTGGCCCCACACCTGGATCACCTTCAAGGAGGTCCCGGCGTCGATCACCAAGTACGGCTGCCCCGCGAACCACATGCACATGGTCCGCAACCTGCCGACCCGCCGCTGGCAGTACTTCAGCGACTACACCAACGTCCTGAACTTCCGCTGGGAAGGCACCCCCGCCTTCACCGAGGGCAAGGACCGCATGGAGCCGATGCTGTACCGCATCAGCGGCGGCGAGACCATCGCCAAGCAGCGCCTCGGCGGACGCTGAGCGCCGTCCAAGCCACGGCCCCGGGCGGCTCCGCCGCCCGGGGCCGTTCCGTTTCTGGGGACCGTCAACCGGCCGCGGGCTTCGCTGCCGGGGTCGAGGCGATGTGCAGGACCTGGGTCGGGAACGCGAAGGCCACCGGCACCCGCTCCGCGAGGTGGAGGATGGCGCACAGGATCTCGTGGCGGATCTGCATCTCGTCGCCCCAGGTGGCGGCGCTCAGGTGGTAGTTGGCCAGGACATCCAGGGATGAGGCGCCGAGGGCGCTGAAGTTCACCACGATGGCGTCCTGCTTCACCTCGGGCCGGGCCGCGAGGATGGCGCGCACCCCGGCGCAGAAGGCATCGATGCGCTCCGGCGCCGTGCCGTACTCCAGGCTATAGACCTCGCGCACCCGGCGGTGGTCGCGCATGCCGAGATTGTCGATGTTGGCGAGGACCAGCTCCGAGTTGGGGATCGACACCAGCGAATTGGCCGGGGTGCGCACCCGGGTCGAGCGGAAACCGATGTCCTCGACGGTGCCTTCGACGCCCTTCGCGATGATGAAATCACCGACCCGGAACGGGCGGTCGACCATGATCATCACCGATCCGAACAGGTTGGCGAGGGTGTCCTTGGCCGCGAGGGCGAAGGCAAGGCCACCGATGCCCAGGCCGGCGATCAGGCTGGCCACATCCATGCCCATGTTCTGGGCGCCGAGCAGCAGGCAGAACGCCAGGGCGAGGATGCGGATGGTCTGCCCGAGGAGGAGCAGCAGTCCCTGGTTCAGCTCGGGGTTGCGCAGGCGCATGCGGCGGATGAGCAGATCCGCCGTGAACCCCGCCAGCTTGTAGGCGAGGTAGGCCAGGTTGATGAAGAACGCCGCCTTGATCAGGAAGACGATCACCGTGTAGGCGGCGCCGGTGATGCCGAGCAGATGGATCGATGCGAACCATACCCCGGTGGTGCCGAGGTGGGTCACCGGACCGATCAAGGCATTGACCAGGTCATCATCCCAGCCCGCCGGAGTCCGGGAGGTCGCCTGACGGACCAGGAAGCCGGCGAAGCGCACCAGTTGGCGCATGACCAGACCGACGAAAATCAACGCCCCCATGAGGATCCACTGCCACCAGGCGATGCCGAGCATGCCACCACGCAGGATCTCGGGCACATAGGCCTCCTGCCAGGGCGGACGCAGCCCGCCGCCCACCGCTCCCTCCAGGAGGGGCAGGTCACGGACCTTGAGCCAGAATTCCCGGGCCCGGGCCACCGTGTCGGGACTGACCAGGTGCTCCCCGGCCCGATCCGCGGCGTCGCTGCGGTGGATGGCGATCTCGGTCCCGCGCAACCGCCAGCGCTGGATGGCGGGATCCTCGGGAATCCGCTCGTAGTCGATGCGAATGACCCGGTCGATGACCTCCTTGAGGTGGCGGGCGGCATCCCGGCCGGCGGCATCCCGGCCGACCGCGGGCATGCCGGACAGGTCCAGGCAGCGGACCGCGTCCGCCAGCCAGAGGTCGGCCTTGGGATCATCCTGGTCGAGGGCCGCCACATGGTGGTCCATGGCGGCCATGAACGAGCGCATGGTGTCCCGGGGATGGTCCGTCTTCACCGGGGCCAGTGGCGAAGGCACCGAGGCGATGACGGCTGCCGGTACGACCCCTGTGGTGGCCGGAACGGATTCGACACCGCTGACCAAGGCAGCACATACGACAAGAAGGAGGAACGGGCGCATGGTTGGGACCTTGGCTCCCACCCGGGCGTGGCAACCACGCATGAGGCGTACACGCTCACCGCCGGAGCCCCGCCATGCCCGCCCGCATCCCCGACGCCCCGGCCCAGCCCCTGCGCCTGATCCTGAACGGCCAGCCCATCGATCTGGAGCAGGCCTGCCCGCGCTGCGCCGGCAAGGGCTTCTCCATGGTCGACCGCGGCAACACCGTGCAGCCCTGCGACTACTGCCGGGGCGGCGGGATGGTGGTCAGCCACAACGGCCTTGCCATCCTGCGGCTGGTCCAGCGCTACAAGGCGCACCAGGGCGCGGCCATGGTGGTGGATCCGAAGGCCTGATGCGCAGCACGCATCGGAATGGTGGCAGCGGTCCTCGGCCTTGCCCCACCTGGGATGCGTCCAACCCTGCCCGCCCATGACCGACGCCTTCGCCCTCGCCGACCATCTGCGCGCCGCCGGACAGGACCACCTGCTCGCCGGCATCCAGGATCTGCCCGCGGACCAGCGGACTGCCTTTCTCGACCGGCTGGCGGCGGTGGACTGGCAGGAGCTGGCAACCCCCTTGGTGCCGCCGCCGCTGGGTGTGCTCAAGTCCAGCCGGGTCGTGGATCCGGCTGAACGGATCGAGCGCCGCGCCGCCCTGACCGCCGCCGGCGAAGCGGCCTACCGGGCAGGACGCACCGCGGTGCTCATGGTCGCCGGCGGCCAGGGCACCCGCCTCGGCTCCAGCGCCCCCAAGGGCTGCTTCCAGGTCGCCAAGCACAGCGGCAAGAGCATCTACCAGCTCCAGGCCGAGAAGGTCCTGTCCCTGTCCCGCCGGGTCGGCCGGGCGGTGCCCTTCCTGGTCATGACCAGCCCCGCCACCGACGCCGAGACCCGGGAGTTCTTCGCCGTGAACGGCGATTTCGGTCTGGCCCCGGGCCAGGTGCGCTTCTTCAGCCAGGGCACCGTTCCCAGCCTGGCCGCGGACGGAAAAGGATTGCTCGCAGCCCCCGGCCGGCTGCTGGAAAACCCCGACGGCCACGGCGGCTGCTTCACGGCGTTGGTCGCCAGCGGCCAGCTCGCCCGCCTGCGCGCCGAGGGCGTGGCGTGGATCGTCTACATCCAGGTCGACAACATCCTTGCCCCGGTCGACGACGCCGTCCTGGTCGGCCTCGGCGAGCAGGAATCCGCCGAGGTGGTGACCAAGGTCCTGGCCAAGGCCCACCCCGACGAGAAGGTCGGCCACCTGGTCCGGGTCGACGGCCGCGACCACATCATCGAATACACCGAGGTCACCCCGGAACAGACCCGGGCCGTGGGCCCCGACGGCCAGGTCATCCTGCGCTGGGGCTCGCCGGCCATGCTCCTGTGGTCCGTGGGCTTCCTCGGCCGCCTCGCGGATGCGGGCTACCGCCCGCCCCTGCACCGCTCCGCCAAACCGCTCAAGGCCTGGCGCGACGGCCAGACGGTGGAGCTCAAGGGCTGGAAGAGCGAACGCTTCATCTTCGACATGGTCACCGAGGCGGAAGCCAGCATCGGCCTCGCCATCGACCGCAGCATCGAGTTCGCCCCGGTGAAGAACGCCAGCGGCGACGACAGCCCGGCGAGCGCGGTCGCCATCGCCAGCACCATGTACGCGGACTGGCTGCGCGCCGCCGGCGTGCGGGTCGAACTGCCCCCCGGCGCCACGATCGAGATCAGCCCCCTCTTCGCCGCCACCCGGGAGCAGTTCCTCGCCCGTTGGGACCACCGCACCGTCGCGGTCACCGGCGACTACTACCTGGAAGACGACCGGCCGATCGCGTAAGGGACCACCCATGGACCTCTTCGATCTCTACCAGGCGGGCCAGATCGCCGACGCCGGTTCCCAGGCCGGACGCGCCCACGGCCGCGCCGACAGCGCCCACGAGGAGATCGTCGTGCTCCGCCGCCGCCTGGACCGGCTCGTGCTGGTCAACACCGCCCTGTGGGAACTGCTCAAGGAACGCCACAGCCTGATCGACGCCGAGCTCCAGGCCAAGATCCTGGAGATCGATGCCGCCGATGGCGTGGTGGATGGCCGCGCCGCCGGCCGCGGCGCGACCTGCTCAGCCTGCGGCAAGCGCCTGCACCCGAAGCACGCCCGCTGCCTGTATTGCGGCTACGAGCACCCACCGACCTCGCCGGTGGCCGGGGTGTGAACGCGCGTCAGTGCGCGATCCGCGGCCAATAGGTCGTGTAGTCGAAGCGTGGGCTGTTCTCCGCGTCGTGGCAGCCGACACAGGTGGCGGGGCTGACCGGGACCATGGTGCCGGGGCCGGGGGCGGCGATGTGGTCGCGACCGGGGCCGTGGCAGCTTTCGCAGGTGACCGCGGCGAGGGGACCGGGGCCGGACAGGCGGCGGTGGCCACCCTGGCCGAGGCCGGTGACATGGCAGCGCAGGCAGTCGGGGTCCGCGTCCATGCCCTTGCGGACCAGGGCCTCGTGGGCGTGGGCGTGGCGGCTGGCGGCCCAGGTGGCGTGGGCGCCCTGGTGGCAGCCCATGCAGGTCTGGGAACCGACCCAGCCCGCATCCGCGGCGGGGCGGTCGATGGCCAGGGCGGTGCGGGCGAGGGTGCCCTGGTGGGTGCGCTCCACCGCCCGCACGCCGGGATGGTCGGGGATGGTGTCGGCGATGAGTTCGAAGCGCAGGCGGTCTCCGCCGACCGGCCACCAGCCGATGCTCTTGCCGTGGTTGGCGACATGGAGGACACGGACCCGGCCCACCGGCTCCGGTTCCGTGGTCGGTCCCTGGACATCACCACCGACCACCAGATCCAGCGAAGGTACCGCGGCGGCGAGGGCGCGCAGCCCCGCCTCGTCCATGTCCGCCATGACCAGCACCGGCAGACCCGCAGCGAGCACCGGGCGCAGGGCGGCGGCGGGATCCCGCAAGCGCAGGCCCGGCCCCGCCGGGGCGCGGTCGGGCACCACGCTGGTCACCGCCCAGGTCCGGCCGCCGGCCTCGACCGGGACCCAGGCCCGCACCGCGACCCCCTCCAGATTCGCGCACACCACCGCGATGCCGGCGCTGGCGGCGGCGGCGAGATGCCCGGCAAGGGCCTCGGCGCCGAGGGCCGCCTCGGGTTTGCCCAGGGCCACCGCATCGATCCCCGCGGCCCGCAGTCCGGCGAGATAGGCAGGCCCGCGCAGCCGCTGGTGGTCCTCGGCGCCGGGGCTCCAACCGCCGAGTTCGAGGCTGAGCAGGCGGTCCTGGGGCACCCGGGCAAGGAGGGTCGCCCGGCGGACCAGCCCGCCGTACATGCCCGCCACGCAGCCGCAGGGCTCGAAGCGGCCCTCGCTGCGCGCCGACCAGGCGAGGATCGGTCCATCGCCGGCGGCGGCGACCACGTCGGGCAGCGGGGGAACGCCCTGAGGGACGGTCACCACCGGGACCGGATCCTGGCCTGAGCGGAGGAGCACGCCGGCGAGCATCGCCGCCAGCAGCGCCCCGGCGATGACGATGGCGCGGGTACGGTTCATTCCACGAGGGCGTAGACGAAGGCGTTGGCGACCATCGCCTGGGCGTCCTTGACCTCGTTGCCGCCGCAGCAGCAGCACCCCGCCACATTGGCCGTGTCGTTCAGGCCCTCGGGGGAGAACAGGCAGGCCAGCCGGCCGTCGCGGATGATCCCGTAGAAGCGGGCATCGCCGCTCTTCTTGGTCGGCAGCGAGGTCAGGTCGTGCAGGGTGCTGAACACCGGATGGGCCGCATCGAGTTCGACCAGGCTGCGGGCGCCATAGATGCGCTCCGCCTCGGCCCGGAAGCTCGCCGCCCACTCCGGGGACGAGCACGACGCGCTGGCCAGCAGGAAACCCCCGCGATCCATCCAGTCGCGCAGGGCCTCGCGCTCCCCGGCGGTCATGGTGAACGAACCCTCTCCGGTCATGATCGCGAATCCGACCCGGGCGAGCTCATCGGGCTTGCCGCTGTGGACCGTGGTGTAGCGGCGGGCGACCGGGATCGCGGTGCGCTTCGCCACCGTGGTCATGAAGGCCTCAGAGAAGCACTTCGAACTCTTGGTCTTGGCGTAGACGAGGTTGCCGACCTGGATCTCGCCGGGCACGGCATCCCCGGCGGCGAGCAGGCAGGCGCAGGCGAGCAGGATGAGCAGGCGGTGCATGTCAGCGCTCCGGGGTCTCGCCGGCGAGGCGGCGGAAGTAATCCTGGACCAGGCGTTCTTCGGCGGGGGTGAGGACCGCGCCGGTGCCGGCACTGGTCCGACGCACGCCCCGGGCATACCCGTTGGCGGCGGCATCGCCATGGGCGGGGATGGTGAAGCCCGAGTCCCGGGCCCGGCCATCACCGGTCCCGGTGCCGGCACCGGGCTGGTCGACGCTGGCCAGGACCTCGGGGCCGTAGACCTGGAGTCCATCCTGGCCGAACGGCAGGCCGCCGGCCCGGACCACGGAGCCGAGACCGGCCATGCCCGCCCCGCCGCCACCACCGGCCAATGGCCCGCCGGCGCGGCCGACGCCGCGCCGGAAGATGTCGGACAGCTGGGCCCGGCAGGCGCCCAAAGCCTCGCCGGAGCACCAGCCATTCGAGCAGGAACCGCCCTGGCAGCCCTCGGCCACCGCCTGCTCCAGCCGGCGGGCGGCCTCCTGGGCATCGGCGGCGCCGGCCCGCTCCCGGCCGGCCAGGGTCTGTCCCGCCGCCTGCCGGGTGAGGCGGTCCGCCTCGCTCCGCTCCAGGAATCCGCCCAGGGCCCGGGTGCGTTC
>CAMCAC010000089.1 GCA_945872305.1 Candidatus Kuenenia stuttgartensis | reverse complement strand
CCATCGCGATCGCTGCCGCGATCTTCTTTGGGGTGATGGAGATGAACGAGTACATGCAGCCCCTCGGCGCTGCCGCCAAGTAACCGTCTCCGGCACCCGCCGACGACCACGAACCCGCGGGGCATCCCCGCGGGTTCATTCATTTTCTGCGGCCTTCACTGCCGAGTCACCTCGGCGATCCGGCCTTGCCCCTCATCGGATCGCCGAGGTGTACTCGGCACCGGCTGACGCAGGGGTGTTGAGCCCGTTGCTCACCGTCGGTCCGGTCCCGCTCAGCCGAGTACAACTCGGCGATCCGGCCTTGCCCCTCATCGGATCGGTGAGGTGTACTCGGCACCGGCTGACGCCGGGCCGTCGAGCCCGTTGCTCACCGTCGGTCCGGTCCCGCTCAGCCGAGGACACCTCGGCGATCCGGGACGGGGTTCAGGCCCCGTCGAGGAACTCGCGGATCTCCAGCGCTTCTTCACCGTCCAGGTTGTGGGCCTTGTCGTAGACCCGCCAGTCCACCTCGATGCCGTGCTGGGCGAGGACCCGGATGCCGTCTTCGGCCAGGAAGAGGGGGATGACCTCGTCGGCATCCCCGTGGGTGGCCAGGATGCGTTGGGTCCGGGCGGCGGGACCGAAGGCCTTGGGGAACCGGTAGGGATCCCCGAGCCAGCCGCTGATCGCCACGCAGCGTCCGAGGGTGAACGGCCCCGACAGCGCCAGGTCGAGGGTCATCATGCCGCCTTGGCTGAAGCCGAGCACCGCCACCTGATGGGCCGGGACACCGAGACCGCGGATCAGCTCCACGAGCAGCGCCCGGTGCGCATCCACGTGGGTCTGGTCCGGTTCCTTCATGCCGTGGATGTCGAACCACGAGAATCCGAACGGGGATTCCGGCGGATAGGGCAGCGGCGCCTCGGCCAGCACCGCGGTCACCCCGGGATGGCGGATCGCCGGCAGCGCCTGCCGCCAGCCCTGGCGGGTGTCGCCCAGGCCATGCAGGACGACAAGATGGCTGATCCCGCTCGCCGGCCGCGGGCCGCTGCCGGGGATGACATCGTGGCGCAGGCTCATGATGCGAGGGCCTTGCGCGCGTGGTCCTGGATCGCCTGGGCCATGGCGGTGAGGCCGTTGGCGCGGTTCGGCGACAGGTGCTGGTTCAAGCCCAGCTCCTCGATGAAGGCGGGCGGGGCGGAAAGGATCTCCCGCGGGGTGCGGCCGGAGTAGACCTCGACCAGCAGGGCGACCAGCCCGCGGACCAGCACCGCGTCGCTGTCCGCCTGGTAGTGCACGGCACCGTCCCGCAGTTCCGCGTGCAGCCAGACCGATGACGAGCAGCCGCGCACCTTGCGATCGTCGGTCTTGAGGGCATCCGGCATCGGAGCCAGGCGCTTGGCCCGCTGGATGATCAACGCGTAGCGTTCTTCCCAGGACGGCAGGGCCTGGAACTCCTCGACGAGGGCGAGCTGGTGCTGAAGGATCCCGATCATGGCCGTCCATGGTGGCCCCGCTGGCGGCACCGGAAGCCCGCAGCCCCGGGCCGGCGCTGCGGATCCGCTCCCTGCATGAGTCAGGCGGGGACGAACTCCAGGGACAGCCCGTTTGCGCAGAATCGCCGGCCGGTCGGCCGTGGGCCATCCTCGAACACATGGCCGAGGTGGCCGCCGCAGCGGAAGCAGCGGATCTCGACCCGCTCCATGCCGTGGCTGCGGTCGGGAAACTCTTCGACCCGGCCGCGCAGGGCGGTGTGGAAGCTCGGCCAACCGGTGCCGGATTCGAACTTCCCGGTGGATTCGAACAGTTCCAGGCCGCAGCCGGCGCAGCGGTACACGCCGGCCCCGTGGTGCTTCGCCTCCAGATAGGCGGAGCAGAACGGCGCCTCGGTGCCACCCTGGCGGAGGATGCGGAAACGGTCCGCGGGCAGGATCCGGGACCATTCCGCATCGCTGCGCACCAGCCGGGCGGTGACCACCGGCCAGCCCCGGCGGCGGGGATGGCAGCCGCCCTGGCCGTGGGTCTCGAAGTAGCGCTGGTGGGAGTCCTCGGCGGCCCAGAAGGTCCCCGCCGGTTCGATGCGGGTGGCGATGGGCCGCGGGAAATACGGTTGGGCCGCCGTCACGCTGGCCCGGGCGATCCGCTCCTGATCGCCGTCATGGGTGAAGATCCCGGTACGGTACTGGCTGCCCACGTCCGGCCCCTGGCGATCCACCTGGGTCGGGTCGTGGATGTTCCAGAAGAGCTCCAGCAGCGCGTCATAGGACACGAGCGACGGATCGAAGACGATGCGCACCGCCTCGGCGTGGCCGGTGTCACCGCCGCAGACCTGGCGGTAGGTGGGGTCCGGCACCGTGCCGTTGGTGTAGCCGCTGGTGACAGCCAGGACCCCCGGCAGGTGGAGATAGGCGTCCTCCACGCCCCAGAAGCAGCCGGCGGCGAAGGTGGCGAGCCGGGCGTGGGCGGGGACGGGGGGCAGGGCGGCGGGCATGGGGGGATCCTACGGCCCGGCGCCGCCGGTCCCGCGGCATCCCGCCGGGCCCAGGACAGATCGCACGCCGTGCACGGCGGCGTTGGGACGCCCGGGTGGCGGATGCTCCGATACCCGTACGGAAGACCAGGAACGGCGCATATCACGCTATGTTCCTGGCGGGGGCATCACCAGGGGAAGGGCCATGGCGGTCCTCCGCGGCCCTCCGCGTCCTCCCGACCTCCTGTCGGCCTCGGACGGGTGCCTGGGCTTACGCCCCGGTCAGGTCGCTGGCCAGGGACTTCTGCTGATCCGCCTGCGCCTTGAAGGTGGCGAAGAGCACCTGGTTCATCAGGGATTCCTCGCGCAGGGCGACGGCGGCCTGGGCCAGATCCGGCTCGGCGGTGGGCGCGGTGGCGGTCGGCTGCACCGGCGTGGCGGTATCCGGCTCCGTGGGCGGCGCTTCCTGGGTGGCGGCCGGGGCGGTGGCGCGGACCACGGCGTCGGCCTTGTCGGCGAAGCGGTCCTGGCCGGCGGAGACAGCGGCGGCGGTGCGCTCCAGCGAACCGGCACCAATGCGGGCGATATCCATGGCTCCACCTCCTACGGGAGTCTACCACGGAATCACAGCCGAGGCCAGCGGCGCGGCCCTCGACTCCCCTCGGCGGCGCCGACGATGCAGCCATGCCCGAGGGACCGGCGACCATCATCCTCAGCGGTGCCGATTGGGAGACGTGGCAGGCCGGCCGTCGCGGCCAGCTCCTGGCCGGGGCCCAGCGGCTGGCCATCGACACCGGCCGTCAGGCTTGGCGGGTGCTGGCCCCGGACGGCCGGGTGATCGACGAAGGCATCGTGACCCGCGGCTGCAACCGCTGATCCATCAACGGGGTGCGAGACCGGCCATCATCCACGCCACGAGGTGGCGGAAGAGCACCGTGGGATCCGCCGCGTGCTCCGCCAAGCTCCCGCCCTGGCCCAGGGCCTCGGCGGCGGCGAGGTAGGTGGCCACTGCGCCGGCCCGGTCGATGTCCGGGCGGAACACCCCGGCCTGGATGCCGGCGTCCAGGATCCGACCGGTCAGGTCCTCGAGGGCTGCCCGCTGCTCGGCCCGCATCCGCGCCGCAAGCTGGGGTTCGCTCCGGGACAGGTCCGGGATCAGGGTCGCGGTCAGCGCCGCCTGGTGGGCGCCGAGCCGTTCCAGCACCGCCCGGATCCGCTCCGCCGGGGGCCCGCCGGCGTCGAGATGGCTGAGCACCTCGTCCTGGCAGCGCCGGCGGATGTCGTCGACCACTGCCGCAAGAAGCTGCTCCTTGCTGGGAAAATGCTGATAGAGCGTCTTCTTGCTCCGGCCGGCCTGTTCGGCGATCTCGGAGGTGGAGACGCGGGAGTAGCCGAAGCGCAGGAAGTAGCCCCGGGCCGCCGCCACCAATCCGTCGCGCACCGCATCCGCTGGCTCTCGTTCCATATCGTTCACCCTGGCAGGGAACCGGGCCCCGGCAATCCCGGTACGGCTGGCGCTTCCGCACCGCCGCGGCAGGCTGCGCCGCATGCGCGATCCGGCGTTGCGCCTCTCCCGGTTGCCCAGCGACGGGTCGTCTGCCGAAGCGGCCGACCTGGCCGGGCGGGTGCGCCTGCTGCTTGGGGTGGCGGCGGGGGCCTTTTCGGCCACCGCCCTGTTGGCGGTCTCGGCCCTGGCGAGCGGGGCCGCGGCCCAGCCGGCGACGGGGATCGGGATGCTCGGCGGGGTGGTGGCCCTGGTCTCCGCCATGGCGATCCCGTGGATCCGCCCGGTCCTTGGTCCGGGACGGATCCGCTGGCTTGGTCAGGGCTACGTCGTCGCCGTGGCCATGGCCATGGCCGGCACCGAGGCGGTGGCGGCAAGCGCCGGCGGCCCGACCTGGGGCCTGTCCGGCATCGGCGTGTGGTGCGTGTTCGCCCCGATCATCCTGCCGGTGCCGCCGCGCACCGCGCTGATCGCCGCCATCCTGTGCGCTGGCGCCCTGCCCACCGCCTGGACCATCGCCCGGCTGTGCGGCGCGGAGCCGCTGCCGTGGACCGTGCTCGCCGGCTGGTTCGGTCCGCTGCTGTTTTGCGCCGGCCTGTCGGCGGTGGCCTCGGCGAGCCTGCACCGGCTCGGCCAGGATCTCGGTGAGGCCCGTCGGCAGCTGCGCGAACTCGGCCGCTACCGCCTGCTCGACCGCATCGGCGCCGGCGGCATGGGCGAGGTGTGGGCGGCGGAGCACCGGCTGCTCCGCCGGCCGGTGGCGATCAAGCTGGTCCGCCCGGAATTCGCTGCGGATCCGGCCCACGCCGCCCGGCTGGAGCGCGAGGCGGGGGTGATCAGCGAGCTGGAGAGCCCGCACACCGTCCGCCTGTTCGATTTCGGCATCGCCGACACCGGTGAGCGTTACTACGTGATGGAGCGGCTGCACGGCTTCGATCTGGAGACGGCGGTCCGGCGCGGCGGGGCCCTGCCGGCGTGGCGGGTGGTGCGCATCCTGGAACAGGCCTGCCGCTCCCTCGCCGAGGCACACGCCGCGGGCCTCGTCCATCGCGACATCAGCCCCGGCAACCTGATGCTCTGCCGGCTCGGCGGTGAACTGGATGTGGTCAAGGTCCTCGACTTCGGCCTTGCCCGGCCGGCGAGCGACGGGGCGAGCGGCGGGGGCACTCCGGGCTATCAGGCGCCGGAGGTCCTGCTCGGGACCCGGCCGGCGGATGCCCGGGCCGATCTCTATGGCCTTGGCTGCGTGGCCTGGTGGCTTCTCGCCGGCACCGACATCTTTCCCGGCGAGGGGGCCGAGGCCCTGGCGGTGGCGCACTGCACCCGGCCGGTGCCGGATCCCCTGACCGCCCTGCCGGGCATCGACGAGGGGCTGGCCCGCATCCTCACCGGCCTGCTCGCCAAGCGGCCCGAGGACCGTCTGGCGTCGGCCACCGGCATCGCCGCCCGCCTGCGCGCCCTGCCGGTGTGGAACGCCTGGGATCCCCTGGCGGCGGAGGCCTGGTGGGCCTCGCTCAGTGCGCCGCCGTCTGCCGACGGATGAGCTCTGCGAGGTCCTCGACGGTCATCGCCGGGGCGGGGGCGGACTGGACCGGCGGAGTGAAGATCAGGCCGTTGCCGCCGGCGTCGGTGCGCAGGCCGATGGTCGGGCCCGGGAAGTCGCGCAGGCCGGTGACCAGGTCGCTCACGTCGTAGAGCCGGGTCTCGCGGGCGGTGGTCGGCGGGTTCCGGGACAGGAACAGCGCCCCGTCGGTCCAGGTGGCGGCCACCCCGGTGGTGGCATCGATCCAGCGCAGCAGCGCATCGAGGCGCATCCGCCGCACCTGCATGGTGACCAGCGGCGGTTCCGCGAGCACGTCGCCGGCGACCACCACGTTCAGACCGCTCGCCCGGCGGATCAGGTCGGCGATCTCGGTCAGGGGCGTGTCCTGGGCATCGAGATCCATCTGCACCGCGCCGGTGCCGGCGGGCAGGGCGCTGGAGCCCGCCGGGGCGGTGACGATCAGATGGTGGGCTCCCCATGCGGTGACCGTCATCGGTGCCGCGGAATCCGCGGCGGTGGCGTGGGCGACGGCCGAGATGGCCGCCGCGGCGAGGACGGTGCGCAGGATCATGCTGATTTCCTGCCGCGGGTCGCGTGCCGGGGAAGCGCCGGAGGCTCCGGTGCCCGGCGCTGTGCGGCACAGGCGCGTTCCGGGGGCCATGCCCCCGGCGGCACGACGAACCCCGTGGCCCAGGTCCCAGTGCGGCCGGCGGTCCCGCCGGCCGCAGCACCGGGGCGCCGTGCGGGGGCCGGCGCCGGGGCCGCTGCGGAGCGCCGCCGGGCTGCTAGGGTCGTTGCCAGTGGCGGATCCCCTCATCGGTCATTGCACGCCGCGCCTGCGCTTCGACGCCCTGATCGGCAGCGGCGGCATGGGCGCGGTCTACCGCGGCGTGCAGCTCGGCCTCGGCCGGCCGGTGGCGATCAAGGTGGTGGCGGCGCACCGCCTGGCGGACCCCCGGTCCCGGGAACGGTTCCGGCGCGAGGCCCGGGTCCTGGGCCAGCTCGTGCACCCGCATGTGGTCGCCTGCCACATGGTCGGCGAGGAGCCGGGTCCCACCGGCGAGCCGCTCCAGGTGCTGGTCATGGAACTGGTCGAGGGCCGGACCCTGGGTGCGCGGATCAGCGCCGGGGCGCCGGTGGCCGAGAGCCTGGAGTGGCTGCGCCAGGCGGCCCTCGGCCTGGCGGCGGTGCACCGGCTCGGGGTGGTGCACCGGGACGTGAAGCCCGACAACATCCTGGTCGGTCGCGACGGCCGGGCCCGCCTGGGCGATTTCGGGCTCGCCCGGGGCCGCGGCGGCGACGATCCCCAGGTCACCCTGCCCGGCATGCTCATCGGCAGTCCCGCGTACCTCGCGCCCGAGGCCTGCCGCGGCGAAGAGCCCGGCCCCCACGCGGACTGCTATGCCTTGGGAGTGAGCCTGTGGCAGGCGGCGACCGGCGAGCTGCCCTTCACCGCCGACAACGCCCTGCGGCTGGTCCATCTCCACACCACCCAGCCGCCGCCCCGGCTGGCGTTCCGCCGACCGGCCCTGGCGGCCCTGGAACCGTTGGTCCAGGCCTGCCTGGCCAAGCATCCCGCCGAGCGCCCGGATGCGGCGGGCATCGCCGCCGCCCTGGAACGGCTCATCCCCCGTTTGGTCACGGCCCCCGCCCCGGTGCCGGCGCTGTCGGCGTTGGCCACCGCCACCGTGGTCGATCGGCCCCTGCCGCCGCCGCCCCGGCGCCGGCGGCGGGCGGGATGGCTGATCGGCTCCGGGGTGGCGGTGGTGGCGGCGGGGCTGGTGGCGGTGTGGCCGGGATCCGCCGCTCCCCCGGCGGCGATCGACCCGGGACCCGAGGCCGTCTTCTCCGACCGGGTGGCCGCGCGGCTCGACGCCCTGGAATCCGAGGGCGGCGCCGACCCGGACCGGGCGCTTCTCCGCCTCGACGCCCTGGTCGTCCCCCCGGTCCTGGAGGCCCGCCGCGCCGCGGTGGAGATGCGCATCCTGGTCGCCCTGGCGGAGGCCTGGGACCGTCGCCATCAGGTGGCGGACCAGGCCTTGCTCGCCGGCGACCGGGCCGCCGCCGCTGCGGCCCTGAGCGGTCCTCCACCGGCCCGGCTTCCCGCGGCCCAGCGCCGGCACCAGGACCTCCTTGACCGGCTCGCCGCCCTGCGTGCCCTGGCGCCGGCCCGGCCGCTGCTGCCCCCGGACCTGGATGGCGATCCCTGTGCCGATCCGCCAGCGATGACCCCGCTCGCGGCGCATCCGCCGCTCCAGGGCCGTGCCTCCGCCCCGGGCCGCCTGCGGGTGCGGCTGCCGCCGTCCGAAGACGGCACCCAGGTGGCCCTGATCCTGCATCCCGGTGGAGAGGCCCGCCGGGTCGTCGTGTCCCAGGCCGATGGCCGGCCGGTGGCGGAATCCATCCTGCCTGGCGGCGTCTGGAGCCGGCTGACGGTGGAATCGCCCGGTGCCCGGGAACTGCTGATCGAGGGTGACGGGTCGGCGCCGCTGGTGGTCGCCGGGGCGGCCCTGGCGGTCGGCCGGGCGCCGGACTGGGCCGAGGTGGCCGCACCGGGCGGACTCCGCCCGATGGCCAGCGCCGGCCTGGCCTGGACGGTGCGGCGGATGCGCCGGCAGGATGCGTCGTTCCCCCGCTGGGACCGGGCCCGGCTCCTGGTGCCGCCGTCCCTGGCGGAGGAGCGGCGCGAGCGTCTGGCCCAGGCGGTCGCCCGGGGCGCCGGGATGGCTCCGGCCGTCGTCGAACAGGCGGGAGAGGTCCTTGCGGCCGCCGATCTGGAGCGGGCCGTGCGCGATCGGACCGGGGTGGTCCTGGTGTGGTGCCCGGCCGAGGTGCCGACCCCGCTCGCTCCGGCGGCCATCGCCGCGGCGGGGGACCTCGCGGTCCGGGGCTGCCTGGTGGTGCCGGTGATCGACAGCCGGGCGGATCCCGGGTGGCCGGCGGTGCTGGCGGCCGCGGATCGGCGGGCTCCGGGCATTCCATGGATCGACCTCGCCCCCGGCCGGAGCGTGGTGGCGGATGCGGATCAGGCGGCGGACCTCGTCATCGCCTCCGCCACCGCCGAACTGCGCCGCCGGTTGGCGGCGCGCTGACCGGTCACGGCTTCGCGGCGGGTTCCAGCGCTTCGAGGGCGGCCTTGGCCTGGGCCCGGGCCGGCAGGTCCGGGCTGGCGTCCGGGCTGTCGACGGCGGCCATGAGGATGAACCGCGCGGCGGCTTCCTGTTCGGCGGCGAAGGCCGCGCGGCGCTCGTCCTTCATCGCCTCGGGATTGGCCCGGATGCGCTTGGCGGCATCGATCAGCAGGCGACCGGCGTGCAGGCGGGCCTCGGCCTTGTGGTCCGGGCTGCCCTGGGGCAGCGCGTCGAGACGCAGGAAGGCGACCAGGGCGTTGTCCGGGTCGGTCGCCATCAGGGCCAGGGCCTGACCGAGGGCGATGCGGCTCGACAGGCTCGGATCATCCACCGAGCGGAGGAGCTCGCGATAGATGTTCACCGCGGCGGCATCACCGAGGGCGCGCAGGGCATCCGCCCGCCAGAGCTGGAAGTGGGTCCAGGTCGCCGTCTCGTCGATCTTGGAAAACGTCGCCCGGGAACTGAACTCGCGGACCTTGGCCTGGTCGCCGGCGGCGGCGGCGATCGCCGCCCGCACCCCGTTCTCGCGCGCCTTGGCCCGGCCGTCCTTGACCCCGCGCTGGGCGAGCTGGTCGACGATCTTTCCCGCCTCGCCGGCCTTGCCGGCGATGGCCAGGGCGAATCCCTGGCGGTAGAGGGCGTCGAGGGCCAGGCGGTGGTTGGGGCTGCCGGCGACGATCTTGGCGAAGGCGGTGGCGGCGTTGGCGTGGTCCCCCAGGGCCTCGTAGGACTCGGCCTCGAGCCAGGCGCCCCACACCCGCTCCGGCTCCCGGGCGCCGCCGCTCGCGGCGCTGGCGAACAGGGCGGCGGCGGCTTCGTACTTGCCGCGGTCCATCTCGGCGCGGCCGGACTTGATGAAGCCGTCGACCCGCTCGAAGCCGTAGTCGATGCTGCGGATGTCCTTGGTCTTCACCCGCTGCGGCTGGCCGCCCCGGGTGTAGGTCATGATCGTCTCGTCCGGGTTCTCGGATTCGATCCAGCCGGTACGGGTCTTGGTGTCGCGCATGGTCACCAGGTCGCTGTCGGCGTCGCCGGCGACCAGGGTGGTGGCGAACAGGCAGAGGAGCAGGAAGCGGAGCATGGCGGACCTCAGAACTTGCCCATGAGGAGTCGGTATTCGCGCTGGTCGTCGGCGGACACGCCGGCGTCCTTGCTCAGACGGTCGCACAGGGCCTTGCCCTCGCGCGCGGCGGCGGCCAGGGTCTGACCGTCGGCGCCGGGCAGGACGGTGGCGATGGCGAACTGGTCCAGCGCGGCCTGCAGGTTGGCGACATCGCCCTTGGCGGCCAGGGTCCGGCCCCAGCCGAGGCGGGCGGCGGCGCGCTCCGCATCGTCCACCTCGGCGGTGGCGATCCGGCGATAGGCCGCGATGGCCGCATCGCCCTGGCCGGCGGCGAGCAGATCGCCGGCGAATTCCAGGGCCGCGGTGGCCCACAGGGGATCGCTGGCCGGGGCCAGCCGGTCGACCACCGGCTTGAGGGCCGCGGCCGCCTCGGCGGGCTTGTTCTCGGCCCGGGCCAGACTGGCCAGGCCACGGGCGCCGGCGAGGGCGGCGGCGGGGCCCCACTCGCGCTCCTTGGCGATGATGTCCTCGAAGGCCTTGCGGGCCCCGGGATCCTTTTTGGCCGCCAGGGCCGAGCCCCGCAGGCCGCGGGCCGCGGCCAGGCGCAGCGTCTTGGGCCAGGTGCGTTCCAGGCGGTCGAGGAGGGCCAGGGCCTGGTCCGGCTGGTTGGCGCGCAGGAAGGCCTCGGCGCCGCGCAGGCAGGCATCCTCGGCGGCCCAGTCGACGCGCAGGGTCGCTGCGGCCTGGCTGAACGCGGTGCCCGCCTCGGCCCAGCGACTGGCGTTGGCGTGGCCCCGGGCCTGGTTCAGGTTCTTATCCAGGACCTCGTCATAGACGACCGTGTAGGTGCCGCGGCGCAGGGTCGATTTGATCTTGCCATCCGGGTCGGAGAACTCGATCCCGTCGAGATCCTCGCGCAGGATCAGCGCGGGGAATTCCTTGGCGCCCGTGGTGAGGGTCGCCTTGGCCGATTCGCCGGCGGCCAGGGGGGCCACGGCGAACAGGGCGAGGAGGAGCAGGGCGGAGAGGGCGCGCATGGTCACTTCCCGGCGGCGGTGGTGGACGAGGGGGCGGCGGCCCCGGTGGCCGTCGCCGGGGCGTCGGGCACCCGCAGGTCGATGACCGGCGGCGGCTTGCCCTTCTCCCACAGCACGGTCCAGGTGTCGTCGGTGTTCGGATCGGTGACCTGGACCGCTTCCAGGGCCGGGGTGTCGGGCGTCACGAAGACCGCCAGGCGCCGGCCGTCGACCTCGACGCTGTCGATGCGGAAGCCGGGCTTCTCCTTCACGCCGTTGGCGCCGTAGAGCTGGAGGAAGCGGGCCGCGAGGGCCACCGCCTGCTGGTCCCGGGCCCGGCGAACGCCCTTGGCGTCGGCAGGGGAGCCCATGGGCGGCGGCGCGATCAGGTCCACGGAGATGTCGCTGTTGTCCACCCGCAGCCGGCGCAGCCAGT
>CAMCAC010000088.1 GCA_945872305.1 Candidatus Kuenenia stuttgartensis | reverse complement strand
GATCGGCGCCGGGAACAGCCGCCGCACCAGATCCCCCGGCAGTCCCGGGGCGGTGAAGTGGACGTAGCGGTGGCGCACCGGCCGCGGGCCGGGCCGGCTGGCGAAATGGAGCCAGGGCGGGATCAGCACCGGGTGGCCGCCGGGCAGGGGGAAGGACCGCCGGCCGAGCAGGACCGACGCACCGGACTCCCGGTTGAGGTACAGCCTCCAGCCTGGCGAGCAGAGGTCTGGGTAGGTCCAGAACGGACCGAGATCCACGGCGCCCATCAGGTCGACCTCGACCAGCAGGCGGTCGGCGACATGGATCTCCCCGGGCAGCGCCTGGGGGGCGGTGATGTCGGTTCGGGGTACAAGGCACGGCATGGCGGGCATACCCTGCCACGCGGTCCCGGGCACACCATCGCCCAGGAGACCCCCATGGCCCGCACCGACTGGTTCGTCAATGACCGCTTCGGCATGTTCATCCACTTCGGCCTGTCCGCGATCCCGGCCCGGGACCTGAGCTGGCCGATGTGCTGGGAGCGCATCCCGACCAGGCAGTGGCGGGAATACCTCCCGGAGTTCAACCCCGACCTGGGCGGGCCGCGGGAGTGGGTGCGCATGGCCAAGCGCTGCGGCGCCCGCTACTGCGTGATGACCGTGAAGCACCACGAGGGCTTCTGCCTGTGGGACTCCCAGCTGACGGACTACACCAGCGTGAAGGCGCCGGGCTGCGGCCGCGACCTGGCGCGGGAGTTCGTCGATGCCTGCCGCGACGAGGGCATCCGCCCCGGCTTCTACCTGTCTCTGATCGACTGGGACCACCCCGACTACACCCTTGATCACTTCCATCCCGAACGCGACGATGCGGCCAGCGCCGCCCGGCCCCGGCAGTGGTCGCGGTATGTGGACTACCTGCACGCCCAGGCCCGGGAGCTGCTCACCAACTACGGCACCATCGATGTCCTGTGGCTGGACTTCAGCTACCAGGACAGCTCCGCCCATGGCAACCCCAAGAGCGGAGAGGCCTGGCGCGCCGACGAGCTGGTCGCCCTGGTGCGTTCGCTCCAGCCGGGGATCCTGATCGACAACCGCCTGGTCGCCGGCCACGAGGACCCCTCGGCCACCGCCAAGCACGGCGACTTTTCGACTCCGGAGCAGGTCATCCCGCCGGAAGGCGTGCGCGACGCCGCGGGCCAGGCGAAGGTGTGGGAGACCTGCATGACCCTGGGCGACAATTGGGGCTACTCCGCCGAGGACCGCAATTTCAAGACCCCGGCGGCGGCGGTGCGCATGCTCATCGAGTGCGTGGCCAAGGGCGGCAACCTGCTGCTCAATATCGGCCCCAACGCCCGCGGCGTGGTCCGCCCGCAGGAGGCCGCCGCCTATGCCGCGATCGGCGACTGGCTGGTGGTGAACGGCGCCGCGATCCACGGCGCCGGCCCGGCGGTGGTCGGTGGTGCCCTGCTCCCCAAGCCGCAGTGGGGCTGGTACACCCGGCGTGGCGATGTGTTGTACGCGCACCTGCTCGAACGACCGGCGGGCCCGATCCCGCTCCTCGGCCTGGGCGGGAAGATCCGCGCCGCCCGCTGGCTCCACGACGGGGCCGAGATCCGCCTGGGCAAGACCTGGAACGCGGTGCGCGGCGACGAACATGAGGTCATCAACCCCAAGCGCGCCGACCTGCCGGATCCCATCGCCAGCGTCGTCGCGTTGCATCTCCACCCTGGACTGTGACCCCCGACGACCTCGCCCCCTGGGATCCCTTGTGGACCGATGCCCCGCGCCGCTGGGGCGAAGGACCCTGGTCCGGCAACGGGACCCTGGGGGCGCTGGTCTATGTCCACCCGGCCCACCCGGCCCACCCGGACCGGCTGCGTGTCGAGACCGGCCATGCCGCCGCGTGCATGGCCCGGCCCGGCCTGGATCCGGCGGACTCCTGCCGCATCCCGGTCGGGCACTTGGATCTCGTCCTGCCCGGCCCCGTCACCGGCGGGTCCGCCCGCCTGCACCTGGCGGAAGGCGGCTGGACCGTGGTACCGGCCGACCCACTGGCTGTTCCTGTTCCAGAACCTGAACCTGCAGACCACCTATCCCGCCTGCGCGCCCCTCGGGCTGGCGGACGAGGCCGCGGGGTTCCCGGCCTGGCTCGCGGCGGTGGCGCCGGCGCCATGGTTCGGCGCATCGCGGATCGCCTCCCTGCTGCCGGCGATCCGCGAGGATCCCTGCCCGGACTGGTGATCAGCCCGGGGCTGCGGTGGTGACCGACCGGGGCTCCGCTGGCGCGGGGGCCGGATCCGCCGGATAGCCGTGGGCACGGAGGTGGTCGACGACCAGCTTCAGGCGGTCCGCCTCGTCGCCGCCATGCGGGGTCCGGGGCACCCGGGCGAGCCAGGCTTCGGCCTTGGCCAGGGATGCGCGCACCTCGGTCCGGAATGCGGTGCCCGCTGCGCCCATCTGGGCCGCGAGCAGCGAGGACCGGTAGAGGTTGCCCGCATCCGCCGGCATGCGGCGGAGTTGGCCGATCATCAGGTCCACCACCGGCTGGAGCTGTTCCAGGGTCAGGGCCGGATGCTTGCTCTGGAGATCCTCCAGCAGCGCCGCGGCCCGGTTGCCGGGCAGGATGTCGAGGGGTCCGAGGCGGGATTCCAGCGCCGCGAGGACCGCCGCCTTTTCCGCCGGTGAAGGGGCGTCCCGCCACTGGGTGCTCAGCCGGTGGACGACCGCCGATGGGCTGCCGCCGCTGCCGATGATCGACTGGGGATCCCTGAAGCCACCCATCTCCCGCAGGCCGTTGCGCACTTCGCCGACCGCCGCCGCCAGTCCCAGGAGCAGGAGGATGATCATGCCCACCGTCGGACGCACCGGCCATGGGGCATCGGCGGTGGCGGCCGCATCCAGGGCGGCCGCCGGGGTGCCGTCCGTCACCGGCACCGGCGTGCGGATGAACGCCCAGGTGGCGGCGGCGAGCACGGCCAGGCAGAGCAGGGGTCCCGGCTGGCTCAGGTGGCTTTCCACCTGGGCCTGGGCGATCATCGCCGCCCAGCCCACGAGCAGGGCCTTGGCCATCGGCTCGTCCCGCCGCCGCCACAGGGGGACCAGGGTGAATGCCAGCGCCACCGCCAGGATCACGGCGCCCACGATGCCGCCTTCGACCAGGATCTGCCACGACTCGTTGTGGGCGTGCTCCAGGTAGCTGGGCACCGACAGCCAGGCGCCGGGATAGCTCGGCTGGAGCTGGAGCACCCCGACCGTGGTGCCGGTGCCGTAGCCGGTGAGCGGCGCGGCGGCGAAGGCCTCATAGGACTGGCCCATGCAGAACAGCCGCTGGAGCACCGACGGCTTCGGCTCGCCGGGGACCGCCGTCCACAGGTTCTGGCCGGTGCTCATCGCCCAGCCCATCCACCCGACCAGGGCGAAGCCGGCGACCAGCGCGAGGATCAGCACCGGCGTCTTCCAGGTCCGCCCCGGCAGGCGCAGGAACACCCCCGCCACCACAATCGCCCCAAGCCCCACCCAGGTCATCAGGTTCGCAGTGCCGACCCACATGCCGGTGGCGCCGGCGAGGGCGCCGGCCAGGCCGATGGCCATGGCGGGGCCGAGGACCGGCCCCGAGCGCAGGGTCAGCAGCAGGGCGGTGCCCAGGGTGCCGAAGACCGCCCACAGGGCGACCTTGTTGGCGGACAGGTCCGGGGCCCAGCCATTCTTCGCAGAATACCAGCATTCCAACGGCAGGGCGATGCACAGGAAGACCAGGATCGCGGCGCCCACGCCGCCGGAGATGGTGAGCCCCGGCCTCGCGGCGGCGAGCAGCCAGCCAAAGGCCACGCCGAGCAGCGGCACTCCGCCTCCCATGTTGAAATTCGGCAGCCCGAACGGCGAACCGACCCCGATGCTGTACTTGTCGCCGATGGATCCTCCGCCATCCGCCGGCAGCCGGGACAGGGTGTCCAGGCCCATGACCGCCATGCCCACCACGGCACAGGCGGCGACCCCACGGCCGGGGTTGCCGGTCCACCGCCAGGCGAGACCGGTGGCCAGGGCCAGGGCCGCGGCCCGCTCCCACCACCAGACCATGCCCGGTTCCACGAACCGTCCGTCCGCGAGCAGCACCCCGAGCTGCCAAGCCATGGCGCCGAGCAGCCACCATTCCGGCTGCCGCCAGCCCGCTGTCCGTGGCTGCCGCCGCCACACCGACCACCCGAGCGCCACTGCGGCCAGCACCGCCATGACCAGTCCGGCGCTGCGTCCCGGCTGGATCCCAGACAGGGGGACGAGGAGCCTGCCGAGTTCCGTGGTGTCGAGCCAGCGGCCCAGGCCGGGCAGCTGGTACTGGAGCATCACCGACCAGCTGCCCGTGGTCGCACCCTTCCACCACCACCAGCCGCCGAGGGCGAGGGCGAGCATCACCAGCAGGCCGCCGGACCATGCCCGGAGCGCCGCCACATCGTCACCGCCAGGCAGGTCGGGAAGCGGTTTGGCCGGTGCGTCCAGGGAGAAGTCGGAAGTGGACATGGCGCGGCAGGATGGGCCCGGGCGGCGGCGCGGAAGGGGCCGGCCGCCGTCCGCGCCGGGGGATCAGACGATGCCGCCGTCCGAGATCGTGATGCCGCGCATCAGCATGCGCAGGGCCTCGGGGTTCGGCGCGGTGGTCAGGGCGGTCTCCTGGGTGATCCGCTTCTCCTTCCACAGGCGGTGCAGGACCCGGGTGAAGTCCTCGCAGCCGCCCTCGCCGTCCCTGGACAGGGCCTCGGCGATCTTGGTGTCCTCGCGGTCGAGGATGAACTTGCGGATGATCGGGGTGATGAACATCACCTCGACCACCGGCACCATGCCCGGGTTCGGCGGTGCCGCCTTGACCAGCTTCTGGTTGAGCACGCACTTCAGGTTGAAGGCCATGGCGGTGCGGATCGCCTCGTGCTTGGCCGGCGGGAACAGGTCGAGGATGCGGCCGATGGTGCTCGCGCTGTTGCTCGAGTGGATGGTGCCGAACACCAGGTGGCCGGTCTCGGCGGCGGTCAGGGCGGTCTCCACCGTCTCCGCGTCGCGCATCTCGCCGAGCAGCATCACGTCGGGATCCTCGCGCACCGCCGAGCGCAGGGCGTCGTCGAACGAGGCGACATCCAGGCCGACCTCGCGCTGGTTGACGATCGCCTTGTCGTCGGTGTAGACGTACTCGATCGGATCCTCGATGGTCAGGATGTGGACCCGGCGGGTGTGGTTGATGTCATCGAGGACGCTGGCGATGGTCGTGCTCTTGCCCGAGCCGGTGATGCCGCCGACCAGCACCAGCCCCTGTTCGAGCTGGGCCAGCCTGGGGATCTGCGGCGGCAGGCCGAGGTCCGCATAGGTCGGGATCTTCGGCCGCACCCGGCGGATCGCCGCCGAGATCGACGAGAGCTGCTTGTACACGTTGCAGCGGAAGCGGCCGACCTCGGGGACCGACACCGAGAAGTCCGCGTACCCGCGCACATCCCAGTCCTTGAGGTTGCGGCCGACGACGAGCGGCATCAGCAGCCCCTCCAGGTCCGCATCGCTCAGGGGCGCCGACTTCAGGCGGATCAGCTCGCCGTTGACCCGGAAGATCGGCGGCTGGTTCACCTTCAGGTGCAGGTCGCTGGCGTTGTGCTTGCCCATCGCGGTGAGGAGGTCGTGGATCTTCATAGGGTTCCAGCGGGGAGGGGGGAGGGGGGAGGGGGCTGGCCACCATGAGGGTGGTCGGTTCGGGTCTGATGGCCTGCGATGAGCGGTGGGGTGGCCCGGTGCCGCGTGAAACGCGCGTCAGCCGGCCGGGGTCCCGATATCCACGGGGATATCCCCCTTTCCCCCTCCCCCCTCCCCGGCGGGCGTCTCCGCCCGCCGCTTCAACTGCCCGCACGCCGCGTCGATGTCGGCCCCGCGCTGACCGCGCACCGTCAGGTGGCCGCCCAGGGCCTCGACCCGCTCCGCGAAGGCCTTCACCTGGGCGGTGGTCGGGCGCTGGTGGGGGGTCTCCATCACCGGGTTGTAGGGGATCAGGTTGATGTGGGCGCCGAAGCGCCGGGCCACCGCCGCCAGCCGTTCCGCATGGCCCGGGGTCATGTTGGCCTCGGCCAGCAGCACGTATTCCAGGGTCATGCGCCGGCCGACCTTGGTGCTGTAGTCCGCCATCGCCTCCAGCACCTCGTCGAGGGGCCAGCGGCGGTTCAGGGGTACGATCCGCGACCGGGTCTCGTTGTCCGCGGCGTGGATCGAGAACGCCAAGGTGACCTGGGGCTCGTCGTCCGCGAGCTGGCGGATGCGCTTGGGCACCCCGCTGGTCGAGACGGTGATCCGCCGCCGGCCCAGGCCCAGGCCGTGCTCGTCGCCCAGGGCGCGGATCGCCCGCAGCACCTGGTCGTAGTTGAACAGCGGCTCGCCCGAACCCATGAAGACGATGTTGGTCACCGGCCGGCGCTGGTGGTGCCAGGCGATCTGGTAGACGATCTCGGCGGCATCCAGATCGCGCTCGACGCCGTTCAGGCCGCTCGCGCAGAAGGTGCAGCCCACCGCGCAGCCGACCTGGCTCGACACGCAGATGGTGTGGCGGACCGCGGTGGGGATCGACACGCACTCCACCTGGCGCCCGTCGTGGAGCCGGAGGAGGGATTTCACCGTGCCGTCGCGGCTCTCCTGGCGCGTCACCTCGGTCCCCGGCAGCACCGGACCGAGCGCTCCCAGCCGCGCCGCCAGCTCCGGTCCGAGCCCCTTGATGTCGGCGGCGGTGGCGACCCCCGGCCGGTGCAGCCCCTGGAGGATCTGCTCGCCGCGGAACGCCGGCAGCCCGATCGACGCCGCCCACGCCCGGGCCTCCGCCGCGGTCATCCCCCACAGGCGCCACAGCCCGCCGGGGGCAGGCGCGGCGGGATCGCTCACAGCCCGAACGCCGGATCGCCCGGCCCCTCGCCGTAGGGGAGCAGCTCGGCGCGCAGGGCGGCGCCGTTGATACGCGCCGTGGCCAGCCGGCCCATGATCGCATCGGCCCGGTGGTCGAGCACGCCGACCATGGTGTGGGTGTTGTTCAGGTTGAACTTGCCCAGGGGCCCGGCATCCGCCTCGGCCATCATCTTCTTGAGGCGGTTCAGGGTGAAGCCGTGGTTGCGGCCGATGAGCAGCTTGATCCAGCGCCAGCGCAGCTCGACCACGTCGGTCTCGCCGATCCGGTCCAGGGCGGCCCGGGCGGTGCGGGCGGACGGCGCGAGCACATCGACCCGGGCCTCGCGGCCTTCGATCCAGATCGGCCCGAGCTGGTCCAGGGCCACCCCGGCGGCCTGGGCCAGCTCCCCGGGGCTCGGCACCCGGCCGGGGAAGAAACGCACCGCGATGCGCAGATAACCGTCAGCAGGGGGCGCCAGGGACATGGGCGCGCATGCTGGGGCGGATGGGCCCCGGTCCAGCGGGGCACGGCGCTTGCTCGGTCCGGCCGCAACCAAGGTCATCCCGACATGCCCACCTACGAGTACGCCTGCGAGTCCTGTGGAGTGGTGGAAGCCCTCCAGTCCATGCGCGACAAGCCCCTGACCGAGTGTCCGGCCTGCCACAAGCCGGGGGTGACCCGGCTCATCTCCGGGGGCGGTGGCGTGATCTTCAAGGGCGATGGCTTCTGGGAGACGGACTACAACCGCTCCGCCGACTATAAGAAGAAGGCCAAGGCCCCGGAGGCCGCCACCGGCGCCCCCGCCCCCCAGGCGGCCCCGGCGGCGAAGCCCGCCCCGGCCCCGGCCAAGCCCACCCCGCCCGCGGCGGGGGCCTGAGTCGAATTGACCCGATCGCCCCCGGCTTGGTCGGGTCGATCGCCGTAACCCGTTGA
Organism: Candidatus Kuenenia stuttgartensis; assembly: GCA_945872305.1. Classification (GTDB taxonomy): domain Bacteria; phylum Planctomycetota; class UBA11346; order UBA11346; family UBA11346; genus CAMCAC01. The sequence continues at coordinate 3,426 of CAMCAC010000088.1, read as the reverse complement.
TCTGTAAACAAATCAAGCATTCCGGATGTCTGGCACGCCCGCTGCTCAAGCGGGTGCGAGACGACCAACCAGCCCAACACCCATCAGGAGTCCATCCATGGCAGCCAAGCAGATCGTGTTCAACGAGGACGTGCGCGACCGGATCCGTTCCGGCGTCGAGAAGCTCGCCCGGACCGTGAAGAGCACCCTCGGCCCCTCCGGCCGCAACGTGGTCATCCACAAGTCCTGGGGCTCGCCCCACGTGACCAAGGACGGCGTCACCGTCGCCGAGCAGATCGAGTTCCGCAACCCGTTCGAGAACATGGGCGCCCGCCTGGTCCGCGAAGTGGCCAGCAAGACCGGCACCCAGGCCGGCGACGGCACCACCACCGCCACCGTCCTCGCCGAGGCGATCTTCGCCCAGGGCCTGAAGGCGGTCACCAGCGGCGTGAACCCCATCGCCCTCAAGACCGGCATCGAGAAGGCCGTGGCCGCGGTCAACGCGCACCTTGAGAAGCAGGCGGTCAAGGTCGCCGGCAAGTTCGACATGATCGCCCAGGTCGGCACCATCTCCGCCAACAACGAAGCCGAGATCGGCAAGCAGATCGCCGACGCCATGCAGAAGGTCGGCGAAGACGGCGTGATCACCGTCGAAGAGGGCAAGGGCCTGGCCGACGAGGTCGATGTCGTCGAGGGCATGCAGTTCGACCGCGGCTACTGCTCGCCGAACTTCATCACCGACGCCGACCACCTGACCGCCGAGCTCGAGAACCCGCTCATCCTGATCAACGAGAAGAAGATCAGCTCGGTCCAGGAGCTCGTGCCCCTGCTCGAGAAGGTGGCCAAGGCCAACCGCTCGCTGCTCATCATCGCCGAGGACGTGGACGGCGAGGCCCTGGCGACCCTGGTCGTCAACAACATGCGCAAGGTCCTGAAGTGCTGCGCGGTCAAGGCGCCGGGCTACGGCGACCGCCGCAAGGCCATGCTTGAGGACATCGCCAGCCTGACCGGCGGCCGTGCCCTGTTCGAGGACCTCGGCGTCGACCTCAAGAATGTCGAGCTCTCCGACCTCGGCTCCGCCAAGAGCGTGAAGATCGAGAAGGAGAACACCACGATCATCGAGGGCGCCGGCAAGCGCGCCGACGTCTCGGCCCGGATCAAGGGCATCCGCAAGGAGATCGAGACCACCAAGAGCGACTACGACCGCGAGAAGCTCCAGGAGCGCCTGGCCAAGCTCGCTGGCGGCGTCGCCGTCATCAAGGTCGGCGCCGCCACCGAGGCGGAGATGAAGGAGCGCAAGGACCGCGTCGACGACGCGCTCCACGCCACCCGCGCCGCGGTCGAAGAGGGCATCGTCGCCGGTGGCGGCACCGCCCTGATCCGCGCCACCGAGGCCATCGTGAAGCTGGGTCTGACCGGCGACGAGCTGATCGGCGCCGAGATCGTCAAGGCGGCCCTGCGCCTGCCCGCGGTCACGATCGCCAGCAACGCCGGCAAGGAAGGCGAGGTCATCGCCAACCGCATCGCCAAGGAGAAGGGCGCGGTCGGCTACAACGCCAAGACCGACGAGTTCCAGGACTTGATCAAGGCCGGCGTCATCGACCCGGTCAAGGTCACCAAGAGCGCGCTCACCAACGCCGCCTCGGTCGCCACCCTGCTGCTCAACACCGAAGCCATGATCGCCGAGATCAAGGAGCCCAAGAAGGACGCCAAGAAGGGCGGCGGCGGTGACGAGGACGACGAAGGCATGGGCGGAATGGGTGGCATGGGCGGCATGGGAGGGATGGGCGGCTTCTGAGCCCCATCCCCACGCTGAACCCGATCACCATTCCCCACCGAACACTCCCAACCAAGGATCTTCCCATGAGCAAGACCGCTCCCAAATCCGTGATCAAGCCCCTCGACGACCGGATCGTCGTCACCCGCACCGAGCCCGAGACCAAGACCGCCGGCGGCATCCTCCTCCCGGAGAATGCCAAGGAGAAGCCCCAGCAGGGCAAGATCCTCGCGGTCGGCCCCGGCAAGCTCCTCGACGACGGCACCCGGGCCAAGCCCGACGTCGCGGTCGGCGACATCATCCTGTTCGGCAAGTACAGCGGCACCGAGATCACCGTCGACGGCGTCGAGGTGATCATCCTGCGCGAGAGCGACATCCTCGCCAAGGTCGGCTGACCCGCCGGGATCCGGCTCCCGGATCCCGCGCTCCGAACCCTCTTCAACCAACACACACTCAGGAACAATACACATGGCCAAGCAGCTCATGTTCGGGTCCGACGCCCGGGCGAAGATCCTCAAGGGCATCCAGACCCTCAACGACGCGGTCAAGGTCACGATGGGCCCCACCGGCAAGGTGGTCGTCATCGAGAAGTCCTTCGGCTCCCCCAACGTCACCAAGGACGGCGTCACCGTCGCCAAGGAAGTCGAGCTCAAGGACCCCTTCGAGCAGATGGGCGCCGCGATGGTCAAGGAAGTCGCCGAGAAGGCTTCCAAGGTCGCCGGCGACGGCACCACCACCGCCACCGTCCTCACCGAGGCGATCTACCGCGAGGGCCTCAAGCTCATCGCCAGCGGCGCCAACCCCAATGAAGTGAAGCGCGGCATCGACAAGGCGGTCGCCGCTGCGGTCGAGTCCGTCGCCAAGCTCTCGACCAAGATCAAGAGCAGCGCCGAGATTGCCCAGGTCGGCACCATCTCCGCCAACAACGACGAATCGATCGGCAAGCTCCTGGCGGAAGCCATGGACAAGGTCGGCAAGGACGGCGTCATCACCGTCGAAGAGGCCAAGAGCACCGAGACCAAGCTCGACCTCGTCGAAGGCATGCAGTTCGACAAGGGCTACATCAGCCCGTACTTCGCTGCCGGCACCGCCGACCAGGAAGTGACCATGGAGAAGCCCTACATTCTCGTCTACGAGAAGAAGGTCTCCAACCTGCGTGAGTTCCTGCCCCTGCTCGAGAAGGTGGCCCAGGCTGGCAAGCCGTTCCTGGTCATCGCCGAAGAAGTCGAAGGCGAGGCCCTGGCCGCCCTGGTGGTCAACAAGCTGCGCGGCGTGCTCAACGTCTGCGCCGTGAAGGCCCCCGGCTTCGGCGACCGTCGCAAGGAGATGCTCAAGGACATCGCCGTCCTGACCGGCGCCAAGTTCATCGCCGAAGACCTCGGCGAGAAGCTGGAATCGGTTGAGCTGGCCGACCTCGGCAGCGCCAAGACCGTGACCGTGGGCAAAGAGAACACCACGATCATCGAAGGCGCCGGCAAGAAGGCCGACCTGACCGCCCGCATCAACCAGATCAAAGCCCAGGTCGAAGAGACCACCTCGGACTACGACCGTGAGAAGCTCCAGGAGCGTCTCGCCAAGCTGTCCGGCGGCGTGGCTGTGATCAACGTCGGTGCCGCCACCGAGCCCGAGATGAAGGAGAAGAAGGCCCGCATCGAAGACGCCCTGCACGC